>JACRBZ010000003.1 GCA_016219185.1 Deltaproteobacteria bacterium
GATGCGATGGCCGTCGATCTGAATCAGAATGCGGCTGTTGTAATCGCCCGGGATACCAAACCCCCGAATGCCGGCATACTGGTAGTTGCGGTCATATGTGACGTAAAACCCCCGCACACTGCGCAGCAGGTCAGCCAGCGTACGGTATCCGTATTTCTGAATATCATCACTGGTGACAATGGTGATGGACGATGGCGCGTTTGAGGTCTTCTGCTCAAATTTGGATGCCCCAAACACCGGGATCTGCATCAGCTCTTCCAGGCTGAGGCTGGTCAGGTCCGACGTCGTGGCTGCCATGAGAAAAAAGGGGGCGATGAGAACGAAAAGGCACAGAACTAACCGGTTGTATCGGGACCGTTTTCGGGACATTAACGTTTCTCCCCAAAACAAATTTTCTTCAACTCAACAACAACTTGAAAATGATTTTTTTCCCAAAGAAATGCATGAATTTTTCGAAACATACTTTACGTGTATGGAATTAACAAGCGAAGTGCACCTATGCATCAGATGCGGCGATCCAATTTTCCAGGGTTTCAGGGGTGAATATGCAGCAGTCAACGGGATCCCATGAACATTGGGAATTGACGGCCACGCCATTCTGGATGACTGAAACCGGGCGATCGGACGACACAACGACCACAATAATATTGGCATGCTCGGCGGAGAACCGTAGCGCGGAGTTGAACCTGGCGCCACGGGCGCGATCTTCGCCGGAAATGGCGCGGCCATCCAACAGGCAGGCGAAACCGTGAAGATGGCGATCCGCGCCGATGTGCACGGCTCCGTCAACCTTGGACAGGGATTTTGTGAGTTCCAGTGAATTCTCCTTGCTGAGATCCAAGGGGGCTTCAAGCGCCTGTCCCGAAATAGAAACCGGCTCTGAATTAAGATCTATGATCAGCGTGCATCCGAATTTTTTCTCCTCGGCATTATGAACAATCTCAGCAATAATTCTAAAAAGAAGATTTCCTTCTGACGGAGACAGATCAGATTCCAGCAGGGCCTCTTCCACCTGAATCAGCTTTGCCTGGCGGGTTGTTGATTTAAAGCTGCCGTCTTCAAAACTGCAGAGGGTATCCTGATTGACCTTCAAAAAACCGTGCCTGCCGAAAAAACTGGCGCGGATGGAAAATTTTGGCAATTTTCCATCACTGATCCCAATAATGGCCTTGCCATCGGAGACCAGTTTATGATCCGATTGCTCCACGGAAAGCAGCAGCTTGCGGACGTGTTTCAGGTTGTCCAGCCGGGGTTGTTCCGATTTGCGGAAGCGCGCCAGAAAAGCCATCTGCGGTAAAAAGCGGGGTTCGACAAACAGCAGTTCTCCCCTGGGCCATGCCCCTTCCTCTCGGGTCTTGGAAATGCCCAAAATGGCATCCAGGACGGGATACACCCGGATATGGGCATCCCAACCCAGATACAGGTTCATTTCATCGACAACCTGATCCCGAATTGCATGGGTTGCATATTCCCTCAGAAAGGTGCCGGAAATGCCGGTGTACAGATCGCATCCATTGGCAATGTCGTGCGACAGCCGCAATGCCGTATGCTCCAGCCACCTTTCGGTGGGCCCCACCGAACAAATGTCCGGGTGGTGTTCCGTAAACCACATCTGGTAGAAGACCGAACCCGAACGCCCGCCAAAGGAGATGAGACCGGCCAGTTGGAGGTTTTTTTCCAACTGGATATGGGCAAACCTGGATTTGCCGGGATCGAGTGGTGCCTTGAGACGCCAGTGATCCGCCTCCAGGTAAAGAGATCTGAATTTGGTTTCATGTCCGCGAAGCAGATGCTGGGGATCACAGATGTAAATCGGAGATTCCGGAGCCAGACAGAAAATGACGGCAGCACGGCTTGGGCCTGAAAAATGGGAGAGTCCGTCACGCAGTCCGTTCAGCGTGTCGCTGACGCATTGCGAAACAAACCGGTTGACGGATTGACTGCATTCTTTCATGAACCGATAATTCGCTCTGCGATGGCGGTACCCATCGCCGATGTGCCGACCGCCTGATTTTTATCCAATGCGATATCGCGGGTATGAATTCCGGATGACAAGGCATCGGCCACCGCGCTTTCAATGGCACCTGCCGCCTGATCCAGACCGAAGCTGTACTTGAGCATCATGGCAGCGGATAGAATCTGGGCCACGGGATTGGCGATTCCCATGCCGGCGATATCCGGCGCCGATCCTCCGGCAGGCTCGAAGAGGCCGAACCGGCTCTCATTCAGGCTCGCCGATGGCAGCAGGCCCATGGAGCCCGTCAGCATGGCACATTCATCCGATATGATGTCTCCAAACATGTTTTCACAAAGCAGCACATCGAAGCGCTGGGGGGTTTTGATGAGTTGCATGGTCGCATTGTCGATGTAAATGTGATCCAGTTCCACATCCGGGTAATCCTTTGCCACCTCACTGACGATTTCCCGCCAGAAGACCATGACGGTAAGCACATTGGCCTTGTCGATGGATGTGACCTTTTTTCTTCGGCGCCGCGCGATTTCAAATGCGGCCCGCGCTATCCTTTCGATCTCCCGGCGGGTGTAAACCATGGTATCGAATGCTTTTTCCCCGGGACCAAATCCTTCCCGCCCCTTGGGTGTTCCAAAATAAATGCCTCCGGTCAATTCCCGAACACAGAGAATGTCAAACCCGTTACCCACGATTTCAGGTTTCAGTGGACTGGCGGCGGCAAGGGCCTGATAGACTTTTGCAGGCCGAAGATTACAAAAAAGATTAAAATGTTTTCTCAGAGGAAGCAGGGCGGCCCGTTCCGGCTGTTTTTCCGGCGCCAGCTTCTCCCATTTGGGCCCGCCCACGGAACCAAAAAGGATGGCGCTGCTGTTTTCACATAGCGACAGCGTCTCTGGAGGAAGCGCCACACCGCTGCTGTCGATGGCACACCCGCCGATATCCGCAACCTGATATTCAAACTGAAAATCGAATTTTTCTCTGACCGCTTCAAGAACTTTCAGCGCTTCCGCCATAACTTCGGGCCCGATCCCATCTCCGGGCAATACCGCTATTCTATTCATAACTATCGTTTCCTTGCTGTTTCGTGCGGGAACATCCCATTCAGGCTGGACAGCCCTCGTTATTCCAATCTTTTCAACATGATCTCTTTCAGGTTCTGGACCAGTTCATCAGGGTTCGGCTTGGAAAGCTGGGCATCGGCATGGACGGATTCGCCCTTGTGGCGCAGTTTATCCGTTATCAGCGAGGAAAACAGGATAAACGGCAGGGCCTTCAGAACCGGGTCGTTTTTTACTTTCTGGCAGAAATGGTAGCCATCCATCTGCGGCATTTCAACATCCGAAAGGACGATATCGATAAAATCGGTAATGGGTCTGTTCTGCTCGCCGGCCTTTTTCTTGAGATCCAGCAGATAATCCCAGGCTTCGCTGCCATCCACCTTTGACGTGACGATGAATTCCTGAAGCTCTTCCAGAAATTTTTTCGTTGCCCGGCGGATCATGCCGGAATCATCGGCATGCAGAACGCGCAAGGGATAGCGCAGTCGTGCGTTAACGGTTTCTGGAGCATGTGTTTTTACTTCACCCGGCTGGAGCTGTGGCACGGCAAGGCGGGGATCAATCTCACCGATGGCCCTTTCCAAATCCAGCATGAGAACCGTTTTATCTTCCAGATGGATGAGACCGGTAATGGCATCACAGAAATTCTGCATGTACGGGTCCACAGGCTTGATATTTGCCCAACTGGAGCGGTGTATTCTCGTGATGCCGGATACAAGGAAGGCGGAGGTCACCTTGTTGAACTCCGTGATGATCACAATGGGGTTTCCTCCCTCCAGACGGTTTTTGCCCAGCCAGAGGGCCAGATCGACCAGAATGATGACTTTGCCCCGGTGATTGAAAACACCCGCGACAAAGGGCGCCGCATTCGGCGGTTTAACAATGCTCGGCGGCAGACTGATGATCTCCAGCACTTTTGCCACATTGACTCCGTAATATCCCCGGTATCCTCCCACTTCGTCAATATAGAGTTCAATCAGCTCCAGTTCATTCGTACCACTCTCCAGAAGAATCCCCTTATTATCTGACGCAGCCATGATTCCCATCCTTTCAAAACGGATCAAGAGCAGTAACGGTTGATAATCCTTACGATTTCTCCAATACTGAAAACCTGAAAAACTTCGAAACCCTGCCGACCTCTTTCCGTATTATTTTTTTGTATTATCCGCAATGTTCTTCTATGATGCAGAAAAGTTGCAGCGTCAAGAACAGATTTCTATTGATTCCGCCAATGGGTATGATTAGTATTGAAATAAAGAAAAAAATATCAGTCTGTAACTTCGGGTTTTCAGCAGAGGGGCGACTCCCCGTGAGTGCCTCTGATGGGAAAGGGTACATGCGGGTTTATCCCTGAAAAAAATTACAAATATCTCCATAAAGAGTTGTGATTTCGGTCCGTTGTATTTATGAATTACTTATACAAGAACCTTATCCAGGAGGTACCTCATGATCGACAAAAAACAGATTTGCGAAAAAATCAGAGAAATTTATCCGGATATCGGGGCCTGCGGCATCGACGTCGAAGTGGAATATGATGCAACGCAGAAAAGGTGGGTCGTTGACCTGAAAAAAGATCGCCATGAGCTGAAAACTTTTCTTGAGCCCGGAGACGCCGAAAGCTGCCTGCTTGGCAAGCAGTGCGTCAGTCTGAGCATCGAAATCGCCCAATTGCGCGGAAATATCGAAAGGATGTAGCATCGGTCGGTTCTGGATATAAATGGAAACCATTGATATTCTCTCCATGTTCACCCTGGGCCTTCTGGCCCAGGGTCACTGCATCGGCATGTGCGGCCCTTTGATCATTGCCTTTCCCGGTCGTACGGGACGGTTCATGCCGCATCTGTATTACCATTTCGGAAGGATCGCCACCTACGGCGCTGTCGGAGCGATTATGGCGGCAATCGGCGCAAGCCTGCCGCAAATCGCCGCAGTCACGTCTTCCGATCCCCAGATCTGGCTGACGCGGGGCAAGATCGGTTTTGCCTTGATCGCCGGCTTGTTTCTCTTTCTGTTCGGTATCAGCCGAATCGGTCTGGTTTCCGAGCCCTCATGGATGGCGGCCGCCACTCCGGGACACATTCCCGGATACCGCCGCATCGTCCAGGCTGCCGTGCAGGACGGCAAAGCGACCGGCATGGCACTGATGGGGCTGATGATGGGTCTGCTGCCCTGCGGTCTGTCCTATGGGGCATTTGCCCGGGCACTACCGGCCGAATCCGTCATCAAGGGCATGCTGTTGACCGGCGCTTTTGGTCTGGGCACCCTTCCCGGACTCTTGCTCCTGGGCACGGGCATTGGCGCAATCATGAGACGATACCAGCGCCAGTCCGATATCCTGTCCGGTCTGCTCATGCTGGGAATGGGCTTGAAATTATTATTCCGCAGCATCAAACTGATCATGTAATTCCAGTTCGCATTCAAGCCGATACCTTGGTCAGATTCACCGCGCTACAATTGGGCGTACTGAATGCAGAAGCCTCATTGCTGCGCATTTGCCTTCGCGGTCTCAGCCCGAATGGTCGCCGGAATATCGTTTTGATATGGAAAATGGAACAAGAAACTGCTCAGGGGAAGGGACGCCTTATTTCTTTATGAGTCGTAGCGTGTTGCCAACAACGCTGAGGCTGCTCAGCAACATGGCGATGACGGCGACCAGCGGATTCAGCAGACCGCTGACGGCGACTGGAATGCTGATCAGGTTATAGATGATCGCCCAATAAAGATTCTGGGTGATGATACGATTCACACGCCGGGCAAGATTCAGCAGATCCGGCAATTGGGCCGGATCACTGCGCACCAGGATGATTCCGGCGGTCCCGCATCCCAGTGAATTGCCGGAATGGACCGCAACCGCCAGATCCGCCCCGGCAAGCGCCGGGGCATCGTTGACGCCATCACCTACCATGGCCGTTTTCTCGCCGTTCCGGCAAAGATCCCGAATGAACTCGGCTTTCTCCCGGGGCCTCAACCCGCCTCGAAAGTTATGAATGCCGAGCGTATCCGCCACGTATTTTACGGCCCCGGGTTCGTCCCCGGATATCATGGCCAGCTTTTTTCCCATTTGCCGCAGGGCGTTCAGCGCCTCCAAGGCTGTCGGCCGAATCCGGTCGCCAAAAACAAAAACAGCAGCCGGCTGATCCGCAATGCTCATGAATACCCGCGAGACAGATGCCGCGCCGTTACTCCATTCGGAATTTACAGAGCCGCTGCTTTTCGGGCCTGCCCAGGCAGGGGAACCGATCCTGACGGCAAGTCCGTCAACCCGGCCTTCTATGCCCTGCCCCACATCATTGATGATTTCGGCATCCGGAATGTCAACCTGCTGCCGCAAGGCCCTGTTTCGGATTTCCACTGCAATGAAGTGATCCGATCGGCTTTCAAGGGCTGCGGCGCAGGCCAGTATCCGCTCTTCTTCATAAATCCCCAGGCAAATGATATCCAGCAGAGACCAACTCCCGGTGGTCAATGTGCCCGTCTTATCAAAGACCACCGTTGTGATGCGGTCCGCCTGCTCCAATGCGGAAAAATCGCACACCAACAGCCCGTTTCTGGCTGCCAGGAAAATGCCGGCAACGCGAGCCAGCGGAATGGCAATGCCAAGCGCGCAGGGGCAGGAGATCACCATGACGGTAATGGTCCGAAGCAGGCTTTCTTCCAGCGGCCTTCCGGCCGCAAAACAGCCAGCGCCGGCAGCAATGGCCACCAGGACAATTCCGGGCACGAACCACCTCAGCATCCGCTCGGTTCTGTCTTCCAGGGGGATTTTCCGGCTGAGGGCCGTTTCCATGAGCCGAATCATCTGCCCGAGGGTGGAATCGGTTCCGACAGCCGAGGATTTTATCGAAAGCCTGCCGCCCAGCATCTTGCTGCCGCTCAAAACGGCATCCCCGGCTTTGACGGAAACGGGCAGTGCTTCGCCGGTCAGAGATGACATGTCGATCCGGCCGGCTCCGGCAATGACCACACCATCGGCTGCCGCGATTTCGCCGCCTGTCAGAATGAATACGTCACCCGAAACCAGCCGCTCCGCGGCCTCATAGCGACCCTCGGGAAAGCCGGAACTGCAGCGCCTGACCTTTTGCGGCATCAGGTTCAGGAATGCATCGAGACTGGCTTCAATGCTTTTTCTGACATTGCCTTCGATGAGTTTACCCAGAAGCACCAGGGTGATGAGCATGGAGGCCGTATCAAAATACACGTAAAAGCTTCCCTGGCACAGATTAAACACGCTGTACCCGTAAGCACTCAAGGACCCCATGCTGATGAGCGCCTCCATTCCGGCCGACCCGGCCACCAGTCCATGCCAAGCCTTTTGAAAGATCGGCCGCCCCCCATGGATCATCACGATGGTTGCCATCCCGAAAACCGGCCAGCCGATCATTTGAATGTCTACCGCGGCCAGATGTGTAAAAAATCCGGCGTAAAGTGCGAGGGAAAGCATCATGATGTTCAAGGTCAGAAATGCGCTGATTCCAAAACGAATCCAGGCACTTTTCCTTTCCCGTGAGTGCGCGTCACCGCCTGGCGGGGCGGCTTTGTATCCCAGCTTTTCAATGGCCTGAACAATTTGAGACGGCAATGTTGTTGCCGGATCATAGCTGCAGTGAAAGCGGTCCGAAGAAAAGCGGCAGCAGGATTTATAAACGCCCGTCACCCGGGATACAGCGGTCTCGATGACCCAGGCGCAGGCCGGGCACCACATGCCGCTGATTCGAAGGTCCAGATCCAGTTGATGGCCTGCCGGCTCCATCTGCCCGCGTGATGCCGCAACAGGGGCTTGCAGCGATGTTTCCGTATCTGTTTCCAATCCGGGAATGACGCCGGCGGCCCGGCACTGCCTGAAGAGTTCGGTTTCCCGGAAAGACCGGGGATCCGGGGAACCAGTCGCTTCCATGAGCAGAATATAGACCATTTTACAGCCCTGGCAGCAGAACCAGAGGGGCTTTTCGGTGGCGGGAAGCTCGGCGGGCGTGCATCTGGCGGTCAATCCGCACAAATCGCAGGTGTGAAGGGCCTCGGCCACGGGATGCAGGCTAGCCCCGGACGCCGATGGATTTGATGTAGGCGATGACGCTCCAGCGGTCGCTGATTTGAATGGTGGTGGCAAGGGCCGGCTGCCGGCTGCCGCTGCCGGCTCCGCAACTGATATGCTGAAACAAAACTCCGTCCATTGACTCCTGAACCCGGGACGATCTTAAATCGGCGGGAAGGGGTGAGAAACTCTGGCCCACGGTGCCGTTGCCGTCATGATCCCTGCCGTGACACTGCCGGCAAAACGTGGCATAAACGACTTGCCCGCGGGCGATGGCATTCGGATCACCGGGCAACAGCGGAGAGCGCAGCTTGCGCGCCTCCATGGCTTGATAGGCTGCCTCGGGGTCTGCCACCGGGACTGTTCCGGCTTCCATGACAGGAATGGGCTTTTCATAGGGCCTGACTGCCGGAGTCTCCCGCATCCGGCCATAAGGGAAATACTTGTCATAGGCCATCAAGGCGGCATAGCCGGCCCAAACAAGAACGGCAAGCATGATCAGCGGCAGCATCCGTTTTTTCATTTATTCCCCCGTCCTGCCCCGAACGTGCTGGCGATGCGGGAGCGGTTCATAAATTGCGTATGGGGATTCTCCGGGAACATCCTGTACCGGTCGATAATCCCAGCCGGGCTGGCCCTTATCGCCGACCAGAAGATAAGCGAACAGGCCTTTGCCGAGAATAAGCATCATCAACATCAGGATAATGATCCAGGTAGAGCGCTCCGAACGGGCATGGATTTCCATGTTAAATCACCTCCCCGGTCAGGCCGATCATAAAAATATATCCGATACCCCACAGCACCGTTCCGAGAATCACCAAAAATAGAAACAAAGGGAACGGGGCATCTCTTTCTTCGATGCCATCCGGGTAGATCCCTGTTACCCGTATGCTGCGATCTTCCGATATATTGCCGCGAAAATGGGAAAAAGACAAGGCAATGCCCACGAGCACCACACACAGCAGCGCCGGAAAAACGGCCAGAACGAGATGCTGAATGTTTAAAAGATTAAATAACCGCATGGTAAGTTCCCCGTGTCTCTTTCAGTTTTTACCTGGCCTTCAGCAGGGAAAACGCCAGCACGGATGCACTGATCAGGAGCCCCAGGCAGGCCATGGCCAGTAAAGCGAGCGCCTCAAGGCGGTGGATTCTACGGGGCCTGACCGGCCGGCTTTCCGAATCATGCTGAAGCGGCAGGAAGGCCGCCCGCTTCTGATCGCTGAATTGCCTGTTTTTCAGTGCCCAGAAAAACACCAGCCCGCTGATGCCAAAGCCAATTAACATATAGGTGATAAAAAACGGAAAGTACATGTTATGATTTCATCATCAGGGTTCATAAGCCGCGTCAATACCCCGCGGCTCGGTATCGGCATCGCTTTGGTTGATAAAATACACTGCCACGAAATTGCCCACATCCCAGATTTTTTCTGATTCCAGGTCCCTTTTAAAATAGGGCATGGCAGATCCCGTGATGCCGTTCATGATCTGGTAATAGAGGATTCCGCCGGAAATTTCGCGGCCCTTGAGAACCGTAAAATTCAGTGGCGGCGGATAAAGATAAGGCTGGGCCGGGCCCATGCCGTCGCCAATGGGGCTGTGACATCCCAGGCAAAAATCCTGGTAAATTTTTCGTCCCCGGGCAAGCCCCGCATCCGATGTGGGATAGGGATCGGGGATGACGCGCCAGCCTTCGGGAATATGGTCGGAAAGCCATTTGACGTTTTGCACGGGGCCGGTTTCGTATGCAGCAACAAGCTGCGCTTTCCAAAAATCTTGACGGGATGTGCGATGGTCCGCGGACTTGCTTCCCAGACTCTGCACATAGTGCGTCAGACGTTTGATGTCATCCGTTCCCAGATATCCGAACTGCGGCATAATGGAATTGGGGCGCGTGTACCGCGGATTGGTAAAATGGGCCACATGCCAGTCATCCGGGTGCTCGCCGCCTTCCTGGGACAGGTCCACACCGGTTCGTTCCGATCCCAGAAGAATGGGGCGGTCCGCAATATAATCACCGGCCTGGGCAATGCGCTCCGCCCCTAAACCCCAGTCAATGGAACGAACCGATTGCGTGTGACAATACACGCAGCCGTTTGCGATATAAATGGCCCGCCCGGCATTTTCCTCATCCGTACGCTCACGGAAGATCTCGGATGGGTCCGTGTGCCGTGTGGCATAAGGCCAGAAGACCATCACAAAGACAACGGCAAAAAATACGGCAACAGCGCCCAGAATCACCGCCTGGGGCGTCATTTCCATTTCCCTTTTCATGACCTGACTCCGGGATTAAAAAAAAGCGTGCGGAGGATGTTATAGAGCCCGATGTAAGCCCCCATGACAACAAAAACGCCCAGTGCCAGGCGGAGTACATAATATAGATGAATTTCCGGCAGCACGCGGTAAACGGTTTCCCCGTTAAGCCACGCATTGCCCTGAATGAGGCCGACAATCGTCAGGACAATGGTAAAGCCCACCACGCCGATCAATACCAGCCAGTACTGCAAATCCGCCAGGAAACGGCTGTAAAGGGGTTTTTCGGTGATTCTGGGAAGGATGTAATACATCCCACCCAGGGCAGTCATGCCGGCAAAGCCCAGAACCCCGATGTGCGCATGCCCGACAACCCAGTTATTAAAATGCGTCACCCGCTGGACAATGGGAAGGGCCATCATGGAGCCTTGAATACTGACGAAAAAATACATCACCGTACCCGTAAAGATGAATTTGCCGGCGATATCGGCATGGATTTCACCAAGCTTTCCCCTGGCCGTATACCAGATATTGATCAGAAACACCATGACCGGAATCACCATGGCAATGCTGTCGACAATGGCAATCACTTTCAGCCAGGTGGGCACCGGCACCTGAAGCAGATGATGGGTACCGATATGCGTATAGACAACCAACAGTCCCCAGAAGCCTAAAAGACTGAGCGAGTGGCTGTATAAGGGATTTCGGGTTACCCTGGGAATCACATAATAGGCAACCGACAGTGACAGCGGGGTGAGCAGGAGCCCGAAGATGTTGTGCCCGTAAAACCAGAGTACGATCGCATCGGAGATGCCCAGAAGCGCACCTGTTCGGGGTTCCCAGACCACATTTCCGATAAAATAGGTGATGCCGGTCAAGACAACGGCGGCGCAGACATACCAGACAGAAACATATAGAATCGGCTCCTGACGCTGCCTGACCGTCATGATGAGGTTGTGGCTGATAAGTCCGAAACCGATCACGATCAGCACGCTCACCGGCCACACGAACTCGGCATATTCGCGGGCCTTGGTATGCCCCAGGGACAGGCCGATAACGCCCGCTGCAATTGCCAGATTCCACAGCACGGCCGTGATGAGCCCCAGCTTCTGGCTGTAAAGCTGCGTACGCATGAGTCTTGGCACGAAATAATGGGCTGCCGCCAGCAGGCCAGGCGTGACAAATCCGAACAGCACCAAATTGACATGAATGGGGCGGATGCGTCCGAATTCCAGAAAACTGATATTGGCCATAAAATCAGGGGCGATCAAATAACTTGCTGCCAAAATGCCAACGGAAGTCGCCACTGCAAACCAGAACGCGGATGTCAGGCAATAGGCTTTGGAAGTAAGATAAGGGTCTGTTTCAAAGGCAGCGCTGAATGCCATCAATTTTCCTCTTGCGTGAAAGCCCTGTCGGGACCGATGTCGAATATCGATAAATAACCGGTTTGCTGTTTCGTTGTCATCTGATATTTCCCGTCAACTGTGACATGCCAGCCAGCAGTCCACATTGGCATTTTTTTCCCGGTGGCAACCGATGCAAAACTCCATGTAAAACGTTTTTCCCTGGATGCGGTCAAAGGTCTCCACCTGGCCATGACATTTCTCGCAGGCAATGTCTTTACGGATATGCCGCTGGTGGTTGAACAGAACATGCATGGCCAGGTAATTGACCTTTTTCCACGGCGTCGGCGTGCGGGTGTCAAAATACCGGTGCTCTTTTTGTATCCAGAAATGATTGGCGATAATGTATTTGTGGCAATGCAGGCATTTTTCGACCGGCGGCAGCCCCGGATGCCGGGAATAACTCACATAAGGGTGGCAATATTCACACTGGATATCTTTCACCCCGACATGGACCCGATGACTGAAAGGAATCGGCTGCTCGGCCCCGATGCGGGTTCCGGGTGTTTCGTAGAAGAAAAAAAGAAAACCCGCAACAAGCGCTGCACTCACCAAAGTCAGCATGGCCGGGACCTTGTTTCGAATCAAACCCGCAAGCATTGCATCCATCAGCGAACCTCCGGGGGCTTCGGGCTTAACACATCCGGAAACTGGTTCAGAAAAAGGGCAACGGATACGGCCATCAGCCCTAAAAATCCCAGACTGATCAAGCCATCCACCATCCGTAGGGGCAACCGGCCGGCATGGGGACTGTAAATCGGACCCAGAAGCAGAAAATGCTCCATCCAGATGCTGATAAGAACGACAGAACAGATAACGGTCATGGCTTTGGGCAGGGTCTTAATTTTCTTGTTGATCAGGATCAGAAAGGGAATGATGAATCCCGCCAGAAAAACCGTCCAGGCAAGACCTTTCCACGGCGCGGTCAGGGTTCTGGTAATGATATAAGCGGTTTCTTCCGGAATATTGCCGTACCAGATAACAACCAGTTGCGCATAGAAGAAATCTCCCCATACCATGCAGAAGGCAAAAAAGAGCTTGCCGATATCATGGAACTGGGAAGGCGGCAGCGAAAAGTCAATCTTTGGATGCAGATGCAGCAGGGAGGCCAGGATGATGACAGCACCCAATCCCACATAAAACGCCTTGACAAAGGTATAGGCGCCAAAAAGGGTTGAATACCAGTTGGGGTTCATGCTCATCACCAGATCAAAGCCGATCAGTGAAAGCACCAGGGCAAAGGAGAGGATGTAAAGGTTGCCATAGATAGTCATCCGCCTGCGATACTTCCCGAAATCGGGTGGATGCTTATGCCAGCAGCGGCTCAGAACCCCCGAAAGGCCGCGGTGTTCATTACCAGGCGGCAGTTTAAACCACAGGGCATGGTAAAGGTAAACAAACCCCAAACCATATAGGATGGCCATTGCGATGAAATCGCGGGAAAACAGAAACGGCAGGTTCAGCCAGACTTCTTTTCCGTTAAGCTCTTCATGTAGCCATGGGAAAACATGGCCTCTTCCGAGAAAAAGAATGAGAAAGAGCACAAAAGAAACCGGAAAAAAGGCTGCAAAGGACTCGGCAACGCCGGAAAGCAAGCGGCTCCACCTGGCTCCGACAGTGTTCATCACAATTGAAAAGAGCAGGCCGCCCTGTGCAATGGCGGAAAAAAGGAGAAAATTGATCAAATAGGTCTGCCATGCTTTTTCAGGATGATCGCCTAAAGCCTGAATAACAAACGTGACAGCTCCAATGATCATGAAAGTCGAAAAAACCATGATCAGGGATTTGCTGATGATTTTGGATTCTTTAAAAACCATGGCTATTTTTATCAGATTGGCTGACGTCTATGTCATTGGCGCCGTTGTCACGGAAAAAATTGCTCAATTCGGTTTGCTGCCCGGAATCACAGGTAGCCAAAACTCCGAAACAATCGCCGGAACAGCGAGGGTCGTAGCAATCGGGCGGATCAAACAGCGGAAGCCGGGCCTGGGTCAGGAGCCCGATCATATTGCCGAAGACCGCAAACAAAATCGTAAATTCAAATCCCACGATGATAAAAGGAACCCAGGCGATCACCGGTTTGCCGCCGACAATTATGTTCCAGCGAGTTGCTGCAAAAACAGCCAGGGAAAAACCGGCAAAGAACCCCGTGATTCCACCAGCCAGCGTAAACCACCCCACCTTGCTTTTTTTAAGTTGCAAAGCATCCATGATGCCGGGGCTGGGCATTGGACTATGAGCCCGCCTGAAGGTCCAGGGGGAATTTTTCAGGCCGCGAATGGCGGATGCCGCCTGGCCATCACTTTTAAACAGCCCCAGAACGGATATCGGCTGATCCGAAACAGATACCAATTCAGGCAGTCGTGATGAGAATAAGACAAGAGGTGGATCAACATCCGGCCCTGCGGTCTTCTCGATTTCAGATTGGTGCAGGGTTTCCTTCATTTCGGTCATGGAAACCGATGGCAGGTGCTTGACGAAAAGCACGAACAAAAAGAAAAACAGGCAAAAGCTGCCCAGCATGATTCCCAGTTCGATGGGCCTTGGCCAGTACAGTCCCCAGGCATAGGGCAGAAAATCATGGGCAACACTGCCGATAATGATAACAAAACGTTCATACCACATGCCGACATTGATGAGCAGTGAAAATCCAAAAAGCCATAAAATGGAAGTCCGGATTTTCTTAAACAGAAAGAGCAGCGGAACCAGAGTGTTACAGATAACCATGATCCAGTACTCCCGGCTGTAGTCGCCGAAGACTCGCCAGCGGAATGTTTCCATCTCGACGATATTACGACCGTACCAGGCGATGAAAAGCTCGGTTCCGTAAGCGAACGCAACGATCAGCCCGGTGAAAACAATGGTTTTGGCAACGCTTTCCAGCACGTGAACCGTAATAAAGCTTTCGTACCTGAATATCTTCCGAAGGGGAATCATCAGGGTCAGAACCATGGCCAGGCCCGAGTGAATGGCGCCTGCCACGAAATAGGGTGCAAAAATCGTGGTGTGCCAGCCGGGAACAACCCCGAGGGCAAAATCCCAGGAAACCACGCTGTGAACGGAAACGACAAGGGGCGTTGCCAAAGCGGCAAAAAACAGAAATCCTCTGGCATAATGGCGCCACTGCTCATGCGTGCCGGTCCAGCCCAGGGAAAGGATCTGAAAAATCCGTTTACGGGTCCCAAAGGCCCGGTCCCGGACAGTGGCCAGGTCCGGGAGCAGCCCCGTATACCAGAAAAGGGTGCTGACAATCAGATAGGTACTGATGGCCACGACATCGAACATCAGGGGAGATGTGAAATTGGGCCACAGGGTTCTCGGATTGGGCACCGGAAGCATGTAAATAACCACCCAGACACGGCCCAGATGAATAAAAGGGAAAAGGCCGGCGGTGCACACGGCAAAGATCGTCATGGTCTCGGCCGCCCGCGCAATGGGATTGCGCCAGCCTGCCCGGAATAGGTGCAAAATGGCCGATATCAGCGTTCCCGAGTGGGCAATACCGACCCAGAACACGAAATTGACCAGATAGATGCCCCAGTGTACCGGGTTATTCTGGCCGCCCACCCCGATGCCGACAAAAATCTGATACACCCAGCACCCTGCACCGAAAAGCACCCCCATCAGCAGCAAGGCAACCAGAACCCAGTAGGATTTCGGTGCGGGTTGCAGGGTATCCAGTACGGTGTTGTCTATATTCTCGAAAGTCAGTTCAGCCATTGGATCTCACAAATGACACAACCGGTGAATGAATCCCGTATTGGGGTTTCTCGATATGGAATTCTCTAACACAACTGAATTCGAATTAAAACCGGTTTTACAGCCCCGTGCCGCTTTTCGCGATATTTTCAGGAATTCTCAAATGGTTTCAACAACCTAATTTGCTTACTTTTTCTCTTCAATCAGACGAATCACCTTTTCGAATTCTTCGAAAGGAACCGCTCCGACCAGTGAAACCCCGTTAATTAAAAACGACGGCGTGGCATCGAATCCGAAAGATCGGGCTTCTTGCAAATCCACGCCAATCATGTCCGACAATTCCTTGCTTTCTAAATCCTTTTTCAATCTGGCGTCATCAACACCCAGAAGATTTACGATATCCTGCAAACCACTCTCTTTTTCTTTCAGGATGTCCTCCCGGCGATCAAAGGCAATATCATGAAATTTCCATGCTTTTTCCATGGACTGCCTGGCGATGGACTCAAAATACATGGCTTCTATTTTGGACATTTCATGAAACGGCATATGTTTAAAGAACACCCGGATTTTTTTAGGATATTTCTTGACGAGATCCTGCACGGTGCCGGCAGCCTTTCCACAGTAGAAACACTGAAAATCCGAATACTCAACAATGGTAATCGGCGCATCGGGATCACCGATAAAGGGGCGAGTCAGATCAATTTTCGGATTTTTGGGATTGGCAAGGTCGAGTTTCAAACGCTCATCCCGTTTCTTTTCAGCCAGATCACGGCTGCCCTTTTCCACGATCTGAAGGACTTCGATATTTTTCTCTTTCAAAACATCCATCATGACTTCAGGGTTTTCCCTGATCGTTTTAAGTACTTGCTCCTTGATGATTTCAGGATGAGCCTGAATGGCTTTCAATGCCTCCTCCTGAATCATTTCCGGCTTCGGGGCATTGCATCCCGAAAGCAACCCGCATATTAGAAGCATTCCTGCAAGTTTTTTCATTCGATCTATCCTTTTTGAATAATTGTTTGTGAGAGTTGACACGCCTTGCCATTTAAAAACTGAATTTGCGCTTTATGTCAATAAAAAGTATTGTGTTTTATAATGATACAAATGATGGAACCCGAGGTACCGGCCAGTCATGGAGGAAATTAATTATGAACAGCCTCCGATCTTATGCGCGAGTCGTCTTTTTTACCGGTGCCGGAATGTCCGCTGAAAGCGGCGTACCGACTTACAGGGGCAAAGGCGGCATCTGGGACCAGTACGATTATCAGGATGTCGCCTGCCAGAAAGCCTTTTTTTACCATGAAACCATTCGACTGCCCGCATCCGTAGCGCTTCGGAAATATCCATTTAAAGACGATGAACTTGAAAAAGGTCAGCCGCACTTCCACTAAAACGATTTACAGGCAATGATCCACGATTGACTGTTCGGGTTTATGACTTATCTTTTTGTTACATCAATGCAGCATTCTCCCGTAAAATAGCGTCCATTCTTATCGGGGACTTGGAATTTGATGTGAACGCCGTTGAATTCAATTTTCAACCGAAAGTTGCGCGAATTCAGCGGCAGAGAGGGAGGTGATATCTATGGAAGGTGACGAGAAAACGATAAAAGACGACAAGGAAATAAGCAGCAGTTCGGAATCAAAATCCGAGCGATCCTGTTGCGTTGTCGTAGATCCCTGTGTGCGTTACGTTGATCCCTGCGGATACTTCATTGATCCATGCGGATGTAATACCAGCAGTTGTTGCTGTTAGTGATATGACTTTGATACCCGGGATTGGGTTATCAAAATCCAATCCCGGTTCATGTTTCATCCCGCCATTTTAAAGCAGTTGGTTCTTGGTTTACCTGCTCAATTTCCCGCATAATGCATTCCCCCCTGGAATCAACGAATTGTACGATTTTTTCTTTCTTTGGCGATTTCCGTTATGCCGATCGTAAAGGGAATGAGAAGTATTGCAAGCATGAGCCCCACAACCCCATGCCAACCAGAGAAAACGTAAGCATAACCGCTTAAATTTATCCCGATAGCGCCACCGATATAGTAGAAGAGAACGTAAAGCGAGTTGGCGCGGCCCCGGCTGGAAGTCAGCTTGCGGTTGAGCGCACCGGCAGCAGAGGCATGAATGGCGAAGAAACCGGCGCAAATCCCCACCAGACTGATGACAATGACCGGTAGCGACTGGATCAGCGTCAGTCCCATGGACAGGCCCAAAATGGCAGTGCCCAGGACCATCGTAAAACCATTGCCGATACGGTTACTGAGTTTTCCAGCCAATGGGCCGATGATGATTCCGATCACATAGGACAGATACATCAGGGTGATGATCTCGGTGCTTGCCTGGAAAGGCGGTTTGGAAAGATAAAAAGGCAGGTAATTAAACACCGAGGAGAATACAAAAAACGCCCCAAAGGCTACCAGGTAGGTACGCAGAAAATCCGATGTTGCCAGCAACCGGATAAAACCAACTCCGCCGGCATCCGCCGAAAGCGTGCGATTGTTTTGAGGCAGCCATTTGACCGCTGCAACGGTTGTAACCAGGACCAGAAACGATGCGCTCACAAAAGCAAAACGCCAGTGAAGCGGCGGATGAATCCATCCCCCCAGAAGGCGCCCTCCCAAACCGCCCGCAACGGTTGCGGATACATAAGCTCCCATCACCACATTAAGAGATTCCGCGGGAAGGCTTCTTGCCAGGTACGCGGCCAGACAGGTCGTAAGTGATGGAATGAAAAGCCCTTGAATAAATCTGGCAACGATCAGGACCGCCAGACTGCCGGTCATGGCGCATACGGCACCGCATGAGGCAACCATCACCCCGCCGATCAGGATAATGGGCCGGATGGGGTACCGGTCCGAGAGCAGGCCAAACGGCAGGTTCGAAAGCGCAATGCCAAGAACGACAGCGGCAATGGTCCAGGACGCCCTGGCTTCATCCACGCCGAATTCCGCCCGAAGAACCGGCAGTACGGGCTGGGTGATATAGATCGTGGTAAAGGCTGCACAAACCAGAGAAAATACCAGCGCCTGCAAGGCAAAAGAATTCCGGGTCTTCATGGCAGGCACGGACCGCTTCAATGCGGACATGCCGAGAGCACTCATGAATGGTTGCCGCTGCCAGGGAATAATGGATTGAAATGAAAATCAGGTTTGATCATGGTGATTCGTAGGACAGTTCTTTCATCAATGCGATTTCATCACAGTCCGGAAACTTGACGCAATTGATACATCCCCCCCAGATCTTGAGCGGAAGCCGCGAACGATCGATGCGGACAAATCCCAGACGCTCGAAAAAATTGGGCCGGTACGTCAGGGTAAAGACATGGATGATGTTGTATTTGTGAGCTTCGGATATGGCAAACTCGGCCAGTTCGGAGCCGACCCCCTTGTTCAGATATTCCGGCATGACGGCCAGGGACCGGATTTCCGCCAGATCCTCCCAGCAGAATTGAAGCGCGCAGCAGCCGATGATCTCATCCTCCGGCGTTACAAAAACCGAAAAATCCCTCAAATGGTCATAGAGTTCGCTGAATGGTCTGGGGAGCAGATCCCCCTTTGTGCCATAGTACTGCAGCAGGCCGTGGATGGCCTTGATATCCTTTAACGTTGCTTTTCGTATCATTTCTTATATTCCTGCCTCTTGTCTTCCGTCTTTTGTCTTTTGGCTTCAGCCCTTTGTTTCCGCCAGTATTCCATCCGCTGCTGAATGGTTTTTTCATACCCCCTGTTCGAAGGCAGATAAAACCGCTTGTTTTGAAGCGGCTCCGGCAGGTAATCCTGGGGAACGAACGCATCCTGAAAATCATGGGCATACTGGTATCCGTCGCCATATCCCAGGTCCTTCATGAGTCGGGTCGGCGCGTTCCGGATATGAAACGGAACCGGAATCGCTCCGGTATCCCCGATCGCTTTCTTAACGCTTCCCATTGCCGCATAGACGCTGTTACTCTTGGGTGCCGTAGCCAGGTAAACCGCAGCCTGAGCCAGGGCCAATTCCCCTTCGGGATGCCCCAGCATGCGAAACGCCTCCGTGGCCCGGAGCGTGATATCCAGCGCGTACGGATCGGCGTTTCCGATGTCTTCCGAGGCAAACCGGACCATGCGCCGGGCCACATAAATGGGATCTTCTCCGGATGAAATCATCCGCTCCAGCCAGTAAAGGGCCGCATCCGGATCACTTCCCCTGAGGCTTTTGTGAAATGCGGAAATCAGGTTATAGTGTTCTTCGCCGGATTTATCGTAAAGCAGGGCTTTTTTCTGGACAGCGGCTTCAACATCTCGGACCGTTATTTCTCTTTGAATTAAAGCGCCTGACGGATCTGTTTCGGATGCAGCCGGTTCAGATACCACCAGGGATGCAACAACTTCGAGGCTGTTCAAAACATTGCGGGCATCCCCGTCCGCCATGCGAATCAGGCAGGAGACGGCATCCGGGGACAGCCTCAGCCCGGTTTTACCCAGGCCCCGTTCGGTATCGCTGAGAGCGTTTTGAATAATGGCTTCGAGGGCTTCCGTTGAGAGCATCTTTAAGACAACGACCCGACAACGGGACATCAATGCCGGAATCACTTCAAAAGACGGGTTTTCCGTTGTGGCCCCGATCAGGGTGATCAGCCCGCTTTCCACATGGGGCAAAAAGGCGTCCTGCTGGGATTTGTTGAACCGGTGAATCTCATCCACGAAAAGAATGGTTTTTTTCCGGTACAGCCGCTGCTGATCGGTTGCGATCTCGATCACGGCCCGAATGTCCTTGACCCCGGAAAGTACCGCCGAGAAATGGACGAAATGGCAGCGGGTTTCTCGTGCCACGATGCGGGCCAGGGTGGTTTTGCCGCATCCCGGAGGCCCCCAGAGGATCATTGAAAAGATTCGATCCCCGGAAATGGCGTGCCGCAAAAGGCTCCCCTCCCCCACCACGTCCTGCTGCCCGTAGAATTCATCCAGGGTTCGGGGCCTCATGCGTTCGGCAAGGGGACGCGAGGCATCGGCTGCTTTTTGCGCCTGATGATCGAAAATATCCGGTTTCATCAATTATGGTTTTCGATTGCTGCGTTCCCGGAACATCATCCGGATCGGCGTATGTTTCAGCCCGAACGCCCCGCGGATCTGATTGATCAGGTAACGCTCGTAGGAAAAGTGGATTCCTTCGGGGACATTGACAAAAGCCACAAAGGCGGGAGGCTTGACGGAAACCTGAGCCGCGTAATAAAACTTCAGGCGTTTTCCCTTGTAGATCGAAGGCTCCTTATCCCCTGTTGCCTGCTCAAAGAGCTTGTTGAGCTGGCCTGTGCCGATCCGGGTGGCGTACTGACCATAGACATCGTCCACCTGACCGAAGATCGAAGCCACCCTCAGGCCTGTGAGCGCAGAAATGGTAATGACCGGCGCGAAATTCAGGAATTTGGCTTTATCCCGCAGATCTTCCAGATGATATTTTAGGGTCTTCTTGTCTTTTTCCACCCGGTCCCATTTGTTGAGAAGGATGATACAGCCGCATCCTCTTTCATATGCATATCCGGCCACATGAATGTCCTGCTCGGTGATGCCTTCCTCAACATCCAGAACGATCAGGGCGACATCGCATCTGTCCATGCTTTTGAGGGATTTGATAATGGAGAATTTTTCGATTTTTTCATCGACCTTGGATTTGCGACGGATTCCGGCCGTATCAATCAAAAGATAGGATTTATCGCCGCGACGGCACAATGTGTCGATGGCATCGCGCGTGGTTCCGGGAATATCACTCACGACCAGCCGATCTTCTCCCAGAAGACGGTTGATCAGGGAAGATTTCCCCACATTCGGCCTTCCGACCACCGCTATCTTAATGACATCCTCGGAGAGCTGGCCGGAACGATCCCCGGAATCCGCGGGAAAGGCCCGAATCAGCTCATCCAGAAAATCCGGGACCCCGTAATTGTGTTCGGCTGAAACCGGGTACAATTGCTCGATTCCCAGGGAATAAAATTCAAAAAGATTCACTTCGCGCTCCAACCCGTCGATTTTATTCACCACATAAAAAACCGGCTGGGAAACATCGCGCAAGAGTTCAATAATATCCCGGTCATACGGGGAAACGCCGGACTTTCCATCCAGAACCATGACGATAACCGTGGCATCCTGAATGGCTTGCATGACCTGGCCGCGAACCAGGGGCGAAAATTCATCTCCGTCGCTGGTTAAAAAACCGCCGGTATCCACAACCGAAAATGCCACCTCTTCCCAGGCTGCATCGCCATAATGGCGGTCCCGGGTGACGCCGGGCAAATTGTCCACCAGGGCGTTTTTGGTCCGGGTGATGCGGTTAAACAGCGTGGATTTTCCGACATTGGGCCGGCCGACAAGCGCTACAACGGGTTTCATAGGGTTTTCCAATTGATTTTTAAATCGCAACAGGCAAGATGATGGGTAATCTTAAAACCTGGGTATCTACCTTTAAAAACTTATTATTATAATTAAATTATACACATCTTGCAATGATTTTAACGATATGTTAGAACTTGCTGAAATATAACAGCAAATAAGGAATCCCCATGAAATCCGACCTTTCCTCCGCCATTTCCTTGGACCAGTTCCATCAGGCAGCCGACCTGATTCGCCCCCATATCATTCACACCCCGCTGGTGCACTCCCCAACACTCAGCCAGATGTTTGACAGCAACATCTACTTAAAACTTGAAAACCTTCAAAAAACCGGGTCTTTCAAGATTCGGGGTGCGGCTTACAAAATCATTTCCAGGAGAAACGAGATCCGCTCCGGCGGTGTGGTTGCGGCCTCTGCCGGAAATCATGCCCAGGGGGTTGCACTGGCGGCATTCCGGGCAGGGCTTTCGGCAACCATCGTCATGCCGGAATGGGCTTCGATTTCCAAGCAGGAAGCCACCTGCAATTACGGCGGCCAGGTGATTCTTTGGGGCAAAAGCATCGGCGAAAGCCTTGAAAAAGCCAAAGAGATCGCGGCTCAAGGTAAAACCTTCATCCATCCCTTTGATGATGTCGATATCATTACGGGTCAGGGAACATTGGGGCTTGAAATCCTGGAAGATCTTCCGGATACGCAGATGATTCTTGCGCCCGTCGGCGGGGGCGGGCTCATATCCGGAATTGCTCTGGCTGCAAAAGCCCTGTCTTCAGACGTTCGGATTATCGGGGTCCAGGCCGGCGTCTGCCCGTCCGCCGCGGAAGCCCTTCACCGCGGCCATATCAAAACCGTACGGGCCCAACCGTCCATTGCCGATGGCATCAGCGTCCGGCAGATCGGAGAAGTGACATTCGAGATCCTTCGATCCTGCGTGGACCGAATCGCCCTGGTGGATGAGGCCAGCATTGCCAGCGCCATTCTGATGCTTCTGGAGCGAAAAAAAATACTGGCCGAGGGCGCCGGCGCCGTCCCCCTTGCCGCGCTTCTGAACGGAGCGGTTTCGGCACCCAGGGGCGGCAATGTGGTTCTGGTGATCAGCGGCGGTAATGTGGACAGCCCGCTTCTGGGAAGAATTCTCCATCAAGGACTGCTAAAAAACGGCCGCATCATGCGGATTCAGGTCCAGTTGGACGATACTCCGGGATCGCTGGCAAGGCTCCTGTCACTGGTCGCCAGGCAAAAAGCCAATGTACTGCACATTTTTCATGACCGTAACGTCATGAATGTACCGCTTTTTGTCACCAGTGTCTCTCTGGAGCTTGAAACCCGGGGAGCCCCCCACATTGCGGAGGTGTTTGAAGAGATTCAGCAGGCAGGATATCAAATACTGGGAGGAAGTGATCACCCGGATTTGCCTCCACGCTCCAGTATTTGCCGAACAGCCTCCACTGCCGCTTCATAGCGGATGAATTCGGTGTTGAACGTCAGATCATAGTTGATGGGATCGGCTATATCCGCATTAAAGGATTTTCGGATAAAAGCCTTGCGCTTGGCTTCTTTCATGATCACCCGTTTTCTGGCTTCCTCTTCGGAAATGTTCAGCAGCCTGGAAATGTTCAGTACGCGAAAGTCCATGGGCGCCACGACCCGAATGCTGAGTCTTTCATTCGGAGGAAGGATAAAATTGGCGCCCCGCCCGGCGATCACCGCCATGCCGTGCTTGCCGATGACGCTGATGACCTTCATGAGTTGTTCCAGATACATTTCCGGCCACAGGTAACGCCTGCTGACAAGGGTTGCAATAAAATCCTCAATCCCTGATAGGCGCTCTTTTTCAATGGATTCAATCACCGATACGCCGATATCGGCCCGGTCGGCGATCTCCCGGATAATGTCCCGCTGGAACAAATCATATCCCATTTGTTCGGCAATGTTTCTGGCAATAACCTGACCACCGCTGCCGGGCTCCGAAGAAACCGTTACCACCGTGATGCGGGAAGCGCCATGATTTCTGTCCGCAGGCGTATTCCCCCATTTTTCCACAAGTTCCTGAATAAATTTATCAAATGAGCGATCGGGTTTATCCATATGTCACATCCTTGCCTGACTTTTTGCCGTGAAAAACCATCATTCTGACTTGTTATCTTCTTTCATATAAATAATTTGACGGCATGACAAGAAAAAAAGGAAGGCCAATTATTTCTGTCCCAAGCCGATTCAACCGTGCTATAATTTATTTTTATCAGCCACATTGCCGCAACATGCGACAAAAATTGCAAAAACAATGCCGGATACGCCGGACCGGTACGGAACCCAAGCCATGACCGAAAACGATCTCTCACAGCTTCGCATAGACAAATCCGGAATCCCGAACCGGTCTTTCAAACGAAAGCGCTATGTCCTTCTTGTTTTCCTTGTGGGGCTACTCATCGCCACCGGATTTCTTTACAAAAAAGGCGTTTTGACCCCTGCCACCCAGGTTCAGATTGCCAGCGTACAGAAGATTTACCCTTCACAAACGTTTACGATTCTAAATGCCAGCGGGTATGTGGTTGCCCAGCGAAAAGCCGCGGTGGCAACCAAAATAACCGGACGGATCGTATATCTGGCGGTAGAGGAAGGAAGCCGGATTAAAAAAGGCGATATTATTGCACGCCTTGAAAATGAAGATACTTTGGCGGTAAAAAATCAAGCGATGGCAAGCGTACAAACGGCTCGATTTCAACTGGAACAGTCCCTGGCGGAACTCAGCGATGCGACATTATCCTATAACCGCAGCAAGGAACTCGTTTCAGCCGGTTATATCGCCAAGGCTGAATTTGATTCTGCGGATGCCCGGTTTAAACGGGCCAGGGCAGCGGTTCAGGCAAATCAATCCATGGTATCGAACAGCCAGGCCGCCCTCCAGGGTGCTGAAGTCACCCTGGATTATGCCAATCTTCGGGCACCTTTTGATGCCGTTGTGCTGACCAAGAATGCCGACATCGGTGATATCGTCACCCCGCTGGGAGCGGCCGCCAATGCCAAAGCGGCGGTTGTGGACGTGGCTGACATGGATTCTCTCAAGGTGGAGGTGGATGTCTCCGAATCCAATATCGAAAAAGTCTTCAAGGATCAGCCCTGTGAAATTCATCTGGATGCCCTGCCCTCCGAACGTTTTCCCGGAAAGGTTCATATGATTGTTCCCACGGCGGACCGCACCAAAGCATCGGTCATGGTAAAAGTTGCCTTCAATGCGTTAAGCCCCAAAGTGCTTCCTGAAATGAGCGCAAAGGTGGCATTTTTACTTCGTGAGATCACGGAAGCGGAAATGCAGCCGATAACGGCAGTCCCCACTTCGGTCATCGCTTACCGAAACAATCAGCCGGTTGCATTCCGGATTTCCGGCGACAGAGCGGCTATCGCCCCGGTGGTTCCGGGAAGACAAATGAACGGTATGAACGAAATTCTGTCGGGTCTGAACATCGGCGATAAAGTCGTGATTTCACCAACCGAAACCATCATCGAAGGAACAAGGATCAAGCTTGCCCAGTAATCACATGGCTGTCATTGAAATCACCGATCTTGTCAAGTCTTATCGCCGGGGCAGCCAGTCCATACCTGTCCTGGAGCATCTTTTTCTTAAAATCGAAGAAGGGGAATTTCTGGCCTTGATGGGTCCATCGGGTTCCGGGAAAAGCACCCTGCTTAACCTCATTGCAGGCCTGGACCAGGTGGATTCCGGGAGCATCCGGGTCGGGGGCGAGGAAATCACGGGCTTTTCGGAAATTGAGCTGGCCGGCTGGCGCGCCGGTCACGTGGGATTTATTTTTCAATTTTACAATCTGATTCCGGTTCTGACCGCGTTTGAAAACGTCGAACTTCCCCTGATGCTGACAAGCCTTTCAAAAAAAGCGCGAAAAGCGCATGTGGCCACAGCCCTATCCCTGGTCAACCTCCAGGACCGAATGGATCACTATCCCCGTCAACTGTCCGGTGGTCAGCAGCAGCGGGTGGCCATTGCGCGGGCCGTGGTCACGGATCCCACCATTCTTGTTGCGGATGAACCCACGGGAGACCTGGACCGGCATTCCGCCGAAGAGGTACTGCGACTCATGGATCAGCTCTGCGGCGAACTGGGAAAAACCATTGTCATGGTTACGCATGACCCCCGCGCAGCCCGAAAAGCCCATACCCTGAAATATCTGGAAAAAGGCGTTTTAACCGATGCTCCTCAAATTGCTGTTCCGGAATACCTTTAGGCACCGTCTGAGGACCCTCTTGACCATCGGCGGCATTGCAGTGGCCATTCTGGCTTTCGGTCTGCTGCGAACCGTCATCAGCGCCTGGTATGCCGGCGTTGAGGCTTCGTCCGCCAGCCGTCTGGTTACGCGAAACGCCATTTCCCTGATCTTTACCCTGCCCATTTCCTACAAGGAAAAAATCCGTAGTGTGGACGGGGTCAGCATCGTTTCCTACGGGAACTGGTTTGGCGGCATTTATATCGATGAAAAAAACTTCTTTGCCAACTTTGCCATTGAACCCAGAACTTATTTTGACCTTTATTCGGAATTTCTTTTGTCAAGCGATGAAACCGCCGCCTTCTTTCGGGAAAGAAAGGCCTGCGTGGCGGGTCAAAAACTGGCCAGACGCTTCGGCTGGAACATCGGAGATACCATCACCCTGAGGGGAACCATTTTCCCGGGCAACTGGAACTTTGTCCTTCGCGGCATTTACCAGGGAAAAGACAAGACGATTGACGAAAACCAGTTTTTTTTCCACTGGGAATATCTGAACGAAACCATCAAGAAAAATTATCCGCGCAGGGCGGATCAGGTCGGATTTTACATGATCGGCCTGAAACGGCCGGATCTGGCCGCCGCAACCTCCGAAGCCGTGGACGCACTCTTTAAGAATTCTTACGCGGAAACCCTTACCGAAACCGAAAAAGCCTTTCAGATGAGCTTTGTTACCATGAGCGAGGCCATTATCACGGTCATTCAACTCGTCTCCTATGTGATCATTGTCATCATCATGGCGGTTGTGGCCAATACCATGGCCATGTCGGTGCGCGAGCGAACGGGCGAGTACGCCGTATTCAAGACCCTGGGATTTGGCAGAAAATATCTTGCCGCTCTGATTCTGGGAGAATCCCTCACACTGACGGCCACCGGCGGACTGCTGGGCATGGGGCTCACCTTTCCCGCTGCCAGAGCCTTTGGTCAGGCGGTAGGCCAGTTTTTTCCGGTATTTCATGTTTCCACGGAAACCATCTGGATGGATATGGCTGCGGCGGCAATGGTCGGAATCGTGGCCGCCGTCATCCCGATCTGGCGGGTTGTGCAGATTCGCATCGCAAAAGGCCTGGGAAGGATCGGATAAATGAACCTGCTGTTTTTCTACAGCCTGAGAAATCTTCTCACCCGAAGACTGACCACAGCCCTTACGGCGCTTGGCATGGCCCTTGTGGTGTTTGTGTTTGCGGCCATCATCATGCTGGCCGAAGGGCTTCAGAAAACCCTGGTCGATACCGGCTCTTACAACAACGTCGTGGTCATCCGAAAATCCTCGGGATCTGAAGTCCAGAGCGGAATTGACCGGCTTCAGGCTTCCGTTGTCGAAACCCAGCCGGAAATCGGTATGGGGCGGGACGGAAAACAGATGATCGCCAAGGAAATGGTTGTGCTGATCACCCTGGAAAAACAGGAATCCTCGAGCCGCTCCAATGTGGTGATTCGAGGGGTTTCGGAAGCCTCGCTGTCTTTAAGGCCCCAGGTTCATATCCTCTCGGGTCGACTGCCCCAGCCGGGCTCTTCTGAAATCATGGTCGGGAAAAGCATCGCAAAAGGGTTCAAAGGCGCTGGACTGGGAGAATCCCTGGCTTTTGCCATGCGGTCCTGGCGCGTCGTCGGCATATTCGATGCCGGGTCAACCGGCTACAGCTCTGAAATCTGGGGAGACGTCAACCAGTTGATGCCGGCCTTTCGAAGGCCCGTGTATTCTTCCATTTTGTTCAATTTAAGAAACTCCGACGAATTCGATGTGGTACAATACCGAATTCAGAACGATCCGCGGCTGACCCTGGACGCCAAACGCGAAACCGTTTACTACAAGGAACAATCTGAAGCCATGGCCAAATTTTTAAGAATCCTGGGCCTGTCGCTCACCATTGTTTTTTCCATCGGCGCCGTGGTTGGGGCCATGATTACCATGTATGCGGCGGTTGCCACGCGTACCGCGGAAATTGGAACCCTTCGCGCCCTGGGATTTCGACAACGTACCATTTTAACGGCATTTTTACTGGAATCCCTGCTTCTTGGCGCCATCGGCGGATGCACCGGACTTTTTTTCGCTTCCTTTTTACAGTTTCTCACCGTATCCACCACCAATTTTCAAACTTTTTCAGAGCTTGCATTCAGCTTTGCCCTGACCCCCGGCATCGTGATCAAATCCCTGTCTTTTTCACTGATCATGGGTTTTGCCGGCGGCGTGCTTCCGGCATTTCGCGCATCCCGGATGAACATCATCACAGCGCTCAGGGAAGCATAGAATCCGGCTCCCGAATTCCCGTTTGCCTGCCTTGACAGTTGTGGCAAAATGATTAAGTTTTAGACAAAATATGATAAAATCAACATAACCATATAATATCACAGCATTATTTAATATTATCAAATTATCACTGATCTTTAAACAACCATAGGAAAGGAGAGCCGAACAGCAATGAAGATCAGACGCATGAACGATAATGTGCTGGTGTGAAGACCGCATTTTGTTTGCCAAATACGCCGGAACCGAAATTCGGATCAACGGCGTTGAGCACATCTTTATGAAAGAAACCGACATACTGGCAATATTTGAATAATTGACACAACTGGAGGATTACCCATGCCCGCAAAAATGATTTGTTACGGCTCTGAAGCAAGAGAGCATATGTTAAATGGCGTCAATGCACTGGCTGACGCAGTCAAGGTCACCCTTGGACCCAAGGGAAGAAACGTGGTTCTGGCAAAAACTTTTGGTTCCCCGACGGTTACCAAGGACGGCGTGACCGTGGCCAAGGAAATCGAGCTGCCGGATAAATACGAAAACATGGGCGCTCAGATGGTGAAGGTGGTTGCCAGCAAGACCAGCGATATTGCGGGAGACGGCACCACTACCGCAACGGTTTTGGCACAGGCTATTTACAACGAGGGCCAAAAGCTGGTTGCAGCCGGCGTAAACCCCATGGCTATTAAACGCGGCATTGAAAAAGGGGTTGCGGCAATCGTAACGGAACTGAAAGCCATCTCCAAACCCACCAAGAACAAACTGGAAATCACCCAGGTCGGCGCCATTTCAGCCAACAACGATGAAATGGTGGGGAACATCATTTCCGAAGCCATGGAAAAAGTGGGCAAGGAAGGGGTGATTACCGTTGAAGAAGCCAAAGGCATGGAAACCACGCTGGATGTGGTCGAAGGCATGCAGTTTGACCGCGGTTATATTTCCGCCCACTTTGCGACAAACCGTGAAAGAATGGAAGTGGTTCTGGATGAGCCGCTGATTCTGATTCATGAAAAAAAGATCAGCAGCCTGAAAGATATGGTGCCGCTGCTGGAAGAAACCGCCAGATCCCGAAGAAATCTTCTGATCATTGCCGAAGATGTGGAAGGCGAAGCCCTGGCAGCCCTGGTCTTAAACAAGCTTCGCGGCACACTTCAGGTTGCTGCCGTGAAGGCTCCCGGATTCGGCGACCGCCGTAAAGCCCTGCTGGAAGACATCGCCATTCTTACGGGCACCCGCATGGTTTCCGAAGATATGGGAATGAAGCTTGAAAACGTGACATTAAAAGACCTGGGAAAATGCAAAAGCGTCAAAATCGACAAAGACAACACCACCATCATTGACGGTGCCGGCGACCGCAAGGCAATGGAAGGCCGGGTTCGACAGATTCGCGCCCAGATCGAAGAAACCACTTCCGATTACGACCGGGAAAAACTCCAGGAACGTCTGGCCAAATTAATTGGCGGCGTTGCCGTAATCCGCATCGGTGCGGCCACGGAAACCGAGATGAAAGAAAAGAAAGCCCGCGTGGAAGACGCCCTGAACGCCACCCGCGCGGCTGTTGAAGAAGGCATTGTTCCGGGCGGCGGCGTTGCGCTGGTCCGCTGCATCAAGGCCCTGGAAAAAGTGGATGTCAAGGGAGACCAGAAAAACGGCATTGCTATCCTCAAACGCGCGCTGGAAGAGCCGTTGCGTCAGATTGCAGTAAATGCCGGACTCGAAGGGTCCGTGGTTCTTAACAAAGTCATGGAAGGCGAAAACGACTTTGGGTTCAATGCCGCCACATCGGAGTATGAAAACCTGATTGCCACCGGTGTGATCGACCCCACCAAAGTGGTTCGATTTGCCCTTCAGAATGCCGCTTCCGTTGCCGGCATGATGCTGACCACCGAGGCCATGATTACCGAAAAACCTAAAAAAGCCGCCAAACCGGCCCCGGGCGCCGGTGACATGGATGATGACATGTATTAACACGTAATGCGTTCAGGCCAGGGGGATGCTCAAAGCCTGGCCTGAACTGAAAACCACCCTCCGACGATCCAAATACATCATGTATCTCCCCTCGAATAAACATCGGAAGGACCGGCCATAAACAGTCAATTATTTTTACAACATGTAAAAACAACCACTTTCCCAATCCCGGTTTCATTGCGCCTTCCAGCCCGAAAACAGCGAGTTGCTTGATTGCCGATACGCCAATCACAATGCCCTGCTGGACAATCATTTTTTTCATGCGCTAATTTTGTTATTGCATACTTTTTGCTTACTGCTTATACAGATAAGCAAATGGCTTCCCACTCAAAATCCAAAACGCAGAGCTAATAAAGGAGGTATTCTATGTATCAGACATTATTAGTACCCTTGGACGGTTCCCCCAGAGCAGAGACCATTTTCCCCCATGTTGAAAGTCTGGCCATGCAGTTCAAATCAAAAGTGATTTTCCTTCAAGTTATAGAGCCGCCGCTTCAATTCGTAAATCCTTCACTTTATGAAACCACCATTCAAACGGATATTATTCATGAATACATGATGGATTTTAAACGAAAGCAGGAAGAAATCACTGTTTATCTGGCCGGCATTCAGGAGGTTTTTCAAAAGAAAGGAATTGATACCGGTATTTTTGTTGAACAAGGGCCCGCAGTGGATACCATCATCTCTGTTGCTCAGAGGGAAAATGCGGACCTGATTGCCATCGCCAGCCATGGCCGCACCGGGTTATCCCGGGTATTTTATGGCAGTGTTGCAGCAGGGGTCATGCAAAAAATAGATCGGCCCATATTAATTATTCGAACGCGAAACGTATAGTTCTTCATTTTTCAACCATACAAGTCCGGCTGCAACATCTCCTTGCATGTCCAAGGCGTTCCATAGTCCCGAGACTTGAAACTGGTTTTACGCTAAGGAGTCATTCCAAAATGTATCAAACCATACTGGTTCCTTTAGACGGATCCGCCAGAGCAGAGCACATTCTTCCCCATGCTGAAAATCTGGCTATCCACTACAATGCAAAAGTGATTTTTCTTCAGGTCATGGAGCCGCTGCAAATCGCAAATCCATCCCTTCATGTAACCAGCGCGCTGACAGACACTATCAAAGAAAGTCTGAAAGAATTCAACCGCAGATATGAGGAAATCAACACCTATCTATCCGGACACCTGGGAGAATTCAAGACAAAAGGAATTGATGTCCGCAAATTCGTTGAACAGGGGCCCGTGGTGGAAACCATTATTTCCGTTGCCCAGCGGGAGAATGCCGACCTGATCGCGATAGCCAGCCACGGAAGGAGCGGAATGTCTCGGGTATTTTATGGTAGCGTGGCAGCCGGCGTCCTGCAGCAGATCGATCGGCCCATGCTGATTATTCGCTCCCGTAACATCTGATCCTCTCGTAAAATGTTATCAGAACAATGTTTGCGGCTAAAAACCAGGGCATGGAAGAACGCGGATGCATCCAGATAGACATCCGGGTTCTTCCTTGCCTCGGAATGACTTTTTGCGTAAAAAAATCCATTTATTCAAAAGCCTGGGAACGATTCACAAGCCCCGCTGCTACAGGCAATGGTCAACCGGAAGGATCTTTATCCCGTTTTCTTCCAGAGCGCCGTGAATCTCTGCCGCCAGTTTCCAGGCACCGGGCGTATCCCCATGAATACACAGGGTATCTGCCTTAAAATTCATTTCTTTTCCCTCGATACTGGTCAGCATGCCTGTTGTTGCCAGCTTGACCACACGATCCCTGACCCTGGCCGGGTCATCCAGAACAGCCCCGGGCATGGACCTGGGAGCAAGCTGACCGCTGCTCAGATAAGCACGATCCGGAAAAGCTTCACGCGCCACGCGGAGACCGGCTGAAGTTGCCATTTCTTCACAAAGCGACCCTGCCAGCATGAACAAAATCAGCTCCGGATCGTATGCTTTCACGGCATGGATCACTTCCCTCGCAACGCGCTCATCCCTGGCTGCCTGATTGTAAAGGGCCCCGTGAGGCTTGACATGCTGAAGCGTTACACCGGCCGCCCGGGCAAAGGCCGCAAGCGCTCCGATTTGATACAGGATATAATTAGAAATCTCTCCCGGAAACGTTTCCAAATTCCGCCTGCCATATCCCATCAGATCCGGATATCCCGGATGGGCGCCAATGGAAACGCGATGCTGCCTGGCAAGTGCAACGGTTTTTGCCATCACTTGAGGATCTCCGGCATGATAGCCGCAGGCGATATTGGCGGATGTAATAAAGGCAATGATCCTGTCATCATCTCCAATCCGATAGCTTCCGAAGCTCTCTCCCATATCACAATTAATATCCATTCTCATGGCTGCCTCTTTTCACAAAAAAACAAAAAGTTTCTCAGGATAATGACACCAGATTTCCCAGCCCTCTTTCAGTGGCTTCCGCAAGGACTGCGGCCGCGGCCGCGGCATCTTGAACCGCAACGCCGACTGTTTTAAAAAACGTGATTTCCTGATCATTCCGGCGCGGCGGAAAAACGCCGTTGACGATTTCTCCGATCTCGGCCGAAATGACCGCACCGGCAATAATCAAGTCCCCGGCTTCCGCCATGCAGGCCTCTCGGGAATCCACAACCACCCTGGCCCTGCGGACCGTAATCTCATCGATTTCCTGCATCTGCGGCGTAAAGGATCCCACCCCGGTGACATGCGTACCCGGCCTCAGGTCATTGCCGTTAAAGAGCGGGGTTAAAGAAGTTGTCGCGGCAATCACGATATCCGCCTGAGAGACCGCCTCTCGGGAATCCCGGGTAACCATGATCCCGGGACAGGATGGCCATGATTTTATTTCATCGGCAAGTTTCTCGGCCTGATTTGAGGACGAATCCACAATCCACACCTGCCGGATATGACGCACCGCCATCACCCCCCGAAGCTGGGACTTTCCCTGTACCCCTGCCCCGAACAGCGCAACGGTTTCGGCGTCTTTTCTGGACAGGAGTTCCGCGGCAAGGCCGCCGGCAGCCCCGGTTCGAATGGCTGTCAGACTGGTTCCCTCCATCAATGCCAGGGGCATTCCGGTCTCCGGGTCCAGCACCATGACCAGGCCGGCCACAGTGGGCAGCCCCATCCGCGGATTGTCCCCGTAAACGGAAACAATCTTTATTGCCAGTTCCCGGCTTTGATGAAGATATGCGGGCATCAACAGCGTTACGCCTTTTTCCGTGGCAAGGCGTCCCCGAAGCGGAATATCGGCCTGATGGGCCGAAAGCTGGCCAAATGCGCGCTTCATGGCCTCGATGGCCTTTGGCATGGGCAGGACTTCCCGAACATGGTCTGCGGTAAGAATGCGAATCTTCATAATCATCTCTCTTCTGCAAGGGTTTTAAATGTAACGGGCTTTGCCGGAATTCGGGGCGTAAAGCATTCCGGCGCCATGGGCTTACCGGAAACATGCGCCATCAGGTCTTGAATGATCTGGCCGCAGAACCGCCCCTGACAGTGCCCCATGCCGATACGGGTTCTGCGTTTCAAGTCATTGATATCGGCTGCGCCTCTGGAGGCGGCCATTCGGACATCATTCATTGTCACGTCTTCACAGCGACAGACCAGCGTATGATCCGGAATCGCCGAAACCATTCCCTGGCCTGGCAAAGACAGGGCATCCAGGGCCCTGCCGAACCGGTTCATTTGTTTCAGCCGAACCGCGAAGGGGCGGATCAGCGCATCGGCATTTTTCCGGCTCACGATTCCAAGATGGACGCAAGCCTCTATTCCCGCAATTCTTCCTTCTGCAATGGCAGCAGCATAGCCCCGAATGGCCGATCCGTCACCGGCAACGAAAACGCCGGGAACCGATGTCTCCTGATGGCTGTTGGAGCGCACTTTCCAGTACTTTGCATGTACATCATAATCGTGACGGCACCCGCAGAGCCGCGTCAGGTCCGTACTCGGAATCAGTCCATACCCCACCCCGATGGCATCGATTGACAGAGATCGCCGGGATTCGGGCAGCGGCCTGCCCGATGCATCGGCCCGGGCGATTACCGCATGATCCAGTGAATCCCGTCCCAAAGCCTCCACGAGGGTGACGGATGAATACACGGGAATACGAAAGCGTTGAAGGGTAAAAAGATAATTGACGATGGACAGGATTTTAAAAATTCCGATACCGGAAACCAGGTCTTTAAGGTGGGGAAAGATCCGGGTGAAAGACAGCGGGGAGATCACCGCGACGATATCGGCGCCATTTTTTGCCAGATGATGCGCCAAAGCAACCTGAAGCGGGCCGGTTCCGGCAATCAGAAACCGCTTTCCGGGAAGGATGCCTTTTCGAACCAGGGCATTTAATCCGCCCACGGAATAAACACCGGGCAGGGTCCATCCCGGAAACGGAATCATCCGTTCCATGGCGCCGCCAGCAATCACCAGGGTTCTTCCCCTGACCCTGGGTGGCGCGGCACCGGCAGGCCCCGCAACCGGCTGAAGATATACTTCCTTGCGGTCATCGATGTGCCAGGCCTGGGTTCCGGCATGGACCGTTATCCGGTCCGAAACCTTCTGAAACGCTTTGAACATCCGGCGGCGAACCCTGGCTTCAATGGCTTCGGCGCGGATGCCGGAAAGGCTTTTACCGGAATGGGATAAGACTTTTCCGCCAAGGTTCAGGTTCTCTTCAACCAGAACAACGGAAGCACCGTACTGCGCCGCAGCCGTCGCGGCCGCGATTCCCGCGGGGCCTCCGCCGATAATCACTATATCCGCCGTAATCATGGATCCATCTCGATGACTCCGTCATCCTGGACCCTGATCCGCGATCCCGGCGTTGCCGGCGTCATGCAGGTGCGGACATTTGGAATGCCATCAACAATCATCCGGCATTCGTAACAAATCCCCATGCCGCAGAACACCCCTCTGGGAGAATGCGACCGGGTGTTCCGGCAGGTTCGAAGACCATTTGCCAGCATCGCTTCCGCAATGGTCTGTCCAGGGGTGGCCGGAACCGGCTGGCCATTTACATAAATTTCGAATTGTTTCATAAAAATGAACGACGATAAGTCCCTAAAAAGTCAAAGGGATGGCAAAGTGCCGGCGTTCCGCCTGATGGATTTTTTTACGAAGCCATCATCAGGCCTTTTTAACCGACACGAAATGCTCCTGAAACGCCAGTCCGCCGCCGGCCGGATCCCACTGGTCCAATCCGCCGCGCATCAGTGAAATCTCCGAAACCCCCTTGCCACAGGCCCTGGATTCGGCCGGAATGCCTCGGCCAAACCCCCGCACCATGAACACGGCTTCCGGGTGCATGCACGGGCTCACCCGGGC
>JACRBZ010000073.1 GCA_016219185.1 Deltaproteobacteria bacterium
GATGGGCCGCCTTCGGCGTCCCATCGCCCCGGATGCGTAGCGCGCTCCAATTTATTCAGTGAGTCGAAGTCTGCACGTCCATGCCCATCAATCCGGATCGAGCAGACGCGCTAAACCCGCGCGCTCCTCATCCGGGGCGTTGGCTGATACTGAGAGAAAAGAAGAAAGAGTATAACTCGATGTTCAAGTTTTTTGTGTCAGCTTCCAATTTTTACACCCTGTTGCAAAAATTATTCAATTTGAGCAGCCCTGCCGAAAGGACACGATTTATTTTTGCGACTCTTTTTCAAATTCGGGAACGATTTCTAATCGGATAGCTGGGTCTCCCTGGCCTCCACACCACCTGGAATGCGGGGCTGCACAAGATGCATTCAATATTGCAAAACCGGTGCGTATGATGAAGCCTGCGCACCCTACGTAATCGGAAACTCAATGAGGAGGTGCTTATGCAAGCCATAGAATTTGAAACGCGGATTGATGAAAACGGTCACATTTGCGTGCCGGAGGAGTTCCACAACGCCTATGGGAAACGTGCCCGCTTGGTTGTCCTTCTTCCAGACCAGGTGGAACCCCTGAAAAAAAGACGCCACCCCGGAAGCGCCAAAGGAGTACTCTCGTTGCTATCTGAAGACGACGAGCATCTGAATGACTTTAAGGAGTATATGCCATGAGCCTGTTACTGGACACGCAGGCACTGCTCTGGTTTCTCCTGGATGATCCCCGGTTGAGCGGCAACGCACAGGCTATCATAGTTGCCAATGAGGTGGCGATTTTCGTCAGCCCGGCAAGCATTTGGGAAATCGCCATCAAGATCAGTCTGGGCAAGTATGCGCTTCCCGCCCCTTTTGCACCGTTTTGGGGTGAACAGTTGCAGACCAACGACTTTTCGCTCTTGCCGATCTCGGTGTTTCATGCCGCACGCGTTGTGGATTTGCCATTCCATCACCGCGATCCATTCGACCGTTTGATCATTGCCCAGTCACTGGTGGAAGGAATGCCGGTGGTGAGTAGCGACGATACGTTTGATCGTTATGGCGTGGAGCGAGTCTGGTGAAAAGCGGGATGCGGAGTTTGGAAGCTTTCTGCTCGTGAGTCGGGCCATGGCAACTAATTGATTAAATAAAAGATATGAAAAATGGTCCAACAAAAACATTCCGCGGACAAGTAGCAGATGTTGGTCGTCAGGACCTGGAAGTACAGAGAGGAGAGCACGATGAGCAACGACCAGGTGGCACCTGAGACGAAAGGTGTTACGGTGAAGTTACTTGCAACGGTTGACCTTGGTCCTGAGATCGAGGGCATGGCGGGGCGCCAACTTCGAATGCGTATGGTGACCATTGAGCCTGGAGGCGTCTTCGGCCCGATTCACGACCATAAAGACAGACCAGGCACCGTCTATATACTACAAGGGACGATCACGGACCATCGCAATGGAGTCGCTACGGACTATGGGCCGGGAGTGGGCTGGCCCGAGGATAGGAACACCACGCACTGGCTTGAGAATAGAGGAACGATTCCAGCAGTGGAGATCTCGGTCGATATCGTCAGGCAAGAGTAAGCCAATAGTGGAAAGGCCATCATCCAACATATTTAGTGAAATTGGAACAGTGAAATCTGAGGGCAAACCCGATAACGGGAGTCCGAAGCCCAGCGTTCTCCGAGCGTAGTTCATGGGCGGCGGCAGGATACCCTTGGCGTTAGCCCTCAAATAACAATAAATATGATTTGACGATCGATTCAATTGTGGGTATATTGTAATTACATTAACCACAATTGGAGGCGAAAATGACGACTTTAATCAGAATAGGAAATTCGCAGGGTATCCGTATTCCAAAGGCGGTAATCGAGCAAGCACGATTAGAAGACAAGCAATTGGAATTCAAAATAATCGACGACGGATTGTTAATTCAACCTGTTAAGAAGAACAGAGAAGGCTGGAAAGAACAATTTGATAAAGCCCTTAAATCCCAGGAATCAAGCGAAGCGGATCAGGAGTGGTTAGATGCCCCATTGGTAGATGAAAGGGACTGGGAATGGTAAAAAAAGATGTTCATAGATTTGAGATTTGGCTGGTTCAACTTGATCCGACACAAGGTTCTGAAAATAAGAAAATAAGGCCTTGTGTTGTTATCTCCCCTGATGAGATGTCTGCACTGAAGACTGCGATTGTTGCTCCAATGACATCCAAAGGATTTAGCTATCCAACCAGAATTCAATATACATTTCAGGATAAAATAGGATTGATCCTGCTTGACCAAATGAGAGCCGTTGACAAATCCAGGTTAATTCAAAAAGTTGGTGTAATTTCCCAAGGCGCGCAGATTGAAATTATCAATTGTTTGCAAGAGCTTTTCGCGTATTAAGAGGCTAATCCATGTCCACGGCAAAACGGTATTCTTTTCGGATATAGTCCTGCACCGTTTTAATAGCATCATGAGCAGATCGTCCTGGCCGGAAACCAAAACCAAAAAGACGGGCGGCACAGTTCAACCGTTGGGCGCCTAATGACATTGAGCGGGCGAGCTTGGCCTGACCATCGGACAAAGGAATATCAAGAGGTGCTCTCATGCGTGAGTTGAAACTGAGCAAGGCCTTTACCCTAATCGAATCAGGGCCTGTAGTCCTTGTGACAACCCACGATGGGCAGAAAGACAACATCATGACTATCTCCTGGACCATGGTGCTGGATTTCACTCCGGTGTTTGCCATCACCACGGGTGAATGGAATCACTCTTTCGCGGCGTTGCGAAAAAACAGGGAGTGTGTCATTGCCATTCCCACTGTTGACATGCTGGATAAGGTGGTAGGTATAGGGACGTGCTCTGGGAAAGACACAGATAAGTTTGCCAAGTTCAAGCTCACACCTGTGCAGGGCAAAATCGTCAGGTCGCCTTTGATCAAGGAGTGCCTCGCCAACATAGAGTGCAAGGTCATCGACATCGTTAAAAAGCACAATATTGTCGTGTTAGAGGCGGTTGCCGCATGCATCGATACCGCGCGCAAGGAGAAGCGCACGGTTCACGCTGTTGGCGACGGAACGTTCATTGTTGACGGGCGCAAGATTGACCGGAAGAAGATGATGACCTCCAAGCTCCCACCCGGCATTTAACGTTCATTGGCCTGCCACGAGGAAATTCGGGGAGCAAAATGAAAAGCACGGCGGCGCCCAATATGCGTTTCACCGGAAATCTTTTCCGCTGAGCTCCAAAGTTTCCGGTGAACTTAACGTTGGGCAAAAAAATCCCTTGAAATGGCAGGGAATCGAGTGGAGTGGAAGATCGGAGTGGAATGAAAAGAAAAATTAGATCAAAGCTACCTGGATATGTCGTCCAACCGCTTTGGCAAATTTTTCAAGTGTTGATAACCGAATATCAATGGCATGGTTTTCCATTCTGGAAATAACCGATTTGGTCGTGTGGAGCTCATTGGCGATTTGCTCTTGGGTCATTCCTGCTTCAACGCGAGCCTGTTTTAATAATAATCCAAGTTTAAATGTTTCAAATCGCTCGTTGTAATTTTGCCAAAATTCAGGAGCTTCTTTCATGCGTTTATTTTTATATTTTTGTAAGTCGCTCATAATTATCTCCTTCTTGTGAAATATTCTTTCTTGCGACATTCGGCTATTTTAATTTCTTTGGCTGGTGTTTTCTGGGTTTTCTTGGTGAAAGCATGATTCAAAATTATCAAGTCATTCCCATCAAAGAATCCAAACAAACGAAAAATGTTATTTCCGTATTGTATCCGTGCTTCCCAAATGTCGTCAGTCGCTTCCAGTTTCTTGAAAAATTTACTGGGGACAATATCGAGATTTTCAATGAGATCAAGAACAAAGAAAACCTTCTCCATCTGCTTATTGGACAGGGTGTCAAGATAGTCCTGAACTGGGCAGTCACCATTTTCAAGGTGGTAGAAATTAATTTTTCTCATATACTAAAGTTAGCTTAGTTGCGAACAAATAGCAAGCCTCTACTTTCAACATATTGAAATAAAATGCCCAACGAATAAGGATGAACGGGGGGTGCTGGTTCTGGGCAACTTCTTCCATAAATACGCTTTTGTCTTGACACGTAGTTACGATGTGGCTATATCGTAACTATATTCTGCAGGCTGCTTTCGTCTTGACCTGGGCGTCTGCGTTCAATCGGCCTTTCCTGAATTCACATTCAAAGAACAGGCGACAATGCAACCATTTAAGATAGCGATACCATGCGACTAGCAAATATATTTCTTCCATTAGGCTGAGGAACATATCGGGAGCCCGGGCGGCTTCCCGTTGTGATCTTGTTCGCAGCTTCTCAGCCCTAATCCTCGCATTGCCTCCCTGGAGTCCGGCCCGGAATTCTGCGGCCGGATTTTTTATTTCAGATACCATTCAAATTTCATACTGAGTCGTGGTGCTGGCGTAGCGTTCATTTTTGAGGGCGCCAAAGGTATTTCCAATAACCTTTGTGCCCTCAATGAATCCGCCTTTGGATCCGACCTCTCGGCAAAAGCGAAGGCAATGCTTTGCGCTTGCACAGGTTCAGTCCTGAATAAAAATTATCCGGAAGGATTCACCCACGGAATCTGTCGGAAAGCCGTCTTGATTTTTATGGGAAATCGCCATTGACAACAGCAGTATATCAGATTATTTATTATAGATAAAATATATAGTTATTATTCGCTATGTGCATTATATTTTTATCTATTATTCACTATTACTATTGGAGGACATTATGGTTGAGGTTACAGCATCAGCGACAAGCCAGATCACGGAATATTTCAAAGACAAAGAAATAGCTCCAATTCGTATTTTCTTAAATGAAGGCGGTTGCGGCGGGCCAAGCATTGCAATGGCGCTGGATGAGCAAAAAACCACGGATGACGTGTTTGAAATTGATGGGTTCACCTACATCGTTGACAAGCAGTTCATGGAGAAAGCCAAACCCATTAAGGTCGATTTCCTGGTGAACGGCTTCAAGCTGGATTGCGCCATTAAATTTTCTTCAGGGTGCTCCAGTTGCGGAACCGCCGGGTCATGTTGTTCTGATTGATCAACTATCAACGGATAAGAGAATCCCAGGCATTGATATATGTTTGGGCATCCCACAAAAAACTATCCGCGGCAAACACGGAAAGCACTTTGTAGGGGTTCAAAACATTGAGCCCCTACAAAAAAAGTTTATCGCATCTTCCCGAACTATGTCCGGTCGCCATCAGGATTTGCCGCATCTTCCTATTTTTCAATACTTATGGCGCACGCCTTAAACTCCGCGGTCATCGTGACCGGATCGAGGGCGGGATTGGTGAGCCAGTTGGCGCAGGTTTCCCGGAAATGAAACGACATCCAGACCATGCCCTGCGGAACTTCCCCGGTAATATTGGCCTTGATCGATACCTCTCCCCGCCGGGATTTCACCCGTATGGTTTCTCCCTGCAGAATTCCCAGAGCACCCGCGTCCGCAAAGGATATATCCGCAGTCTCTTCGCTTAACAGATCGTTCAAGCCTACACAACGCCCGGTCTGGGTGCGGGTGTGATAATGGGTAAGGCGCCTGCCGGTGCTGAGAACAAGCGGATAGTCTTTGTCGGCAACTTCGGCCGGCGGTGTCCAGTCCACCGGAATGAACTGCCCCAGACCGCAGGAAAACTTCCCATCTTTATGAAGAAAGCAGGTGCCGGGATGTGCTTCGTCGGTGCAGGGGAACTGGAGACCATCGCCTTCAAGCCGGGAGTATTTGATGCCGGTCAGCGGCGGGGCGAGCTGGGAAACCTCGTTGTCCCAGATTTCGCGGGCGCTGTCGGACGGCCAGTCCTGCCCCATGCGTTTGGCGATCTGTTTGAAGATCCACCAGTTGGGCTTGGCATCCCCCGGCGGAGGGCTGGCGGTTCTGACCCGGCTGATCCGTCGCTCGCTGCTTGCAAATGTTCCGTCGTTTTCGCTCCAGGCGGCGGCCGGCAGGATCACATGCGCAAAGCGGGTGGTCTCGGTCTGAAAAATATCCTGGCACACGAGAAATTCCGCACTTGCCAGCTCGTGCTCGACTTTTCGAATGTCCGGCTCGGTATTGGCCAGGTTTTCGCCGAATATATAAAGACCTTTGATGGCGCCGGTTACCAGGCCGTCCATCATCTGGGGAATCATCAGGCCGTTTTTATCGGGCAAATGATCGACGTTCCAGGCTTTTTCAAATTTCGCCCGCGCCTCCGGGTCGATCACCTTCAGGTATCCGGGGAACACGTTGGGCAGTGCCCCCATGTCGCAGGCGCCCTGAACATTGTTCTGACCCCGAAGCGGATTCACGCCGCCACATTCCATTCCCATATTTCCCAGAAGCATCTGCAGGTTGGCCGTGGATACCACGTTGTTTCTGCCGCAGGTGTGCTCGGTGATCCCCAGTGTATAGCAGAGCATGCAGGGTTTGACCGAAGCTAGTCTGCGGGCGATGTCCCGGATCATGTCCGGACTGACGCCGCAGATTTTTGAAGCCTCCTCGGGCGGATAGGTTAAAACTTTTTCTTTCAGCTCCTTGAATCCGATGGTGCAGGAATCAACGAATTTCTGGTCATAAAGGTCTTCCTGAATCAGCACGTGCATGAGGCTGTTTAAAAATGAGATGTCGCTCCCCACCTTGATTTGGGCATGAACATGGGCAAAGTCAGCAAGTTTATGCTTTCGGGGATCCACCAGAATAAGCTGAGCGCCATTCATCACCGCATTTTTCAAAAATGTTGCGGCAACCGGATGCGCTTCGGTCATATTGGAGCCGATCACCATAAACATTTTGGCTTTGGCGAACTCGGCAAACGAATTGGTCATTGCGCCTGTGCCAAAAGAGGCCGCAAGCCCGGCGACAGTCGGCGCATGACAGGTCCGTGCGCAGTGATCGATATTGTTGGTTCCGATCACCGCGCGGAAAAGCTTTTGCATATTATAGGAATCTTCATTGATGCTTCTGGCGCAACTGATACCGGCAAGCGCATCCGGGCCATGCTTAACGATGATTTCCGTAAATTTTTGGGCCACCAGATCCAGAGCCTCATCCCAGGAAGCTTCCCGAAACCGGCCGTTTTCTTTGATCAACGGGGTCTTCAGCCGATCTTCGGAATAAATGAAATCATATCCGAATCGGCCTTTGACACATAATCGCCCCTTGTTGGGTTCGGCATCTTCAACGCCGGTCACCTGGACAATCTTCCCGTTCTTAATATGCAGCAATTGCTGGCATCCGACACCGCAATAGGGACAGGTGGTACGTATCTGCGTTGTTTACCACGCCCGCCAGCGAAATGTGGATTTTTTTTCGAGCATGCCGCCCACGGGGCATACCTGTACGCACTCGCCGCAAGAAACGCATTTGTCCCGGTTAAAGGAAAGTTGAGGTCCATCTTCCGTATTTTCGATATCAAGGGCGCCGATGTTCTGTATTTCCTTGCAGGCACTGACGCAACGCAGGCATAAAATACAGCGCTCGGGCCAATGCTTGATAAAGGTTGTCTGATATGCCGAAATATAATTTCGATTGGGCGCCTGACAATCGATGCTTTTTATATCAAATTCGAAAGTAAGATCCTGAAGCTTGCATGCCCCGGCCTTGTCGCATACAGGGCAATCCAGCGGATGGTTGACCAGAATCAGCTTCAATGCTTCCTGACGCATTTGAAAAAGGCGATCCGACTGGGTTGTGACCGACATGCCGTCTTCAATCGGCGTTGTACAAGCGGTCACGGGCTCGGATTGCCCATCCACTTCGACAACGCACAAGCGGCAAGATCCGATTGGGTTTAATCTTTCATGATAGCAGAGCGTTGGAATTAATATGCCTGCATTTTTTGCAGCCTCAAGAATTGTGATGCCTTTTGAAGTGATTACATCCTTGTTGTCAATCGTCAGCCGAATCATGTTCATAGCTCACTTTTCTCCTTAAACAGTTAAAATGTTATGAAAACATCAGTTGGTATCATGTAATCTTAGCGCCACGAAAACTTATCGCCGGTCCGTTTGTGCTGCCAGCGGATATCGCCAAGTGTGATGATCAGGGCAAGCCGGATAGCCAGCCAACAAAAGAAAGCCTATTCAATTATGCCAAAATTGACATATCGAATGGGTTAAGAAACAGTTTGCCGAAATATTTTCAATCAGCAAAAAAATTAAGGAATAGAAACTTGCTTGTGTTTCATGCTATTTTCCCGACCAGTTGGGCTGACGTTTTTCCAGAAAAGCGGATACCCCTTCTTTGGCATCATCTGCGCTGCAGAGACGGGCAAAAGCTTCGTTCATATAGTCAAAAGCCTTGTGGTAATCCATATCTTCCGCCGTATAGAAAGATTTTTTGGCAATCTGAACCGCAATGGGACTTTTTTGAGCCAGTACCGCGGCCCAATCCCGCGTTTCCTGATCCAGATTCTCCCTTGCACATATCTTGTTGACAAGACCCATTTCCAGAGCCCGAGACGCTGGAATCAGGTCACCGTAAAGCAGAAGCTCCAGGGATCGTTTCCTTCCCACGGATCGCGCTATCGGAACGATCGGCCCGACGCAGTTCAGCCCCACGTTGATGGCTGTCAATCCCATTTTGGCGCTGTCGGCCGCGACCGCCAGGTCACATGCAGCCACCAGCCCCGCGCCGTTGGCCGCCGCAACCCCATGAACCTGAGCAATCACCGGTTTTTTCATTGTACTGATGGCGGCCAGGGGAGATTCCATCAGTTCGATCCAGTTCCGGTATTCCAGGGTGGATTTGCCATACAGTTCATTGATGTCGATTCCGGCGCAGAACGCCTTGCCGCTTCCCTTGATGATGACCACGCGAACCCGCCTGTCCGCATCCAAGTCTGCAAGTGCCTGATGGAGATCCGTCGCCATCTGGGTCGTAAAGGTATTGAGCTGTTCGGGGCGGTTGAGCGTAAGAGTTCCAACATAATTATCGCCGACTTCCATGATAACTGTTTGATACGTCATTTGAGCTCCTTGTAGTGTTAGTAAGTATCCCCCGGCAGAGCCGGGGGTTTACCCATTATTAATGATGAACGGTGGATAATGAACCATTTGTCACCGAATATGGTTTTGATCAAGATTTGCCGTGACTTCGGGTCGATCACAATCTGAATCTTCCCGAATTGCACCAGGTAACCATCAGGCTGCCTTGGAAAGCCTCACCGCGCATACCTTGTATTCCGGAATCTTAGCAATTGGATCCAAAGCAGCATTGGTAAGGCGGTTGGCTGCGGCCTGTGCGAAATGGAAGGGGATAAACACGGTTCCATCAACTGCCATTTCAGAAACCTTGATGACGGTTGTAATAATCCCTCTGCGAGATGCGATATCCACTTTGTTGCCTTCCGAAAGACCTATTTTCCCGGCATCGTTTGAAGAGATTTCCACAAAACACTCCGGCGCACGTTCGTTGAGCCCTTCGGTTTTCATGGTCATCGTGCCGGTGTGATACTGGTAGAGCACGCGGCCCGTGGTCAGGTAAAGCGGATAGTCTTCGGTGGTCTGTTCCGCCGGCGGAATATATTCAATGCCGAAAAACACCCCTTTTCCGATAGGAAACTTATCCTTGTGCAGGATGGGGGTTCCGGGGTGCGTTGCATCCGGGCAGGGCCAGTGAATTCCATCATTTTCAATCCGGGAATATGAAATCCCGGCATAGGAAGGCGTGACTCGTGAAATTTCTTCCATGATGGCGCGGCTGTTTTCATAGCTCATGGCATGGCCCATTCGCGTGGCGATTTCACAGGTGATTTTCCAGTCATCCCAGGCCTCTCCAGGCGGATCTACGGCCTTTCGAACCCGCAGAACCTTGCGTTCGGTATTGGTAAATGTGCCGTCTTTTTCCGCAAAACACCGGGACGGCAGAACCACATCCGCCTGCTTTGCGGTTTCGGTCATAAAAATGTCCTGAACCACCAGAAAATCCAGATTCGCAATACTTTTCTCGGCATGATTCAGATCCGGGTCCGATACCAGGGGATTCTCGCCGATGATGTAAAGGGCTTTCAACTCCCCGCTGTGGGCCTTGGGGATCATCTCGGTTGCTTTAAGTCCTATCTTGTCCGGAAGGCCTGAAACGCCCCAGGCTTTTTCCATGCGGCTTCTGGCCGCCGCATCGGTCACACTCTGATAACCGGAATAGACATTCGGAAGCGCGCCCATGTCGCAGGCGCCCTGCACATTGTTCTGGCCCCTTAACGGATTGACGCCGCCGCCCTCGATCCCAAGATTGCCGCAGAGCATGGCCAGATTGGCCAGGGATTTGACATTGTCCGTTCCGGTGCTGTGCTGGGTGATTCCCATGCAGTACAGAATGCTGCCTGCCTTAGCACCGGCATAGAGCCTGGCCGCATCGATCAGGTCTTGCGTCGGAATCCCGGTAATGGCTTCGACGAATTCGGGGGTATATTTTTCAACCACCTGTTTCAGCTCATCAAATCCGACCGTGCGGTTTTCGACAAAGGCCTTGTCATAAAGCCCTTCCTCAATGATGACATGCATCATACCGTTGATCCAGGCCACATCGGTGCCCAGATTCTGGCGGAGCCACATATCGGCAAAACCGGTCATACTGATCCTTCTTGGATCGACCACAATCAGTTTTGCAGTTTTTTTCATCGCGGTTCTTTTTATAAACGTGGAAAGAACCGGATGTGTTTCGGTGGTGTTGGACCCGGTAATCAGGATGACATCTGCTTTTTCAAAATCCCCGATGGGATTTGTCATGGCGCCGCTTCCGAAAGATGCGGCCAGACCGGCCACGGTGGAGGCATGGCAGAGGCGGGCGCAGTGGTCGATATTGTTGGTTTTCAGTACTGCCCGTGTAAACTTGTTGGCGATGTAATTTTCTTCATTGGTGATTCTTGCCGAGGACAGCACCCCGATGCTGTCGGGTCCATGGGTTGTCTTGATTTCTCCCAGTCGGTCCGCAACGAGGCTCAGGGCTTCATCCCAGGATGCCGGCCGGAACTTGCCATTTACCTTGATAAGGGGAGTGGTCAGGCGCTCCGGGGAATGAATGAAATCAAATCCATATCTTCCCTTTACACATAAGCTCCCCTTGTTGGGTTCGGCATCATCTACGCCGGTCACCTGGACAATCTTGCCGTTCTTCACATGCAGCAGTTGCTGACATCCGACACCGCAATAGGGACAGGTGGTGCGTATCCGGGTCGTTTCCCACGACCGCCAGCGAAATGAGGATTTGTTCTCGAGCATGCCGCCCACGGGACATACCTGCACGCACTCGCCGCAGGAAACGCATTTGTCCCGGTTAAAGGAAAGCTGAGGTCCGTCTTCCGTATTTTCGATATCAAGGGCGCCGATGTTCTGTATTTCCTTGCAGGCATTGACACAGCGCTGACATAAAATACAGCGCTCCGGCCAATGTTTGATAAAGGATGTATGATATGCGGAAGTAAACTTTCGTTTGGGCACCTGACAGTCGATACTTTTAATGCCGTACTCGACAGTAAGATCCTGAAGCATGCATGCGCCTGCCTTATCACAAACAGGACAATCCAGTGGGTGGTTTGCCAAAATCAGTTTCAATGCATCCTGGCGCATATGGAAAAGACGATCCGATTGGGTCGCAACCGACATGCCATCCTCAACCGGCGTTGTACACGCGGTCACGGGCTCGGATTGCCCGTCCACTTCGACAACGCACAAGCGGCAAGACCCGATTGGGTTTAATCTTTCATGATAGCAGAGCGTTGGTATTATTATGCCTGTATTTTTTGCCGCCTCAAGAATTGTGAAACCTTTTGGAGTGGTTATTTCTTTGTTGTCAATCGTCAGCCGAATCATGTTCATAACTCACTTTTCTCCTTAAACAGTTCAAATGTTATATTTGAAAACATTCGTTGGTGTCATGTAATCTTTTCGCCACGAAAACTTGTCTCAGGGTGGTGACGCCATTTGTCCGGCTCCCTATCGCTGGTCAATCGGCGTATAGCGGGTCTTGCCAAGACCGGTATAGATCTGACGCGGGCGGCTCAGCCGCCAGTTGGGATCATCCAGACTTTCCTTCCACTGGGCAATCCAGCCAGGAAGCCTGCCGATGGCAAACATCACGGTAAACATGTTGGTGGGAATTCCCATGGCCCGAAGCACGATCCCGCTGTAAAAATCGATGTTCGGGTAAAGGTGATGTTCGATAAAATAATCGTCGCTGACCGCCGCATCCTCCAACTGCTTGGCGATATCCAGCAGCGGATCGTTGATCTTTAATTTATCCAAAACCTTGTCACACATTTTTTTCATGATTCTGGCGCGCGGATCATACGTCTTGTACACCCTGTGGCCGAATCCCATCAGCCGGAACGGATCTTTTTTGTCTTTCGCTCGCTCAATGGCCCGCTTGACATCCCCGCCGCTCTTTAGAATGCTTTCCAGCATTTCGATTACCGCCTGATTGGCGCCCCCATGGAGCGGCCCCCAGAGCGCGGCGACCCCTGCTGAGATCGCCGCATACAGATTGACCCGGCCACTTCCCACCATGCGAACCGTTGAGGTCGAGCAGTTCTGTTCGTGATCCGCATGAAGAATCCAGAAGACATTCAGTGCTTGCACCAGCGTGTTGTCAATATAATACGGCCTGACCGGATTATCGAACATCATGTTCAGGAAATTGGCGGGGTAATTCAGATCCGGCCGGGGATAAATGACCTTGTGACCCCGTGATATTTTATAGGACATTGCGGCGAGGGTGCGGACCTTGGACAGCAGGCGGGTAACCGTCAGATTGATTTCTTCTTCGTTGATTTTCAGCTCCGGATAAAAGCTTCTAAGGGCTGTCACCATCGCGGACATGATCCCCATGGGATGGGAGGCCCTGGGAAAATTCTGGAAAAAAAACTGCATATCCTCATGAATCAGGGAATTGTCATTTAAAAGGACAGAGAATTGATTCAACTCCTGGCTGGTCGGCAGTTTTCCGTTAATCAGCAGATAGGCGGTTTCCGTAAAAATGGAATGTTCGGCAAGATCTTCAACCGGAATCCCCCGATATCGCAAAATGCCTTTTTCTCCGTCCATGAAAGTGATGGCACTGGTGCAGCTTCCGGTATTGGCAAAACCGGGATCAAGGGTTATCAGGCCGGTGGTCTTGCGAAGGTTTGAAATATCGATGCCTTTTTCACCCTCTGATCCGACAATAATCGGCAGTTCGCAGACTTTATCCCCAAAAATGATTTTAACTGTTTCCATCGTGTGTTTTTCCTATCCTTCCCATAATTCACGGGGATCAGTGCCAGGAGGCAGTTGCCACTAAAAACACCCCTGGTCACCGTCCCATCGTTTCGCGTGGTGTTTATGAAACCGCGGTCATCACTGTGTCTTTTTTTGAGATTCCAGAATCTGTCTATAGACGCTGAGCTGAATCTCCGGCTTGATGGGGCTGTCGGTCTTCAGCAAAATGACATCGTAATAACGGCCGGGATTTTTTTTCAGGTTCTCAACGGTTAGAATGTATATTGTCGTGTTGTTTTCCTGTTTATCTTCAATTTTCACCTGAATATCGGTACCACTTTTCGCTTTTGTTTCCAAAATCTTGAATGGATATTTGGAGTCTGGCGCAATGGTAACAGACCCGCTGATGGGCTCGCCGGCGTTTCCCCGTAAAATCAGTTTATCCGGAATGATGTTTGCAAATTTTTCAACATTGCCGGTGATTACAAGCGTCACATCAGGCTGCTTTGCAGCGCTGGTTTCCACCAGGACGCTCTTCTTCAGCAGGATTCCGCCGTATCCGGTGGTGTTCACTTTGAGGGTAATTTTTCCATCGCCGCCGGCGGGGATCTGTTGCGTATAAGAGACCGCCGTGCACCCGCAACTTGTTTTGACGTTCAGAATGGATAGGACGTCGGTTCCTTTATTCATGACGGCAAAATCATGGACAACTTCCGTACCTTCCACAACCGATTGAAAAGTAAACTGAGTTTCCGGAATGAAGACCTGGATTTGCTCCTGCTTATCTTCAGCGCTGGAGATCAGGGGAAGAGCCACAAGGTATGTCACGAGAATAAATTGTAAATAACGGTTGAACTTCATAAACTTAACCTCCGATAGATAGTTTTTTGACTTTTTCGGCAACAATTGCCGATATGAAATAAAGGGCAGTCCGACTTAAGCAGATATTTGGCGTTCCCCAGAGGACTGCCCAAGGGGGAACACCACCGGACAGGTACAAAAACCCATGAAAACATTCTGAGAAAAGACGGAAAGAAGGAAAAATGACAGCCGATTAGGGAGTATTAAAGGACATGATCTTTCGGTCTTTTCCTGCGCCCGCCAGCCCGGGGGCATTCAAACACTTTCAGGTAAAGCCGAAAAATAAATTCATTGTATGCGCCTTGAAAAGATTTTTAGGGAATGAAGCTTATGTTTACCCCATAATTTATATTTGAGAATAAATCAAATTCATAAAAGTTATAGGTTGACCTTTCCTATAGCCGATAAGCATTCATCTCCCAAGTATAGAATATTTGAATGAAATCGCACAATATATAATAAATATGAATTTGCTTAATAGCTTTTGTTAATATAAATATCTTTCCATGCATCTAAAAATATCATAATCAAAAGGGATTGCAGAGTGATCTGACAAAAATCATAAACATCGTGCATTTTATTAATTATTAACGGATATGTCGAGGAGACCATCATGAGTGAGGATTACCGTGGAATGTGGAAGGATCTGGGGCTTGACCTGGATGGCCATGACGCCCTGCTGAATGTTTTAGGCGGCGCGTATCAGGACATTTATCTGGCTCAAAAAAATCGTCCGGAGGGAATGGGATATTTTGATTTTGTGATGAGCGAAGTTCATGGTTTGCGGATCCGGGAGCTCCTGGATGAAAAAAAAGCCGGTCGCAAAATCGTTGGGTCGTATTGTGTCTTTGTTCCCGAGGAAATTGCTCTGGCCGCCAACGCCACCCTGGTGGGGTTGTGCTCCGGCGCGGATTTCGCTACTGCAGAAGTGGAAAAGCTCCTGCCCCGCAATACCTGCGCCCTGATCAAATCCTCTTTCGGGTTTAAACTCGGCAAGGTCTGTCCCTATCTGGAAAGCGCGGATATGATCGTGGGTGAGAATACCTGCGACGGCAAGAAAAAAGCCTATGAATCGTTGGGGCATCTGGTGAACAATCTTTATGTGATGGACCTGCCCCAGGTCAAATCCGATCAGGGCAGAGCGCTTTTGAAGTCCGAATACCAGCGGTTCAGGACCGCGGTTGAAGCTCTCACAGGAGTTGTGATTACAGCCGAATCGCTGAAGCAGGCGATTCAGACGGTCAATGCCAAGCGCGCCGCTATTCATCGCCTCTCGATCCTGCGAAAAGCCGACCCGGCGCCCATATCGGGACTGGATGCGCTATTGGCCAATCAGGTTTTCTTTTATGACAACCCCGCCCGGTTTACGGCATCTGTGAATAAAATCTGCGATGAACTGGAAAAACGCATTGCAGAGAAAAAGGGGGTTTTCCCTGAGAAGACGCCCCGGATTCTCATATCCGGTTGTCCCCAGGCCGTACCCAACTGGAAATTGCCATTTATCATTGAGACCTCGGGTGCGGTGATTGTAGGCGAGGAGTCCTGCGTGGGGGAACGCGGCACCCGCAATCTTACGGATGCATCCGGCAAAACAGTCGAAGAGATGATGGAAGCCATTGTGGATCGCTATTATCAGGTGGATTGCGCTATATTTACGCCGAATCCGCAGCGTCTGGAACATATTCAGGAAATGGCCGCCGCATACGAGGCTGACGGCGTCATCCATTACGGCCTGCAGTTCTGCCAACCCTATCTCATGGAATCCATTCCCGTTGAAAAAGCCCTGGAGGAAAGGAGCATTCCCACCCTGCGCATCGAAACCGATTACAGCATGGAAGATGTCGGCCAATTGAAAACCCGGATTGAAGCCTTTGTCGAGCAGCTTCGGTAGCTTTTTGGAGATCAGGATGCGTAAGCGTTTTGCAGGAATCGATATCGGATCGCGCACCATTGAACTGGTGGTGGTGGATGAATCGGGAAAAATCGTGATCGGTCTTCAGACAGACACCGGCTTTGACCCGATGGCCGCAGCCAAAGAGCTGATCCATGGCGTGGAATATGATCGCATCATGGCCACGGGATACGGCCGGAATCTGTTTGAGATTTCATTTGATACGCTGACGGTCACGGAAATTAAAGCCCACGCCATAGGGGCGCGGGCTTTTTTCTCCGATGTTCAGGCGGTGCTGGATATCGGCGGTCAGGACAGCAAGGCCATCAGTCTGTTTGAATCCGGCAAGGTGAAAAAATTTGAGATGAACGATCGGTGCGCCGCCGGTACCGGAAAATTCCTGGAAATTATGGCCAAAAGCCTGGGTTTTGACATCGAAACCTTTGGCCGGGAAGCACTACTGGCGGAAAAAGATCTTGCTATTTCCAGTATGTGCACGGTATTTGCCGAATCCGAGGTCACCTCCCTGATCGCCAAGGGGAAAAACCGCCGGGAAATCGCCCGCGGCCTTCACACCAGCGTCATTCAGCGGGCTGCCGGCATGATCAACCGGGTGTCTTCCGCCGGCGATATTGTTTTTACCGGCGGAGTTGCCAAAAATCCCTGCATGCGGCGTTTTCTGGCGGAAACACTGGGCAGAAACGTTCTGGTGCCGGAAGATCCACAACTTGTCGGCGCCCTGGGCGCAGCACTTCTGGCGATGGAAATCCCGTGAAAGCCCATGGAAATTGCTGTTTGTGATTAGTGGATAATTTCTCGTTCGCATGCTCCAGCGTGGAATAGCATGAAGGATCTCAGTCAGGCGTATGAAATTGATTTTTGTCTGCCCTAATGAAAGCAAGGCATTTGAAAGCGCGGATTACAGAATTGTTGAAAACAAGGGCGTCATCACCGATGCGGCCGGAAATAAGGCCCTGGATGCGAAGGTAGCCCTCAATAAACCCTGTTCGTATTGCGGTCATAAACATATTTACCATGTCAGTGAATTATCCTGTCCGTTTTCCGGATAAAAAGGAGATTAATTAATGAAAGAAATTGATGCACGGGGGCTGGCTTGTCCGGCTCCGGTACTTCACACCAAGGCCGCGCTGCAGGAAGAAAAATCCGCCAGCATATCCGTGATTGTCGATAACGCGGCCTCCCAGCAGAATGTTCAGCGGTTTCTGGAGTCGCAGGGATTTGCTACCAGTCTCGAACAAACTGGAGCCGACTATCGGGTCATCGGAACGCTGGGCTCGGAGCCTATGGAGATTCCCGAGATATCTGCTGTGCCTGAAGCCGGCTCCAGTAAAATCATGGTGTTGTGCGCCACGGACCGGATGGGTTTCGGAGACGATGAACTGGGCCTGAAGTTGATGCTCAGTTTTCTGCGCACACTGAAGGAAATGGGTCCGGATCTGTGGCGGCTGGTATTCGTCAACAACGGCGTCAAACTGACGATCGACGGTTCGGAAGTGCTTGACGATCTCAAGTCTTATGAAAATGGGGGCCTCAAGATTCTGGTGTGCGGCACCTGCCTGAACCATTTCAACCTGCTGGAAAGAAAACAGGTCGGCGAAACCACCAATATGCTGGATATCGTCACCGCCATGCAGTTGGCCGATAAGGTTATTTCGCTATAAAAATGATAACTGCTCACAACATTACAAAGTCTTTCGGAGATATGACGATACTCCACAGCTTGGATTTAGAAATAAAGAAGGGCAGCATTTACGGCATCGCAGGAAAGAGCGGCGTTGGAAAATCAACCTTGCTTAGATGCATGAATGGATTGGAAAAGTATGACAACGGAGAACTGCGGGTTGACGGAGTCGATGTGAAAGGTCTTTCTCCAAACGGCATGATGTGCTTCAGAAAAAACATCGGCATGATTTTTCAAAACTTTGCCCTTCTTGAGCGGCTTACCGTTTATGATAATATCGCACTGCCGCTAAGATGCTGGAAATACAAATCCGGCTTCATCGATAAAAAAGTCAGGGAACTGTTGGAGGTTGTTGAAATACCGGAAAAAATTAACCAGAAGCCCAGAGAGCTTTCCGGTGGACAAAAACAGAGAGTGGCCATAGCGCGGGCGCTTACCATGGACCCTTATATACTCTTATGTGATGAGGCGACATCAGCGCTTGATCCGAAAACATCAAAGGCGATTATCGCTTTATTGAAACAGATAAACAGACAAATGGGGATCACGATCGTTTTTGTAACACATCAGATGTCAATTCTTCGTGGGCTGTGCCGGGAAATTGCAATTCTTGAAAACGGCAGAGTCGCCGATTTCGGAAAGGTTGAGGAAGTATTCCGCCGACAGTCCGGCGCACTGATAAATCTTCTTGGTGAAGAAGTCGGCATATCGATGGAAGGGTGCGTGAAATCAACTGTATTATCTGAAACAGCGATGGAATCATTCATTCCTCGCATGGCGGTTAATCTCGGAATCGATATAACCATACAGGGCGGGCGGAGTACATTCTGCGGAGAAAAATCGCAAGGATTGGTAATCCGTTTTCCGGAAAAAGACAACCATCTTGTTGCGCGTTATCTTTCAGGCCACAATGTTAAATGGAAAATACTTCAGCCGTTGCCGGTTGAAGAACGAAAAGATAACTACCAGATGGCATTGTCCTTAATTCAGCCGGAAATCGCTTAATCGGAAATATGGCAGGAAGGAATGCGTTTTGTTTACAGATGAATATTGTGCTTACTGGTGGAAATATTTTGATGGAATCATTGCGCCATCAATTGGTGCCACGTTGAGGATGCTTTCGGCTTCCATGTTCCTTTCATTTGTTTTCGGATTCATATTGGCTGTTTTTCTGATTCTATACGGACCTCATGGTCTTCGTCCCGATGGTTTCAAATATAAAATTCTGGATTTCATCGTGAACAGTATCCGGTCATTTCCAATCATCATCTTGATTGTCGCGATTTCGCCGCTCACACGGATTCTCGTGGGGACATCCATTGGAGAGAAGGCTGCAATTTTTCCTCTGACTCTGGCGGCAACACCATTTATGGCAAGAATCATAGAAAACAGTTTAAAGGAGGTTGACAAACAGCTTATCGAAGCGGCCCGGTCATTTGGTGCATCGGATTTCCAGATCATCATGAAAGTGATGGTAAAAGAGTCCGTTCCGTCGGTTGTTGCCGGAACGACGCTTGCGACAATAACATTCCTTTCAGCCACCACAATGGCCGGGGCCGTAGGCGCCGGCGGAATCGGCGCGGTAGCGCTGAATTACGGTTATCAAAGCTTTAACAACACGGTGCTTTATACTTCTGTATTAATTCTGTTTATCATGGTTTTTATAATACAGTGGGTGGGCGACTGGTTATATAAAAGAATATTATAATTGATTAAAGCGGAGAGGAGTTCCATCATGTTTAAGAAAGGTATAAAAAATTTGGGGATGGTTTTAATCGTCATTGCTTTAAGTTTTTCTTTGCCATCCTCTGGAAAATCTTCAGAGGTAAAGAAAAGCCTGAAACTCGGCTGCATGCCGTGGTCCGAGCCCATGATACAGTGGATAAAAGAAGGCCTTACGCCGTTTGGATACAATGTTGAAATACTCATGTTCGATGCCAACCAGCTTCCGGCAACAGCACTGAAAGATGGGAGCATCGACGGCATTATCGCCAATCACAAACCGTGGATACATACATTCAATCAGCAGAATAATTGTAATCTGCAAATGGTTGAGCCAAATTATTTCTATTCTTTTTTTGCGATCTACTCGTCAAAATATAAAAAACTTTCCGAAATACCGCAAAGTGCCCGGATTACAATTCCGGGTGACCCTACCAATTTAAGCAGAAGTTTGATTATTCTGAAAGAAGCGGGTTTGATTACGCTGAATAATAAAACAGGTCCATTTTATACGATTCTGGACATCAGGGAAAATCCTAAAAAAATCAAATTGATAGAAGCCGAAATCACGCAGACTGCCCGTAGTTTGCCGGATGTGGGTGCCGTGATCGCCACGGCTTTTTTTATAGCCGAAGCCGCAAAGGCTGATCCGAAAGTCTTCCTGTTCGAAGATCCGCAAAACAAGGATTTCCCTCTCGGGTTGATTGTAAGGAGCGAAGATGTCAATTCAGCATGGGCTAAAGAAGCCATGACCGTGTTGAGATCCGATAAAAACAAAGCACGATTCAACGAACAATACAAAGGGAAATATACGCTTCTCGATTAATATCGGCAGGGCAAGCTCACTCACCGGGTTTGATGAATGATCCGGCAATTTTGAGCCCGATGCCATGTAATTACCAGTCATTGCTTTGTCGGGGCTTTTTCCCCTCTTGAGAATCAGGAGAAAAATATTGGATAAAAACATAATCAAGGAAGCTGTAAAAAAAGTGAATCTTGCACTGAAACTGGACCGGGAAATAGCCGGCGTGAAGTTTTTGTTCAGTGAGGATGAATTTGAAAAAGCCGATGCAAAAAAAATCATGGGTAAACTGGCATATTGCGTCATGGTCAAGGCGGCGATGTCCGGAAAGGCTACAAAGGCATCGGCGGAGTATTTCGGATGCATGGGAGCCGCAAAGGCGCTTGGTGTGGTGGAACCGGATGAAATGTCCTCATCCGGGCGGTTTTATCAAAAATTGGGATTATACCAGGACCTGACGACTTCAAAAAATGTTCAGCGGAATATGACTTTTTGCAGGCACAAAGCCTATGGCGTCATGGTAAAGCCGGTGGATGCGTATGATGAAGAACCGGATATCGTATTGATCGTTACGATGCCATATAATGCCATGAGAATCATACAGGGCTACACGCATATGTCCGGGTACAACACTTCCTATAAAATCGCCGGGAACCAGGCCGTATGTTCGGAATGCACGGCTTTCCCTTTTGAAAGCAACAACATTAATATTTCGCTCTTATGTTCGGGCACGAGATTCAAAGCAGGATGGAGAGACGATGAACTCATCATCGGATTTCCTTTTAATCAATTTTTATCAATAACCAAAGGCATTTATGCGACACTCGATCTGACGGAGCCGAACGAGAAAAAAGCTGAAATTGAAGCCAGGTTTCAAAAAATGGGCGAAGCAGCCCCTGTAATTCAGTATGATAAAAATTATTATACAGGGCTTAATCCGGAATAAGGCCCCTCTTTGTCTCTCTTGGCAATCAAGATCAAGACGATTTTCTTCAGGAACGCAGCGTTGCTGTCAGACGTAATGGATGGCGCAATAGATCCAGTGCGTCCAGAATGTTGCCGACAACGATGTCCGCTGCAAAAACGGCATCCACAGCGCTGCCTTCGGCCTGCACCGTGGCCACGCCAAGGGCGGCATTTTTAAGCATCAACCTGTCATTGCGGCCGTTTCCCATGCAGACGCAGTTTTCAAGGCCGAGCCGTTGAACATATTCGAGCTTTGTCTCTGCCTGGTCTTCTTGCGAAATGATTTCAACGTGACAGCCAACGTCGGAAAGCGCTTTTCTCACGCTGCCGAAGGTGTCGGCGGTCAGGACATGGACATCGAGTGATGTGGACAGATCGGCGAGGCGCTCCTTCACGTCTTGCAGGAGGTGTCCGTCGCAGGCAATGGTTCCATTGTAATCCAGGATCAGATGTGAGAGATTCAGAATCCCATGGCCTGGGATGTTGATTTCAAGCATGGTTAAGTCTCCTCGTATGCAATTCAAAAAGCTGCTTCCATGAGCTGACGGAAAGCATCGGCGTCTTCAAGCTGCTGCCTGGCCATTTCCTGAACCAGTTCTCCCTCCTTGAGCACGCAAACCCTGTCCGCTATCCGCCTTGTCTGACTCAGACTGTGAGAAACGGCCAGAATGGTGTAGCGTTGCTTGAGCCTTGACAAAAGCGCTTCGATTCTGGCTGCCGCCCTGAAATCAAGGGATGCCGTCGGCTCGTCCAACAGTAGAATCTGTGGCTCAAAGGATAGAACCCGCGCCAAGCAGAGGCGTTGCTGTTGACCACCGGAAAGTGTTGGCGCAGGTTCCTTGAGCCTGTCTTTGACCTCATCCCACAGAGATACTTCCCGGAGCGCCCACTCCACCCGCTCGGACAAAGCGCCGCCAGTCAGTCCCAGGATCACCCGAAGCGGCATGGCAAGGTTTTTTTCGATGGAGAAGGGCAAAACTGCGGGCGCCTGGAAGACCATCCCCACACGCCTTCGCAGCTCCGAAAGCGGGAAGGAATCCGGGTAGTCGCCTATGGTCCGGCCATGATGCCGGATGCGCACTGTTCCTTCGGTCCGGCAGTCCGGATAAAACGCGTTCAAACGGTTGATGGACCTGAGCAATGTCGATTTTCCCGATCCCGAAGGGCCCACCAATACGGTCAGTTGGCCGGGCCAGAGGGAAAGCGTGATATCTTTGAGCACGATCTTTTCCAAAAACCGTACCCATAAATTTTCGATGCGGACCGTTGGCTCATTTCCGGATGTCATCGGATCTGCCATCGCTTTTCGGCGCGCCGCTGCAGGAAAAAGGCCGCAAGAAAAAGCAGGCCGGTAATGAATAACAGGACAAGTGCCGTTCCAAATCCCTGTTCCAGCTCGCTTGAATTCCGGTGTTCCGCGGCCAGATAATAGATGCGAAAAGGCAGAGCCTCGAATTTATCCCAGAGGTTGCGGGGAATTCCCGCATGCGCCACCACGCCCGTGAGCAAAATAACGGCCGTATCTTCCGATGCGCGCCCGATGGCAAGAACGATGCCGCTGAATATGCCGCGACTGGCAACGGGAAGCAGAACATGCCGGATATTTTGCCATTTGCTGAAACCGATGCCAGGACCGAGCAAACGCAGGTGCTCGGGGATGCCTTCAAAGGCCGTCTGGGTTGTGCGGATCAGGTAAGGTAAAATGAGCATGGCGATGCAGAAAGCAGCCAGAAACAGGCTGGTTTGGGCTTTGGGGGTCAAAGTTCTTCGGAGCAGAAGGATCATCGCAAAACCGAATAGTCCCATTACAATGGATGGCGTGCCGGATAAAAAATCCACCATCCATCCCAGAAAGACCCGCCGGCGCCGGGAGGCGTACTCCGTCAGGTAGATTCCGCTGGCGATTCCCACGGGAATGGCAATAACTGATGACAGGAGAACCAGAAACATTGTTCCAACGAGGGCCGGCCAGATCCCGTCAAAAACGGGCGTTTGACCGGTGATGGCCTCAAACCATGGCGTTTCCCCAAAAAAAAGCGCGGGAGTAATGCTTTTCATCCCATTCAGAAGCAAAAATCCAAGCAGGAATATCACGACCAGTATCGCACCCATACCGGACAGCCAGGCAAATCCTGTATAAAAGCTGTCAGATAATTTTCTCATGTTGTCGGTCTCCGGTCTTTTGGCCTGATTTTTGGATGATAAAATTGAATGCTCCCATGATCAAAAAAAGAAACAGCCCGGAGGCAAAAACGGACTGATAAGCCATGCTCTGGCTGTCTGTTGCCAGAACCAGGGCAATGTGTGCGGTGAGCGTGCGGATGGAAGCAAAAATCGAACCGGGAAATTGTGCGGCGTTTCCGGCCAGCATGAGGGAAATGAGCGTATCACCGATGGCCCTTCCGAAGCCGAGAACGGCGGCGGCAGTCAGGCCTCTGGAGGCAGCGGGCAGCAACACATATCGCATTTGCTGGATGGGCGTAAATCCCATGGCTTCCGCTGTCAGCCGAAGGAGCGGATCGAGCCGCTCCAACCGGGCATGAAAGACGAGCACAATGGTGGGAAGGATGAGAACACTCAGCGTCAGGGCAGCGGTTATGAGAGAAAAACCCGATCCGGCCGCAAGCCACTCCCGAAGACGCGGAACGAGTACGAAAACCGATACGAAACCGATGATGACCGTCGGAATGCTCGTCATGAAATGGATCAGTGCCAGCAGAAAACGCGAGAAAAAACCCCGTGAAAGGACATGAACCAGGCTGCAAATGCCGATGGCCGGAGGAAAGGCCAAGACAAGCGCCAGAATCGAAAGGGCAAGCGAGCCGGCGCACATGGGCAGAATGCCGAAATTGCCTGCAACAGGCTGCCAGTGCCAGGATAGAACCTGGGACAGGCGGATCCACGTGAACAAGGGCAGGCAAAAGTAAAAAAGCAGCAGGAAAATGGCCAGGATGGCCCCGGCGGAAACCGCGGTAGCCACCAAAAGGCTCCATTCAATCCATTTTTCGGATGGGTTATCTTGCGGATGAATCGGCGTTCGGGTCTTTGTCATTTGATATGCATGGCTTTTCTATTTCAAGGGCAGGTAACCATGTTTTTGGCAAAGCGCTATTCCATCGGGACTCAGAATGTAGTCAATGAATGCTTTCACCAGTTGGGAGGGCTCGCCCTTGGTGTTCATATAAAGCTTGCGAAGCACCGGGTAGCTTCCGTTCATGGCGTTCTCCTGAGAAGCAGCCACGCCATTTAAAACCACCGCTTTCACGCTATTATCCACATGTCCGATGCCCACATAGCCGATTGCGTCCTTGTCCTGCGAGACAGCCACCTTCATGGCGCCGTTGGAAGCAACGACATTGGCGGCGCTTGCGATCGCCCCTTTATTGAGCAGTTTTTCCCAGAAGACTTCGCGGGTGCCGCTGGCCTCATCCCGGGTGAAAAGATGAATGGCGGCGTCTTTTCCTCCCGCTTCCTTCCAGTTAAGGACAGATCCGCTAAAGATGTCCCTAACCTGCTGAGACGACAGTCCTGAAATCGGATTATCCGGATGGATCACGACAGCCACTCCGTCCAGGGCAAAGGGATAGGACTTGAGTCCGTATTTGGAGACTTCCGCCTCTGAAAGCGGGCGTCCGGTGTTGCCGATCTCCACCAGTCCCTCGCCGACTTTCTGTACCCCGATCCCGGAGCCTCCTCCTTCAATTGTAATGCGGATTTTGGGATGGGCCGTCATGATGGCCCTGGCGGCATCGTTCATCACCGGGATATGCGCTGTGCCGCCTGCTATTGCAATCGTTCCTTCCAGGCCCGCAAAGCTGTCCAGAGAAGCGGCCGTTGCATTTCCCGAACAAAGCACCGAAAGCATTACAAGGATTGTAAAACAAGTCACTCCAAAAGATTTCATCCTGTCCTCCTATGGTTTAATGAAGTTCCGTTGCATGGGTGTGAGTATTATTTTCATGTCTGAGGGTAAATGCCCGGATGATTCATGAGCATATATTTTCAGCTTTATAGTAAAGTTGTTTTTATAATACAAATTCATAATGGTTATAGATATAGGTTGATTATGCCTTCTGGTTATCGCCGGAGGCTTCCATTTGACTATTCGAAAAGAATACATCTTTCAACTGCCTTGTTTGGGGGAGTGAGTTCGGTGGATACCGTTTTCAAATTTATTTTGGATGGCAGTGCCCAAGATTATAGTTATAAGAGACGACAAGTTATAACTATTATGAATTTGATTAATTCATAGACTTAATATAAACGGAGGGGATAAACTCAACAATGGAAACAAATCCATACGAAAAAAAGGTGAAAGTTGTCGGAATCATTTATAAGCTTGCTGGAAAAACCGAACCTGGACCTTCCTACCCCGCCCATCTGGCAGCAACCTTGTTTAAATGGATTGACGACTGATTTTTCCAAGCGGTCCGGACTTCCTTTTCAGCGGGGCATTCATGTTTGATAAAAGTTATTTAAGAAATATTGAAGAGCATGTTTTTAAAAAAGCGATCAGGTTCAAGGAAGAAGGCGGCAAAGCGGTAGGGGTTTACTGTGCATTTACGCCAAAAGAGATGATTGCGGCGGCAGGCGCCATGCCGATTACTTTGTGCGCCGGATCCGATAAAACCATATCGGATGCGGAAAAACACCTGCCGAGGAATCTATGCCCTTTAATCAAATCCAGCTATGGCTTTGCCTTGACCGACACCTGCCCCTTTTTTCATGAGGTTGACATCATCCTGGCCGATGCGACCTGCGATGGCAAAAAGAAGATGTTTGAACTCTTGAGTAACATCAAACCATTATACCTCCTGCAACTGCCTCAGACATCCGAAACCGATGAAAGCCTTCAGTACTGGATCGCCGAACTCTACAGGGTCAAGACCATCCTTGAAGAACTGACAGGGACAGTCATTACGGATTCTGCCTTGTCCGAAAATATTCGGCTTTATAACGGCCTTCGGAAAGTGGTTAATGCGGTTTTCGATTTGAATACCGGAAAAACCCCCCTCGTTTATGGAAGAGAAATCTGCAATATCATCAACATGTCCGGATTTGAAATTGATATTGAATGGCGGATTGAAGAGATCAAATCGGCTATCCGCATTATCAGGCAGCGTGGCAGCCAATTCGGGAGCAGTGTCAGCCATAAGCCGAGAATTCTTCTGACCGGCTGTCCGACGACCAACCAGAAAGTTCTGGATGCCATTGAAGATGGCGGCGGAATTGTTGTAGCCATGGAAAATTGCGGGGGGCTGAAAACCGTAGGGGATCTGGTCAATGAAAACGAGGATCCTTTAACGGCGCTGGCGAAAAAATACCTTTCAACGGCCTGCCCCTGCATGAGTCCCAATACAAAACGATTTGAGATCCTGAAAAATATCATCGAAAGCTATCATATCGAGGGTGTGGTTGAATTAACCTGGCATGCCTGCCATGCGTATAATGTTGAAGCCTATAGCGTTAACAGGTTTGTCACGGAAATCTGCGGGATACCTTATCTTCAGATTGAGACGGACTATTCTCAAAACGATTCGGGGCAGATCAAGGTCCGGGTCGAAGCCTTTCTGGAAATGATAAAAAATTAGCTGTAAAAATGCCTTTTCTCCATTTCAAAGGAAGGGGCAAGGGAATAGTTTCTGTTCTGATCTCACGAAACGCTTTCACAAAAAGGAGAAGCCATGTTTAAAAAAATCGGATTGGTATTAATTGGTATCGCATTTTGCCTGAACACGGCCGCTTTTGCAGCGGCAAATTACAAGATCGGCGTGGTAACTCCAACGCTTTCAGCAAGCGAAGATGAATTCAGGGGGGGAGATAAAATGGTCAATAAATATCCCGCCATGATCAAGCACATCACGCTGCCGGAACATTTTTCATCGGAACAGGAAACCGCGATTACACAGATCGTCAGCCTTGCAGATGATAAGGATATGAAAGCGATCGTGATCTGTGCGGGCTATTCCGGTATTCTGCCGGCCATTCAAAAAGTCAAGGCAAAGCGACCGGATATCATTGTCATTACGGCCCCGATCTGGGATGACCCGGACATGATGGCCAAATATGTGGATCTGGCTTTTGACACGGACTGGCTGAAACGCGGAGAAAGCATCCCGACCAAGGCCCGGAAAATGGGCGCAAAGACTTTTATCCACTATTCGTTTCCCACCCACATGGCCAAGGAACTTCTTTCCAAAAGAAGAGATAAAATGAAGGAAACCTGTGAGAAGCTGGGCATGAAATTTGTGGATGTCAGCACTCCGGATCCTCAGGCGGGAAGCGGACGTGCCGCCATGCTGCAATTCCTTCAGGAAGACATACCCCGGCAAATCGCCAAATATGGCAAGGATACCGCCATATTCGGGACCAATTGTCCGATGCAGGATGTGATCATTGCCAAAGCCCTGGAGCTTAAATTCATCATGCCGGAGCAGTGTTGTCCGACCCCGACCCAGGGGTACCCCGCCGCTATGGGGCTTGAGATAAAAGCAGAAGATGCGGGGAATTTTGATAAGATTAATGCCATGATCACGGAAAAAGCCAAGGCAGCCGAATGCACGGGCAGGCTTTCGACATGGCCGGTTCCCGTAGGCGTTTTCTTCCCGGAATTTTCCGTGGAAGTCGCCAGACAGATGATCGAGAATAAATTGGATAAAACCGATATTGAAAAATTGAAATCCATGGCCAAACTGACTGCCGGCGTCAATGTTGAGTTTAACAAGATGAAGCCGGAGCTTAACAACTACTATCTGATCATTATGGATTCAATCATCTATTAGAATGCTATGTGTCGATAATGTCTCAAAAAGCTTTGGGAACCTGAAAGCCCTGGACCATATCAGCCTGAGGATTAACCCGGGTGAAATCCATGGGCTTTTGGGTATGAACGGTTCGGGCAAAAGCACCCTGTTAAATATCCTCTCTGGAAACCCCCTCATCCAGAAGACCGGAGGGTATAGCGGCAATATGCTTATTCAAGAACAAGATTACGCTCCGCTTACCCCTGTCTGTGCCATCAAGGCCGGCATTGGGATTGTCCGTCAGGAATCCGCCTTGATTCCGGGGTTAAGTATTACCGAGAATATCAAACTCTCAAGAGAAAAGACTGTACCGTTTACAAAGCGCCTTCTGGGAAGTCATTTTGCTTATATCGATAAGCCCGGGCACCGCGCAGACATTGCCAGATTATTCAAACACATCGGTGTTGACATAAATCCCGAAGAAAAATATCAGAACCTGAGCATCGAGCTGAAACATTTTGTAGAACTTGCCAGGGAAATAGATAACCCGCGACTGAAATACCTTCTCCTTGACGAGCCCACGTCATCGCTGAATAAAGAGGATACCCAAAAACTGTTCAAGATTCTTTTGGGCTTATCCAAAAAAAAGATCGGGATGCTTTTTGTTTCCCACAAAATCGAAGAAGTCCTTTCCCTGTGCCAGAATATCACCATTATGCGGGATGGAAAAATTGCCGGCGCCCTTGCCAGTAAACATGCCGATATAGACAAGGTTTATGAATGCATGACCTTGCAAAAAAGGGTAAAAGCTTTAAGGAAAACCCTGTCTTCATCCAACCACCCTGCCGTTGTTTTAAGGGATTTTTCTGCAAACACCCCCATGGAACGCATTAAAAATATTCATCTTGAGATTTTTCAAGAAGAGATCATCGGCGTTACAAGTCTTTCCGGACATGGCAAGAACGCTTTTGTACAGGGGCTTATGGGATTATGCGAGACAAAAGGCGCATTGATCGTGAACGGCCGCAGGATGAATGATTTGAACCCGGTTCGGATGGTTTCTGAAGGCGTGGCATATATTCCTGAGGACAGGCACACCATGGGGCTTCTTCTGAATCAATCAGTAACAGAGAATATTGCGTTTGCCGCGTTTCAATCCCACAATAAATTCCTTAAAAAATTCCCGTTTAATCTTTTCCGCATGTTTGATTCCGATGAAGCCCGAAAATACGCTGAAGACTGTATTGAAAAATATCATATTCGTTGTGAATCCGCAGTGCAAAAAACAGCCACACTCAGCGGCGGAAATCAGCAGAAGGTCTGCATCGCCGGCGCCATTGCCACAAATCCCAGAATTCTGATTGTTTCAGAGCCGACCCGGGGTATCGACGTTTCTTCAAAAGAAGTGATCCTGAATATTTTCCTCGATATCAATCATGAATTGTCAACGACCATTATCGTTGTTTCCAGTGAACTGGATGAATTGAAACAAATCTGCGACCGGATCGTGGTATTTCATGACGGGAGAATCCGGGCAATTCTTCCGCCTTCAGCATCTGATCCGGAATTTGCAAAGCACCTATGCTGACCCGAAAGCGCTTTACCCTCCCTCAAATAATTATCGCCGCATTTATTGCGATGATGTTTATTGCGGCATTTTATTTACATATTCCGATTAACATCATTCTAAACGATGTGATGGTCAGGTTGGTAATGAATGGCGTCCTGGTTCTTTCATTGGTGCCAATCATGAATGCCGGCATCGGGATTAATTTCGGTCTTCCGGTAGCGGTTATGGCAGGGTTGCTGGGTATGTGCGTAGCAGTTAATTTTCGTTTTAATGGATTGACCGGGTTTTTTATCGCGTTGGGGTTTTCGATTCCTTTTTCGGTTTTGTTCGGCACTGTCTATAGCTACGGGCTGAATAGAGTCAAGGGAAGGGAAGAAATCGCCTCTGCGTTTATTGGATTTTCCGTGGTTTCTGCAATGAATATTTTTTGGGCCACGGCGCCGTTTTCAAATCCGGTGATGCTGTGGCCCATCGGCGGCAAAGGCATGCGCCCCACCATTACTCTGGAGCCTTTTTTTGCGAAAACCCTCAACCGGATATTCGCGATTCCTATCGGAGAATGCATAATTCCGGCAGGAATGATTCTGCTTTTCGTCGTGTTGTGCTTGCTGCTTTCTATTTTCTTTAAAACCAAAATCGGAAAAGCCATCACCGCCCTTGGAGAAAATGAAATTTATGCGGTCATAAACGGAATATCCGTCGGAAAGACAAGGGCCTGTGCCATAATATTATCTACGATATTGGGGGGTTTTGGAATCATCGTCTATGCCCAGAGCTATGGGTTTATCGAGCTTTATGATGCGCCGCTTCTGGTTGCATTTCCTGCGGCGGCTTCGATATTAATCGGCGGAGCCATCATCAAAAGCAACCGGATCTTGCAGGCCATTGTGGGCACCTTGTTATTTCAGACCATCTATATCCTGTCTTCTCCCATTGCCAATGAACTGCTATTGCCGGAATCCGCTGAAATACTGAGGATGTTCATCGCCAACGCAGTAATTCTCTATGCGCTGACAACACAAAGGCCAATGATTCGATGAAAAGAATCACGGTGCCTTTTGTTTTTGTTATTCTGGCCATTTTGGGCTGGCATTATTCTGAATTGGGTTTTTCGTTTATCACAAACGAAGTAATAATCCGCTTTATCAGAGACGGGATCTTGGTCTTAGCGCTGATCATCCCGATAAAGGCCGGGATGGGCTTGAATTTTGCGATCACGATCGGCGCCATTGCCGCGCAAATCGGATGGCTTTTTGTCCTGGACATTCAAATGAAAGGTTTTGCGGGGATTATTAGTGCTGCGGCCTTCGGATGCGGTCTTTCGATAATCCTGGGTTGGCTGATCGGTAAAGTGCTCAACCGGGTTAAAGGCAAGGAAATGGTCGCCACCATGATCATGGGGTTTATCGGTACCAGCGTCTATCAGTTCATATTCCTTGTCGGATACGGCACATTTATTCCGTCTCACAACCAGGAAATCATCCTGTCCAGAGGTGCGGGAGTTCGCAGCATGGTGGACCTGCATGAATATCGAAATATCATTGATAAATACTGGATGATTCACATCGGCTCCCTGGAAATACCCTTGTTTATGATTCTGGTTGTTATCGGCTTTTCGATTCTCATCTATTACATCCTGAACACGAGAATCGGATGCCATATCAAGGCTGTCGGGCAGGATTCCGGCAAAGCGGAGCTCTTGGGGATCAATATTGATCCTGTGCGCATCAAAGCGGTTATCATTTCTACGGTTACAGCCTGCCTGGGGCAGATTGTCTATCTCCAGAATATCGGCATGATGAATGTGTACACCGGGCATCTGAACTCAGACATATTTTCGATAGCCGCGCTGCTGGCAGGAGGCGCTACGGTTAAAAACGCAAGTGTCTATAACGCGCTGATCGGAATTATCCTATTTCATTTCCTGTTCATCGTCTCTCCCCAGGCCGGACAGAACCTGTTTCGGAATGCAGCCCTTGGCGAGTATTTCAGAACATTTATTGCGTATGGAACCATTGTTTTTGCATTGATGGCCAATACTCGCTCAAACGAACCCTGATGGTGAATTGTTTGAAGGCTGTCTCTTGCTAACCGACTGAAATCCGTAGATTTGAGTGGCTTCCAGAGACGGATCGAAGGTCAAAAACACCCGCCAGCAAAGGGATTCCAATCGTCCCAAATACGCATTGGAAATCAACACGAAACGGTGTATCTCCCTAATTTTCAGTTAGCACTCGAAAATCGTGCACACTGCTTATTGTTTTTCCGGCGACCTACTTTTCTGCCATCTTGGCGAAAGCGGCTTTGGCGTCCTCCTGGATTTCCTCCGGCGTCAGGTCCCTGGTATGGCTGGCGAGGCTCCAGTTGTACCCGAACGGGTCTTGTACGGTACCCATACGGTCCCCCCAGAACATGTCCTCGACAGGCATCCGGATCTCGGCACCTGCGTCAACCGCGATCTTAAAGGCCTCGTCCACGTTTTCGAGATAAACATAAAAGCTGATGGGGGAGCCGCCCATGGTTTCCGCACTTTTACCGGGACACTGCGGGTTTTCTTCGCCCATCATGATGATTGAAGTACCCATCTGGACCTCGGCATGCATCACGCCCTTGCCGTCCGGTCCCGGCATGACGAACCGCTCTTTTGCACCAAAGGCCTTTTTGTAAAATTCAATGGCCTTACGGGCATCCTTGAATATGAACATCGGTGTGAGGCTTTGATATCCTTCCGGGATTGTCTTTATCATTGTGCACCTCCTGGCTGACGGGGAAACCGTATGATTCCACCCTTTATTGTTTTTGCAACGGGAAATTGCCCTTCAGCGGGTAATCATACCCTGATTATTTTTTTAATATAATCTTCATAAGGCGGAATTCAACCGGCGGAAAACCAGAATAAGCCGTGTTGCCGCTGCATTGCATTTAACTATTAAAAATTGACTTCATGTGGCAATTTGATTAGGGTTGATTCGATTATCTGTGAAGGTTTTAAGCCGGGCGAATCGGATGGCGACTCCGGCAAGTATCGTTTGAAAAAAGGATAACCCCCATGACGCTCTCCAGGGATGACCTCCTGAAGGTTTTTGTTGAAGAGGCAACCGAGCATCTTTCCACTATTGAAAATGATTTTCTGGCCCTGGAAAAAGCCGGAGATGCCATGGACCGGGCTTTGGTGAACAAGGTTTTTCGAACAGCCCATTCCATCAAGGGCGGGGCGGGATTTATCGGCCTTGGAAATATCAAGGACCTGTCGCATAGAATGGAAACCGTGCTCGGCTGGATACGTAGCGGAGACATATCCCCGCCAAAATATAATATGTCGGAAATCGTCAATGTTCTACTTCTGGCATCCGATGCCCTGAAAGAACTTGTTGCCAATGTTGAGTCCAGCGACAAGATGGACATATCCCTGCCCATGGAGGCCCTGAATTCCATTGATATTCAAAGGTTGGTGCCTGAAGCCGGCTCGGAAAGCCTCATTACGGCAGATGTCGATCTTTGCGCGCCGGAGGCCATAGCGCCGAATTTCGCGGGCGTTTTTCCTGAAATGAAGATCCCGGAACAAGACATGCTTCAGGCAAGACTTGAGGGAAAGCACGTCTACATTCTCCGGGTGGATTTCAGTGATGCGCGGTTTCAGGGCAAGGTCGCTCGGGAAATCATTGACGAGATCAAGGATTACGGCACGGTTCTTTTGGTTGGAACAGGAGAGAAGCCGGGTATTTTGTCCGAACCAACGGATCTTGAAAACCATCCGTTTCTTTTCATTGTTTTTACATGTGTTCTCGGTCCGGAGGATGCGAGTCTGCTGCTGGATGTCAGCCCGGAGAATCTTTTTCTCGCTGAGGATAACCTTGGCCTTGCCCCCGAATCCCCGGTAAAGATCAACCCGGAACCCTTGCCGGATGTGATGCACAAAGAGGCCGATCAGCCTGTTGATCGCGAATTCGTGCAACCCGGAGTCGGAAAAGAGTCTTTGTCCGACACTTCTCCCACCAGCGTTCGGGTGAATATTCATCTTCTGGATTCGCTGATGAATCTGGCCGGTGAGCTGGTTTTGAGCAGAAATCAACTGATAAAGTCCATTGCCGGCAAAAACCATGACAACACGGAAATCGTCGTCAAGCGCCTCGATCTGATTACCTCTGATCTGCAGAAAGTGATTATGCTCACGCGAATGCAGCCGGTTGGCAGTTTATTCAATAAATTTCCACGGCTTGTGCGAAATCTTTCCCGTGAATTGGGGAAAGAGGCCGTGCTTGAAATTGAGGGCGCAGAGGTAGAGCTGGACCGGACGCTGCTGGAGGCCATGAGCGATCCCCTGAATCATCTGATCCGAAACGCCGTGGATCATGGCATCGAAACAGCGGATGTTCGGAAAACAAGCGGGAAAGGCGAATCCGGAAAAATCGTTCTCAGGGCATTTAACGCGGCGGGTCAGGTGATCATCGAGGTCTCGGATGACGGCGCCGGCATCGATCCGGAAAAAGTGGCAATGGCCGCTGTTTCCAGGGGGTTTGTTTCCGAAGAACAGATCCGGATCATGACCCAGAGGGATAAACTGAATCTGATTTTTTTGCCCGGATTTTCAACGGCCCGGACTGTTTCGGATCTGTCCGGTCGGGGCGTGGGAATGGATGTGGTCAAGACCAATCTGGATAACCTGGGCGGTATGATCGATATGTTTTCTACTCCGGGGCTGGGAACTCGAATCAAGATCAAACTGCCGCTGACCCTGGCGATTATTCCCTGTCAAATCGTTTCTCTGGAAAACGAACGATTTGCCATTCCGCAAATGAATCTCGAGGAACTTCTCAGGATTCCGGCCGGCAGGGTCAAGGAACGCATCGAATGGGTGGGGGACGCGGAAGTGGTTCGTTTACGGGGAAAGCTGCTACCGCTGGTTAGATTGTCGGAGATTCTCGGTATTGAACGCACTTACACGGATCCGGAAATGCGGCACAGAAAAATGGACCGGCGCACGGCCCTTGCAGACAGACGCTCCAGAAAATCGCCGATGTTCGAGGATGACTTTGAGGCTTCCGCTCTTTCCGATTTTCACAACTCCGCTATTGCCAGCCCGTCATTTTATCGGAAAGATGAGGATCGCAGGTATCGCGCGACAAGCGCGCTGAATATTGCGGTTGTTTTCACCGGACAGCTCAAATATGGGCTCATTGTGGATGCATTTCATGATTCAGAGGAAATTGTCGTCAAACCCCTGGGAAGACATCTGAAAGCTTGCCGCGGATATGCGGGAGCAACCATTATGGGGGATGGAAAAGTGGCGCTGATTCTGGATGTGAATAATTTATCGGAAATGGCCGGGCTTTTTTCCGTCAGTGGGACCCGCAGGGCCATCGAGGTGGCCAGGGCCGCAGAAAAAGCGATCCAGCCGTGCGATGACCGGCTCGATTTATTGGTCTTTAGAAATGCAGAGGACGAACAATTTGCGCTGCCTCTGAATCAGGTGCTTCGCATTGAAAAAATCAGGATGTGCGATTTGCAGTCTTTCGGCAGCATGAGGGCAATTCAGTACCGCGGCGGCAATCTGCCGGTGTTCAGCATCGATGAGATCGCAGGGGTGCGTCCGTTGGCCGTTCGCGAGCATCTTCTGGTCATTGTTTCCAGGGTTGCCGGCAGGGAGCTGGGCCTTCTGGCCATCGGGCCCGTGGATTCCGTGGCCACGGAGGCTGTAGCCGATGGCAGCGCGTTGAAGCAGCCCGGTATCATGGGGTCCATTATTCTCAGCGGAAAAACAACGCTGATTGTGGATGTTCTGGATATGATCCGCAGTCTTCAACCAGAGTGGTTTCCGGCGGGAAACAAGGGGCTTGCGGCCATAAAAGGACAAACCGTTTTGCTTGCCGATGATTCGAATTTTTTCCGAAGCCAGATCAAATCGTTCATCCAGCAGGAAGGCTATCAGGTAGTGGATGCCGAGGACGGAGAGGCTGCCTGGCGGATTCTTCAAAAATACGGACAAGACATTTCCCTGGTGGTAACGGATATGGAAATGCCGCGATTAAACGGATTCGAGTTGGCGGCGGCCATTCGAAAAGATAAACGGTTTTCACGCATTCCGATCATTGCGCTGACGACCCTTGCTGATGACAGGGACAGGGAACGGGCAGAGCTTGCCGGTGTCAATGAATATCAGATCAAACTGGATAAGGAGAGACTACTTGGCAGCATCAGCACGCTGATTCGTCAAAGTGGGGAGCATAACTCTTGAAAAAGTCCATGGGACTTTCAGGCTATAGATCAAGGAGGGCTGAATGCGGATGTTTCGAAACATGAAAATGAAGGTCAAATTCATGACGGTGTTTCTGGCTGTGGGAATCATTCCCTTTGCAACCATCGGAATCATTTCAAGGGTTGTTACCGGCAAGGCTCTGGAAGCGCAGGCGTACCGGCAACTGATCACTGTCAGGGAGATGTTGAAAAAAGAGGTTAAAAACTATTTTGACGGTGCTGTTGCGGAGATGAAAATTTTTTCCCGCAGCAAGGATGTTGTGCAGCTTTTTAATCTTTTAAGTTATCTGGATACAACAGAATCAAAGCCCGACGGACCCTTTGATGTGACAACCCCCCAATATCAGCAGATGTCCGAACAGTATGGCGAAAACATCATCAAGTTCTGGAAGGACACGGGGTATGCCGACATCTTTCTGATATGCGCCGACCATGGCCATGTCCTGTTTACCTGTTTAAAGGATTCGGACTTGGGGACCAATCTGAGCCAGGGTCCTTATAAAGACAGCGGCCTGGCCAGGCTCTGGAAAAAAGTCGTTCAGGCAAAAATGCCCGCCATTGTTGATTTTGAACCCTATGCCCCATCCAAAAACAAGCCGGCTGCATTTGCAGGTTACCCCATCATGGGTAGTAATGATAAACTGATCGGTGTCATTGCATTTGAACTTTCCACCGAACACATCAACGCCATCATGAATCAGCGGGATGGCCTGGGAAAAACAGGAACAGCCTATCTCGTGGGTCGGGATAAGCTGCTTCGGTCCGATTCTCTCGTGAATTCTGAGCATTTTTCAATGAAAGCCTCATTTGCAAACCCGGATACCGGAAAGGTGGATACCGAGGCTGTCCGGGAAGCGCTTGCGGGCCGCTCCGGAGAAAAGATAATTCGGGATTATGAAGGCCACATCGTGCTATCGGCGTATTCACCCCTGAAGATCGATGAGCTGAGCTGGGCCATCCTATCTGAAATTGAAAAAGACGAGGCTTTCGGCGCGATTCATTCATTACAATGGATAATGGGAACAGCAGGTGTCATGGGAACCGTGGTCATTGTTTTCGTGGCATATCTGATTACCCGATCCATTGCCTATCCCATCAGAAAGAGCACCAAGTTTGCCAAACGCATATCGGAAGGTGATTTTACGGAACTGCTGGATCTGGACCAGGAAGATGAGACCGGAGTTCTCTCAAAGGCTCTGAATCTCATGGTAATCAACCTCAGAGGCATGATCGGCCAGATTGTAGAGGGCGTGGAGACGCTATCAGCCTCTTCGACCGAACTCTCCGCCATATCCAGGCAGATGTCAAAAAATGCCGGTCAGACGTATGATCTGTCCGGAAATGTTGCTGCCGCATCCGAGGAAATGAGTGCCAACATGTCATCCGTGGCTGCCGCAACAGAGCAGACATCCAGCAACGTCGATATGGTTGCCGCGGCTGCCGAGGAAATGACGGCAACGATCAATGAGATTTCCAGGAACGCGGAAAAAGCCAGAAATATCACCAATCGTGCTGTTTCCGATGCCCAGGGCGCATCCAAAACAGTTGATGAACTCGGAACAGCCGCTCGAGAAATCGGAAAAGTGACTGAAGTCATTGCCGATATTTCGGATCAAACCAATCTTTTGGCTTTAAACGCCACCATCGAGGCTGCGCGGGCAGGGGATGCCGGAAGAGGATTTGCGGTTGTGGCCAATGAAATTAAGGAACTGGCCAGGCAGACAGCCCGGGCTACCGATGAAATCAAAACGCGAATCGAAGGAATTCAGAATTCCGCATCCGGTACGGTAGCCCAAATCCAGCAGATTTCAAAGGTGATCCATGAGATTGACGAAATCGTTTCCTCCATTGCAACGGCTGTGGAAGAGCAATCCATTACCACCAGTGATATTGCCGGCAATGTTGCCCAGGCGGCCCGGGGATTACACGAAGTTACCCAGAATGTGGCTCAGAGTTCGATGGTGGCCCTGAGTATTGCCAGAGAGATATCCGGTGTCAATCAGGCGGGTGAAGAAATCTCTTCAAACAGTTCCCAGGTCAGCCTGAGTGCCGACGAGCTCAAGAAACTGGCAAAGAGTTTGAAGGAAATGGTCGAGATATTCAAAATGGGATGACTTCGTAAAAATTCCAGCAGGTGGAACACCGGTCGTTGCGCGGCATCCTTCGTCATTGCGGCGTACCCAAAAGTACGGCAGGCGGAACGCCGGTCCTCAGAATTTGCGTGCCTCGCATCTGGAGCTTTTTACAAATTCATCCGAAATTTTGAATTTTTACGGGTTCATCAGGAGAAAGAGATATGCCGAGCCGTTTCGAAAGATCACAGTCCTATGTTGACCTGGCCACATTCAATGTCGGTAATGCGTGCTGCGGAATAAACATCCTGAGGGTTCAGGAGATCAATAAACTGACCGAAGTTACGCGCGTCCCTCTGGCACCTGATTATGTTAAAGGGATTCTAAACCTTCGGGGGCAGATCATTACAGTGATCGATGTTGGAAAAAGACTGGGCCTGCCATCCGGCGAAGTGGATGATGCAAGGAAACAGAGAAATATCATCGTCCATTTTGAAAATGAGTCCATCGGCCTTTTGGTGGATAATATCGGCGATGTGTTCAGAGCGGAAAATGAAAATATCGAAAAGCCGCCTGCGAATGCAGTCGGAATACAAGGGCAATTTTTTGAAGGCGTCTTTAAGACCGAACAACAGCTAATCAGCATTTTAAACCTGGCCGAAGTGCTTGGGTGATCGGATTGCGTATGTCTGATACCGTGACGCTTAAAGCGCTTATCGTTGATGATAGCGCCATGCACCGAAAGATAGTTCAGGACGTTCTGGAGACGTTTCCTTATGTTGAAGTTGTCGGAGCGGCCCAGAACGGAAAAATCGCGCTATTAAAAGCAGCTTCGTTGAAACCGGACCTGTTGACGCTGGATATTGAAATGCCTGAAATGGACGGGCTGGAAGTGCTGGAACGCCTGAGACACGAACTGCCGGAAGCTGTTGCCATTGTGTTCAGCGCCTTCACCACGGAAGGGGCCAGAATCACATTGCGGGCACTTGAACTCGGCGCCTTTGATTTCATCCCCAAACCCAGTGCCGGGAAACTGGAGGAGAACAGGGAGCGCTTCAGGTCCGAGATCGAGCCCATGCTGGAAACATTGATTCGATCAAAGAGAATAAAGCCGGTTGCAAAGGAGGCTTCGGTTCTTCTGAAAAAACAAATCATCACCGATCCTGGCGCCATGCGTTTGCGGCGGAATTCGGATAAATCCAGAGCGATTGCCATCGGCATTTCAACAGGTGGCCCGGTTGCACTGGCAAAAATGATCCCCAGCATTCCCGCGGATGTCGGCGTTCCCATATTTATCGTTCAACACATGCCGCCCATGTTTACCGATGCGCTTGCTGCCAAACTCGATTCGATGGGCAATGTTTCGGTTAAGGAAGCGGTTGATGGCGAGGTGATTCGAGCCAACACCGTGTATATTGCTCCCGGAGGCAGGCAGATGAAGGTAGGGACGCTGGATTCCGGCAGCCAGTTGGTGATTCAGGTGACCGACGACCCCCCTGAAAATAACTGCAAACCCTCTGCGGATTATCTGTTTCGGTCGATTGCGCGTCATTATGGAAAATATTCGACAGGGGTTATCATGACGGGCATGGGCTATGACGGAACCGAGGGATTGAAACTGATGAAGCAAAACGGAGCCATGATCATTGCTCAGGATGAATCAACCAGCGCTGTTTATGGCATGCCCAGAAAGCCCGTGGAGATAGGGATCGTGGATGTAATTGCACCACTGGATCTTATGGCCGAGGAAATCTGCCGGACCGTTCGAGACCGGTTTTAGAGTCGGCGATTGTGAAGTGTCATGCTGGAAGTGGATCAGACCGAATTCAGATTGTGGGCAAGATATGTTTATGATATCTCGGGTATTTCACTGGAGCCGGCCAAATCCTATCTGATTGAATCCAGACTGGGTCCGTTGCTGAATGAATATGCATGCCGGAAATTCAGCGATCTGTATCAAAAATCCAAAATGGACAGTACCCGCACCATTGAAAAGCGGATCATTGATCAGATTACAACCAATGAGACTTTTTTTTTCAGGGATAACGCTCCGTTTGAAATGCTGAAATACAAGATATTGCCGGATATCGTGGATCGAAAAACGCAAAATGCGTTTTCAAATTCTCCGATTTCTCTTCGGATCTGGAGCGCCGGATGCTCCACCGGACAGGAGGTTTACAGTATCGCCATTGCGCTACAAGAAATTCTTGGTGATCTGAATCCGTATAACGTGACGGTTTTGGGGACGGATATTTCCAGCTTGGCAATTGCGCGGGCCAGTCAGGGGATGTATAGCCGGTTCGAAATGGATCGGGGACTGACTTCCGAACGGATGGAACGCTATTTTGTTCCTGAAGGCGGGATGTGGAAAGTCAAAGATGAAATTCGGTCCCTGGCAACCTTTAAAAAGATGAACCTGATGCAGCCTTTTCTGGGGCTGGGGAAGTTTGATATCATATTTTGCAGAAACGTGGCCATCTATTTCATGATGGATGATCGGAAAAAACTGTTTCGCCATATCGAAGATATCCTTGCGGCGGATGGATGTCTGATCATCGGCTCCACCGAGTCGTTGACGGGAATCGCCCCTCGGTTTGAACCCAAGCGACATCTCAGGTCTGTGTTTTACCAGTTGAAGAAATGATGTGCCGATTCAGGCAGAAGGAATGGTTTATATGACCGGCTCAGCAAGACGAATACTCGTGGTGGATGACAGCCAGACAATAAGAATGCAGATTCGAGAGGAACTGGAGGAAGGGGGATACGAGGTCATTGAAGCTAAAAATGGTCTTGAGGCTCTCATCCAGGCCGCTTCTCCATCCCCCCCGGATTTGATTACGCTTGATATTGAAATGCCGAAGATGAACGGTTTCGAAACCTGCCGAAAGCTCAGAGAGGCGCGTTATGCCCGATTTGTTGACAGTGGAGATCATCGGGTGCCCATTATTTTCATTACCGGTAACGATACGATCGAGGATCGGAAAAAAGGTTTTGAGTTGGGTGCCGTGGACTTTATCGCCAAGCCGTTTCAAAAAGGGGGAGTCCTTGCCGTTGCAAACAAAATCCTGAATCCGCCCCTGATGCATAAGGGAATTCAAGCCCTTGTCGCAGATGATAACATCGTCGCCAGAAAAATTGCATCATTATGCCTGAGCCGGGAAGGAATTGAAGTCCATGAGGCCGAGGACGGCAAACAGGCCTGTGAAATCATGCATGCCGTCGGGGCCAAGATGGATATCGTCATCACCGATCTTGTCATGCCGAATATGGATGGGATGCAGTTGTGCAGGCATATTCGGCAGGATCTCGGCAGGCAGAATATTCCGATCATCGTCTTGACCGCCATGTCGGATCTTTCCGAGATCCTGGAAGTCTTCAAGGTCGGGGCCTCGGATTATCTCGTCAAACCTTTTGCCAAAGAGGAACTCCTGGCCCGAATCAACGTGCACATTGAAAGAAACAAAGTGAACCGGGAACTTCGGGAAACGATCAAACTTTTAAAAGAAGCCAACGAGAAAGTTGAAAAAATGTCCGTCATGGATCCCTTAACCGGATGCTATAATCGGGGGTATCTGAATAAACAGATTGAAATAGAAATCAAACGATCCATCCGATATCGCAGACCGCTGGCCATTATTCTTTCGGACATCGATCATTTTAAAAAGGTCAATGATTCCTATGGCCACCAGACCGGAGATACGGTTTTGATTCGTTTTGTGGAAATCCTCAAGAACGTTATCAGAAGCGATATGGATTGGATCGCACGGTTTGGGGGGGAAGAATTCCTGGTCATACTGCCCGAAACAACCGTATCCAATGCCGGAATCGTTGCGGAAAAACTCAGAAGCATGGTATCCCATGAACCGATTTGCTGCGAAGATGTTCAGATAAGCATTACGTCCAGTTTTGGAGTAACCGGAATTGATCCCGTCACGCAACCGATTCTGCCGTCATTTGAACAGATGCTTAAAGCGGCTGATGAAAATCTCTATCGTGCAAAAAAAGAAGGGCGAAATAAGGTTGTCAGCAGTTTGTTGTGATGGCTACAGGTGTTATTGAGGCGTCTTTGTCAAGAACCTTGCGGGTTTTGGAAGAAATGCAATAAAGATCAAAAGGTTTTTGAATAAAGCTGTTGCATCCCGGCTTTGGAATCCGGGCCGCTTCCTCCGACAGGCTGTATCCGCTGGAAACAAGTACCTTCAATCCAGGCTGGATCTGGTTCATTAGGATGCTTATCACCAAAACCATAGTGGTATCTGATCTATATGGAAAAGAGCTGCGGATAAATGAAGTCTTCTTAGAGAACCCTTATGCCCGCATGCGGGGCCGCCAAAGCCATTCCCACCAGTTTGGCATGCATGACGCCGGCGGCCCGAAGTGCCTGTACCAGTTGCTGCGCCTGCCCGGCCGACACGGATAAAAGAAGTCCTCCCGAGGTTTGCGGATCGAAGAGAAGCTCTCTTTGCGAGGATGAGAGATCCGCCTTTACCTCCAGATGCGCCTCGACGAGTTTTCGGTTGGCCGCGTTGCTTCCTGTGGTTTCCCCCTTGCGGTACATATCCATGGCATTGGCATAGAAGGGCAGATCTGCATAAACGATATCGATCTGCACACTGCTGCCGCGGGCCATCTCCAGCGTATGACCCAAAATGCCAAAGCCGGTAATGTCCGTGCAGGCATGAATATCATAGGCCAGTGCCACTTGAAGGGCGGTGTGGTTGAGGGCCGCAATATCGGGCAGGATTGCTTCCAGCTCCGCCCATGGCAGCTTCCTGGCCCGGTTTGCATTGAAAAGGACCCCCGTTCCCAGGGGCTTGGTGAGGATAAGGGCATCTCCGGGGCGAACCCCCGTGTTGGTCAGGATACGGTCTGGAGAAACGATTCCGGTTACTGCCAAACCGTATTTGGGTTCCTCGTCGTCAACGGAGTGACCGCCGGCCAGAGAAGCGCCCGCCTCCGTGATTTTTTCGTGGCCTCCGCGAAGAATTTCCCTGAGCATATCGGACCCAAGTTTCTTCATGGGATACATGACCAGATTCAGCGCCGTGATGGGGCGTCCTCCCATGGCATAAACATCTGACAGGGAATTGGCTGCGGCGATGCGTCCGAACCAGACGGGATCATCCACCGGCGGTGTAATGAAATCGACCGTGGAGATGACCGCGAGTTCATTACTGAGTCTATAGACCGCGGCATCGTCGCTGGACTCAAACCCCACCAGAAGATTGGGGTCCGTGGGCGAGGGAAACCCTTGAAGTGCGTCCGACAGAGCCGTCGGACCAATTTTTGCCGCTCAGCCACAAGTCCGTGCCAGCCCGGTGAGTGTCTTTTTTCTGCCAAAGAAATTCATTTTTCTTTCCTTTAAATTCGCGGCCTGTATTGCCGTCCGCAAACCGGACATAAACATGTCGATTTGCGATGTAAATTTCTAAATATATTAGTAAGATAAATCTGTCAAATTCAATAAAGTTATAGTTTTTGACTTATTATTCTTGTTGGTTATCATCCGGAGTATTCCCTGTCCGTGCTTTTTATTAAAGGAGTCATCGAAAACGGATAGTTACAATTCCCGGTCGAAGAAAGTCATCTTCGAAAAATTTATTGCGGACCGTGTGATCGGGGGCCTGGCGGATCACAACCGAACCCGTGTTTATGGTCCCGCGTCATGAACATCGCGGGGAGCAAACACTTTAAGATCGCCTTGAAACATGTTATTGATAGTTTAGCTGAATCATGTCATTCTCGGTTTTAATAGGGAGCAGCTCATGAAACCAGACGACGCGATCATATCCCACATCCTGTTTCACCCCAGAGAGGAGGAGCCGGGCTTTGTCCCGGAAGGAATCCGGACCCTCACCGTATCCGGAAACGCCGAAATCGGCGGATATCTGCACCTTCACCCGACAAGCGATACGCTCCTGCTTTTTTTTCACGGCAATGGCGAAATCGCCGCCGACTATGACGATATTTCATCCTTTTTTACCAATTGCGGCGTTTCATTCTGGATTGTCGATTATCGCGGGTACGGCAGAAGCTCCGGCCTGCCGTCATACAGCCTCATGTTTGACGATGCCCAGGCCCTCTTAAACGATGTCCTCCGCATGGCGCAGGCCGTGGGAAGGACGTTCAACCGTATTCTGGTCATGGGCCGATCTCTCGGGAGCGCATCCGCGATGTTTCTGGCTTCCCGTCATGCATCGCAGTTGAGCGGCCTGCTTCTGGACAGCCCGTACGCCGATGGATTGAAGCTCATTTACAGGCTGAGTGGAATCGCTTTGAACAGAGAGGATTTACCGGAGTTCATGGATAACATCGATCTCATGCGCACCACAGATCTACCGACGCTGATCATTCACGGCACTATTGACCAGATCATTCCCGTTTCCGATGCCAGAGCCCTTTACAACGCCTGCGGAAATACGGCCAGGCGTCTGGTCGAGATCGAGGGAGCCGGACACAACGATTTGATGTTCAGAGGCGGCGACCAATACTGGTCCTCGATCCGGCAGCACATCATGCAAACAATCCAAAAACCCATTTGGCCCGAATGACTCCGGAAGATCCGCCCGCGTGCTCGGAAGGGGATAGTCTGTCGCCTGCTTACCCAAAACAATGGCTGTAAACAATGGATAGAAAATTGATATACTCGGACAGACTCGTTTCCATTACTGAGAACGCCATCACTTTCAGGCGTTACTATTACCCTACGCGGAAGGATAAGGTTGTACTCCTGGCCAATATTGAAAGTATTGTGGTCAGAGCGCTTACAATCTGGAACGGGAAGTGGAGACTTCACGGGACGGGGTCAATTAAAACCTGGTACCCGGAAGATATGAATCGGCCACAGCGGGATAGGATTTTCTTTGCCGTGCTGAAAAACCAATGGGTCAATATAGGCTTCACGGTTGAGAACGCAGATCGTGTTGAAGAGTTTTTTAGAAAGCAGCATCTCATAAAAGCATAGCACCGCTTTAACTAACGGCGGGATCGGACGTCGATGGTGATCCGCATCGCGTCAGGAATTAATAAGGTGATGAATGAAGATATCGATTATTCTGGCCCATCCCGATAAAAACAGCTTTAACCATGCAATCGCCTCCACGGTTGCAGCGGAGGTTGTTCAAAACGGGCATGGAGTTCACTTCCACGATTTGTATGCGGAAGGGTTTGATCCCGTTCTTCCAGGAAAAGAGATACCGTCGGAGGCCGCTCTTCCACAATCGGTGGAGAATCATTGCAATGAGATATCTTCCGCCGATGGCATCGTTATCGTGCATCCGAACTGGTGGGGGCAGCCCCCGGCAATTCTGAAAGGCTGGATAGACAGGGTGATTCGCCCGGGTGTTGCGTATAATTTTCTTGAAGATGATAGCGGCGAAGGTGTGCCCGCGGGTCTTCTGAAGGCCCGATCCGCCATTGTGTTCAATACTTCCAATACTACGGCGGACAGGGAACAGTCGGTGTTCGGCGATCCATTGGAGCTGATATGGAAGAAATGCATATTCGAGCTTTGCGGCGTAAAGACTTTTTATCGGGAAATGTTTGGGGTTGTTGTAACCAGCACGTTCGAGCAACGGAGACAATGGCTTGATAAGGTTAGAAACACGGTAAACCACCATTTTCCGGTCCAGGATAATAAAGCCTGACATCTTCGTGATCAGAGGAAATTAAAAATGACCCATGCTGTATTTGAAAAGACCTCATTGGCTGGAATTCAATTGAAGAACCGGATTATTCGTTCGGCGACACATGAAGGAATGGCCGATGAAAAAGGCTTTCCGACTGAAAACTTGAAAAAGCTCTATATCCGTTTGGCAAAAGGCGAGGTCGGCGCAATCATTACCGGATACGCCGGAATTCAGGCGGACGGGAAAAGCAGCTTGTTTGCCATGACGATGATTGACAGCGATGACAGCATTCCGGCATATCGGGAGATAACCCGTGCGGTTCATGAATACGGCACGCCGATAATCATGCAGATAGCGCATTGCGGAAGGCAAACCCGCTCGAAATCCACGGGGCTGCCAACGGTTGCGCCTTCGGCGATACGCGATGCGTTTTATAGCGAGGATATGCCAAGGGAATTATCCGAGGATGAAATCAATCAAATTATCGACAATTTCGTTTCGGCGATTGTCAGAGTAAAGCAGGCGGGTTTCGATGGCGCCCAGCTTCATCTGGCACACGGCTATTTGCTATGCGAATTTTTATCTCCCCATTCAAACCAACGCAAAGATCACTGGGGCGGGTCAATCGAAAACAGATATCGCATTGTCGGCGAGATATTTAAAAGAGCCAGGGAGAAGGTTGGTGATTATCCGATCCTGGTCAAAATGAATGCTCACGACGGACGCAAAAACGGAATGAAAATCGAAGAAGCCGTCCGGATCGCTCAAATGCTGGAAAAATCCGGTTGCGCGGCAATTGAAGTGTCCTGCGGAGTCTTTGAGGATGGTCTCTACACCATGCGCGGCGAAAAGCTGCCGGCGGATGCGGCAATGACATATACTTTCAAGTACAAAAATCTTCCGGGGCCTGTTAAAACAATTGCAAAACCGGTTCTCAGGGCGTTCATGAAACAGCCCAAACCCCTTGTAAAATTTAATCTTGATGCGGCAATTCAAATAAAAGCGGCCGTAAATATTCCGGTGATCGTTGTCGGCGGGATAAACAATCTTGACGATATCAATGCCATTATCCGGGATCATGATTTGGATTTTGTTTCCATGAGTCGGCCATTTATTATCGAACCCGGTATCGTTAGCAAATTTATTCAAGGAACCCAGACAAAATCCAAATGCATCATGTGTAATTATTGCGCAATCATCGGCGAGGAAAAACCGTTGAAGTGCCATTATGGGAGATTGCCATAAAATAATGATGGGGGTGGCTGATGTCACATCAACAGTTACCATTCATTTCAGCCGGGAATGAACATCGCTTGTCTCGCCGCCGGTTTCTTGCAATGGGTGCTAAATTCGCCCTGATGGCCGGTGGTTGTCATCTCTTACCCGGCGGTTGGCCGGCTTCAGCCGATTCGGATGATCCTCCCGAAGCCCGTTACTGGGCTGGATCGGTTGGAGAAAAGGCAGACTGCCTGGCCTGCCACGCTCCGAATGAGGCGCCAAAAGATCTTTTGGCCGAAAAAGACTACCACCGGAAGCAGCCGATCGTAAAGTGCCTGTTGTGCGCCCAGGGGTGTGTGCTGAAAAACGGGGAGCGGGGCCGGTGCCGGGCAAGGATCAATCAGAACGGCGTCTTGAAAAGCCTGGTCTATGGCCATCCCGCGGCCATTCATGTCGACCCCATTGAAAAAAAGCCGTTTTATCATTTTCTGCCCGGCTCAAACGCGTTTTCCCTGGGAACGGCCGGATGCCCGCTGAGTTGCCGGTTCTGCCAGAACTGGGAGATATCCCAGGCCAGGCCTGAAGATATCCGCACATCGGTTTATTCTCCCGAAGAAATCGTTTCTTCATCCGCCCGGAAACACTGTCCCGTCATTGCGTTCACCTACAATGAGCCCACGGTTTTTATCGAATACCTCACGGATATAGCCCGCCAGGGCCGGAAACAGCGGATGAAAAGCGTGCTGGTTAGCTGCGGATTCATGAACCCCCGGCCGCTGGATGAGATGTGCGAGGTTCTGGATGCAATCAAGATCGACCTGAAGGGCTTCAGTCCGGATTTTTATCGCGATGTCTGCCGGGCGGAACTGGACCCGGTACTGCGCAGCATCAAAGCGATTTCGAAAAAAAAGGTTCATCTGGAAATCGTTAACCTGGTTGTACCCACCTTAAACGATTCCCCTGCCATGATGACCCGCCTGATCGAGTGGGTGGCCGGTGAAATCGGCCCGGATGTGCCGGTGCATTTCACCCGGTTCCATCCGGCTTACCAGATGCTGCAACTGCCCCCGACACCGGTTTCAACCCTGGAAATGGCCTATGAAACCGCAAAGTCAAAAGGCCTTCACTATCCCTACGTGGGAAATGTGCCGTCACACCCGGGAAACCACACCTATTGTCCGTCATGCGGCAAAATAGTCGTGGAACGGACCGGGTTTTTTGTTCTGTCCAACCGGACCCTGAACGGTAAGTGCCCGTTTTGCGGCAGGGTCATTTCCGGCGTCTGGTCCTGAAAACCAGGGGAGGTGCACCATGATGTGGTTTCGATGGCTCTTTATCCTGTTGGCGTTCTGCGGGGCACAATCGGTGGACTGCGCCGCCGAGAGCCCTTTTGTCCGTCCCGCGGTCATGGCCGGAAAATTCTATCCTGAAGATACTGGCCGGCTTTCCGCCGTTATCGATGCCATGATGCGCGATGCGGTTACCCCCGAGATGGAAGTGCCCGTGGCACTGGTGGTCCCCCATGCCGGGTATACGTACTCGGGTCAGATCTGTGCGGATGCGTTCATGCTGGCTTCCCGTTTTTCGTTCGATCGAATCGTTATCCTGGGGACCAATCACACGGCCTCGGATTTTCAAGGCATCTCCATCTTCGATACGGGTGAATTCGAGACCCCGCTGGGCCGGATTCCGGTCGATGAAGAAATTGCCAAAAAACTTCTTTCAGCAGGAAAGCCCGTGACAGCAGATCGCAGGGTTCATCTGCGGGAGCATTCGATAGAAGTGATCCTGCCTTTCATCCAGAAAGTATTTCCAAAGGCAAAAATTATTCCCGTCATCATCGGCGAGCCAAATATCGACATGTGCAAATGGTTCGGGGGCATTCTTGCCGATGCGATACGGGAGAAAAACACCCTTATCATTGCCAGTTCGGATTTGTCGCATTACCCGGGTTACAGCGACGCAACCGAAGTGGACCGCCGCATCCTGAATGCCATGATGCGGCTTGATCCCGGTGCGCTTCTGGCAGAAGTTCGGCACCAGGAGGGCCTCAAAATCCGAAATCTGGCGACCACTGCCTGCGGACTCGGGCCGATTCTGACTGCAATGGCCGCGGCCCGGTCCCTGGACGCGGACTGCGGCAGGGTCATCAGTCATGCCAATTCCGGTGATACCACGCTTGGCGACCGCTCCCGGGTGGTCGGCTATGCTGCCGTGTCCTTTTGCCGGGCATCCCGGTCCTGCGGCGAACCCATGACTGCCGGAACCCAGGTCCAGGCGCCGGCTTTGACCGGCGAGCAGAAACAGGTGCTGCTTTCCTTTGCTCGGAAAACCATTCAGGAGTACCTGGAAACCGAAACCACGCCGCTGTTCAGGCGGGATGATCCCGCTTTTCTGGAAAAACAGGGCGCGTTCGTCACGCTGAAAAAACACGGCGAACTTCGCGGGTGCATCGGCAACATGACACCGGATCTGCCCTTGTACCAGGTCGTCGGCCGGATGGCTCTGTCCTCGGCGCTTCATGACTCCAGATTTCCCCGGCTTTCCCTGTCTGAGCTAAAGGATGTAAAGATCGAGATCTCTGCTTTAACGCCCTATCAAAGGGTCGATTCGGTGGACCAGATCCGGATCGGGCAAGATGGGGTCATGCTGAAGCGCTCCGGCCGCTCAGCGGTTTTTCTGCCCCAGGTGGCGCCGGAGCAGGGCTGGACCCGGAATGAAATGCTGGACAACCTGTGCCGCAAAGCCGGGCTTTCGTCGGATTGTTGGAAAGAGGGCGCTGAATTTGACACTTTCCAGGCAATCATCTTCAGTGAACCGTGATCCCTCGGATCCGGACATCTTAAAGGCAGTTCATCCAACCGGCAGTTCCCGTTCAGGGATCTCCAGGCTGGACCCGGTTTTGTTCGGGATCGGATCGGTCTCGGTACTGGGCCAGGTGGTTCTCTTTCGGGAATGGATGGTTGCCGGTTACGGGGTGGAGCTCATCTGTGTCCTGGCCCTGGGCGCATGGCTGCTCCTGAACGCCTCGGGCGTTTTCCTGGCTGCTTCGGGACGGGGTCCGAATCTGTCCGTTGCGCTGTTTCTGGCAGGTCTTGGGGTCTTGGCCGATGTGGTTTTCATCCGGTCGCTTCGGAACTTTGCGGGCCTTCCTCCGGGGACTTATCTTCCGCTGACTGTCTTCATCCCGGCCGTTGTTGTGTCCCTGCTGCCGCTTTGCCTGTTTCTGGGCGCGGCCTTTCAGCGGGCCGCGGATCTTGGGGCGCGGCATGGCCGCACCCTGGCCCGCGCCTATGCCGTGGAATGCTCGGGCAGTGTATTCGGCGGCCTTTTATCCGCCCTGATGCTGTATTGGGGCATTCAGAACGTGGTCCAGGCCATCGTCTGCGCGGCCATTACGATCGCGGCTGCAATTCTGGCCGCGGAGATAATCCCTGGAAGAGGCTATGGTCGTCCGGGCGTGTCTGCCTTGAAGTGGCTTTTAGCGGCCATATCCCTGGTCGCCTTGATGGCAGGTTCCGACAAGCTGGACCAGGCCATGACCCGGTGGAACCATCCCGAGTTGATGGAAAGTCTGGATTCCGGATATGGCAGGCTCACAGTGACCCGTAGTCAGGGCCAGACGGTGCTGTATCAAAACGATGTCCTGATCGCCGACACCCAGTCCGCCAGCGCCGAGGAACTGGTCCATCTGGCCTGCCTTCAGCATCCGGATCCCCGGCAGGTGCTGATTCTGGAAGGCTCTGCCGAAGGGCTTGCCGCGGAGGCGGCCAGACACCGGCCGGATCGAATCGATCAAGTTGAAATCGATCCTGCCCTGATCCGCTTGACCCGGAAGTACATGGCAGCGGATTCACTGGAGTTAGGCCCGCAGGTCAATATTCACCCCCATATTCAGGACCCGCGCCAGTATCTGAGATCGGATCAGACTTATGATCTGATTATTTCAGGCTGCGCCGAACCGTCGACCGCCCTGGCCAACCGGTTTTTTACCCGGACGTTTTTCAAGGCGTGCCGGGCGCGCCTGGCGCCCGGAGGAATTCTGGGTTTCCGGCTGAATTCATCGGAAAACTTCTGGTCTCCGGCATTGGCGTACCGGAATGCGTCGGTTGTAGCCGCGCTTGACTCCGTGTTCCCGCATGTCCTGGTGCTTCCGGGAAGCGTCAACGTGGTGCTGGCGTCTCAGTCCGCCCTTGTGACCGATCCGCGGATCCTGATCGCGCGATACCGGGACCGGGATCTGAAAACGCGGCTGGTGACGCCGCCCTACATCGAGTATGTTCTGTCCAATGATAGGCGTGATGAGATCGGCCGTATTCTTGCCGCCCAGGATGCTCCTCCGAACACGGACGATCGGCCGGTCTGCTATCCACTGACAACCTGGATATGGCTTTCAAAGCTGATCCCGGTTCTGGCCTATCAAAACATCTCCGGCTGGATTCAGGCAGTGCTCCGGTATGAATGGATCGCGGTGTTTTTTATCATTCTTGTTTGTGGCATCGGAATGAACCGATTGGCTGCAAGCGGCGTTTCTTTGGCTTATGCAGCCGCAGGCTTTGCGGGGTTTGGCGGGATGGTGCTGGAAAGCGCCATGATGCTCCATTACCAGACGCAGAGCGGTGCCCTATATCAAAACATGGGGATACTGTTCATGGCATTCATGCTCGGCATGAGCGCGGGGGCCGTGGCGACGTTGAACCTGATGAGCCGTTTCAGGGGCCGATCCGTTTCCCGGTCCGTGGACGGCCTGCTGTTTTTTATGCAGGCTGCTGTATGCCTGGGATGGATGGGGATGCAACTTTTTAGCGATGCGCCGGGTCTTTTCCCAATGGCTGCGCTGCTGGCAGTTGCCGGTTTCGGGGTATCGGCCATATTCACCCGCTATGCATACGAATCCGGTCATCCGCGGCCCCTTTATGCGGCCGATGTCGCAGGAGGTGGCATCGGCGCCCTTGTCTGCGGGATATTGCTTTTCCCACTGCTGGGCTTAAGCCGGACTGTCTTTCTGCTGGCGGGAATGTCCATTGCTGCAGGTGTCGGGGTTGCGCTGTCAGGCCGGCATCAATCTTGACAGAAAGCTGCATCCGGCAAACACTCCGCTGGAAAAACCCCAAATGGGTTCAATAAAATCACACCGATAACCCGTTCAGCCAATTCAAAAAGAAAGTTGACGCATTACTCGCTTTACTGTATCAAAATTTCCGTGAACATGGCGTTCCGCATTTCCGTCCTTTTTTCAGGTCCGTAAAAGCTGACAAACATGGTTACGGCATCAGTTGGACCGATGATCTTGATTTAAGTGAATCTGAACTATGGTTGAACGGGGTTATGGCCGACCAACAGATTCTATGATCAACTGGGATGTGGAAATTCGGATAAACTCCATGATCCATTGATGTGGATGGTGCCACTCTGAAGCATGAGTCCGCTCACTGATAAATCCAACGAGGAACCAGACGTGAAAATAAGACCATTTCAATTGCCGGATCAAAAAAGCGTTGTGGATCTCTGGATCAAATGCGGGCTTGTTGTATCACACAATAACCCCATCCTGGACATTGAACGCAAGATGATGGTTAATCCCGAATGGTTTTTGGTTGGTGAAATTGACGGTGACGTGATTGCAACATGCATGGCTGGGTTCGAAGGTCATCGGGGCTGGATCAACTATTTGGCCGTCAGGCCGGATTTACAGGGACATGGATTTGGCAAAATGATTATGGAGCGTGTAGAGGTAATGCTCAAAGCTGTCGGATGCCCAAAGATCAATTTGCAGATTCGGTCTACCAATCAGATTGTCATCAGTTTCTACGAAAGTTTAGGGTACAGGCAGGATCCTGTGGTAAGTATGGGTAAGCGGCTGATACCTGATAATCCGTGCCCTGATGAACAAGGCGGTGCGCCGGAGCCGCTGGCCAGTGTTTGAATCGGAGATTAATAGTATCGCAGCAATTCATTATCGTTGTAAAACAGCTCATGCTTTCACATGGGAAGACATAATCTGCCTCGTTTAGATATGGAAAATGAACGTAAGTATGACAATCGGAATCAATAGAATTGGGGGTCTGACCAGGACAAGGAATTGAATTCTTAATGAATTATATAAAAGAGAAGAGGTAAAAAGAGCCTTAGAATGCCCATTTTACCCCCCTAAAGAAGGTTCTAAGCAAACACGGATGCCGAGAGCCATTCGCTAATTCCTTCCAATTCAAGTTTGGTCTTGGCTGGGAGAGAATAACAGACGTGGATCAGCATCAACTTGTTGATGTTCAAGTACCTTATAACTATCATTTTGACCTCGAAAAGTGGCTTTTAAGGCGATAAATAGGCCTGAAATGGAACGTTTATCCTGATATTTAAAGGAGTTGATCTGGTCAGCCCCCCCCAAAAAAAAACTTACCCAGAAGCCACTGAGCCACTGGTTAGGCGGCATTAAGGACCCCACATGAAGAGAATCGCGTTGATCCTTGCAGTCATCCTTGTAGCGCTGACTGCCTACCTGAGCCTATGGCCGGTGCCAGTTGATCCAGTGTGCTGGAAAGCCCCAACTGCGCCCGGGTACACCGGCTTGCATGCCGTTAACAACAAGCTTGCCGGGCTGAAGGTAATCTCGCTCGGTGCTGAATCGGGCCCGGAGCACATCGTTCTGGCCAAGGACGGCAAGCTCTACGCTGCCGTCACTCACGGCAATATACTGCGCATGAACGCCGACGGTACGGCGCAGGAAGTCTTCGTTAATACTGGCGGGCGCGTACTGGGCTTCGACTTCGACGCCACTGGCAATCTGATCGCAGCCGACGCCCACAAAGGCCTGTTGTCTATCAGTCCGGACCGCCAGATAACCGTACTAGCCGACAAGGTGGGAGACGACCCCATCCGCTTTGCCGATGCCGTGGTGGTGGCAGCCAACGGAAAGATTTACTTCAGCGACGCTTCGACTCGCTTTGCAGCCATCAGGGGCGTCATTGGCAGCGACGCCGTCAACGCCAGCCTTCTCGACGTCATTGAACAGTCGGCGACCGGACGCATTCTGGAGTACGACCCGGCGGCCAAGACCACACGCATCGTTGTAAGGGGCCTGAGCTTTGCGAACGGCGTGGCACTTAGCCGCGACGAGAGAACACTGTTCGTCGTCGAGACCGGCAGGTACCGCGTGTGGAAGATCGACGTCACGGCCACGAACCTGGATATCGCCCTGGGTGCGCCCCAGGCCACCGTGTTGCTTGACAACCTGCCAGGCTTTCCGGACAATCTGATGCGCGGACTGGACGGCAAGATTTGGCTGGGGCTTCCGGTGCCACGATCGGCGAAACTGGATGGCTGGGCGGAAAAGCCCTTTATGCGCAAGCTGATGCTGCGGCTGCCGAGCGCCATGATGCCCGCAATACCGCCTTACGGGCACGCGATCGCCTTCACGGAGGATGGAAAGGTGGTCGCAGACCTCCAAGACCCGACGGGCGCTTTTCCGAATGTCACCGGAATCACCGAAACTGCCGACCGGCTCTATGTGCAGAACCTCAACACGCAAGGTTTGGGCTGGCTGGCGCGCTGATGGTACGCCCCTGGCGTCGGAATGAAGAACCGGAATCTATCTTAAGAAAGTGAAACCCATGCGTTTGTCGAGATTTTTAAAAGGGTCATGGAAACCGACTCTATTGAGCCTGTTTCTTCTGGTGGCGTCCATTTCGTATGCAGCTCTTCCCGAAGCGTTGGAAGCGCTGGCACCCGATTTGATATTGATTAATGGCAAGATTGTCACTGTGGACAAGGATTTTTCGATTCAGCAGGCTGTTGCGGTCAAGAATCAGGGAATCATTGCCGTCGGCAGGAGCCGGGATATACAGCAACTGGCCGGCAGTAAAACCAGAGTCATCGATCTGAAGGGGAAAACTGTTCTTCCCGGCATCAATGACGCGCACACTCATTTTCTGGGGTTCGGTCTTTCCAGACCTCCGGCGGCTCTGGATGTCAGTTCAGCCAGCGTAAAATCGATTGCCGAGATTGCGGTGATGGCGGGAAGACGCGCCAAAGAGGTAAAACCCGGAGAGTGGATCAGCGGTTCCGGGTGGGATGAAGGCTATCTGAAAGAGTGTCTGGAAGATCCCGGCGTCAGACATCCCACCTGCTGGGATATTGACAAGCAAACTCCCGACAACCCGGTCTGTCTGGTTGATTTTTCCGGTCATAACACCTGGTGTAACAGCAAAGCACTGGAACTGGCAAAGGTCACAAAAAATACGCCTGATCCAACCGGAGGAGAAATTGTCCGTGATTCCAAAACAGGCGAACCCACCGGATTTTTCAAGGAAAACGCACAGCCTCTGGTCAGGTCCCTGATTCCTCCGCCATCAAAGGATCAACAGATTGAAGCGTTGACCGTTGCCATGCGGGAAATGACAGCCATGGGAGTTACCAGCATCACTGATGCCAGTGTCTCCCCGGAACTCTGGAGTCTGTACAGTGATTTCTATCGAAAAACGTTTAAAGAGGGCAAGTGGACTATCCGCGTGAACCTTCTGTTGAACTGGAGCGGTGATGGGGCGGCCGCCGGCAAGGCTGATTTAGAAAAAGCATTTGCATCAGTAGGCTTAAGTACCGGCTTTGGAGATAACTGGTTGAGAGTAGCCGGAGCCAAGATAGTTGCCGATGGCATTCCTTTAACAAAAACCGCCTGGATGTTCGATGAGTATGTGGGAGGAGGCACAGGGGGTCTGGCAATCAAAGGGGAGACAGAACAGCACCAGTATGATGCGCTGATTGAGATGATCCGGTTTCTGAATAGAAAACGAATGCAGATCGGAGTTCATAGCTGTGGTGATCGGGCAGTCAGCGCCAGTGTCGATGGATTTGTAAAGGCACTGCGGGAAGACCCCTGGGATGCCCGGCATTATGTGATCCACGCCGATTTCGTGAAACCGTCGGATTTGCAGACAATGGCGGAATATGACATTGGCGTGTGTACCCAGAACCAGATCATGTCGAAAATTATTGAATTCATGGGCAACATTGCGGGACCTGAAAAATCCGCCAATCAGTGGCCGCTGGGTGATTTTAACAAAGCCGGCGTTTGGGTGACCCAGAGTTCAGATACACCGGTGGTTATCCCGAACTGGAAACAGGGGATGGAAAACTGTCTGCTGAGAGAGTCCATGGCGTCAGGCAAAGTATTTGGCCCGCGTCACAGGATTCCAATCAAAGAGGCTATTCGGCAGTATACCATCAACAGCGCCTATCAGGATCATCAGGAGGATATCAAAGGCTCCATCGAACCCGGCAAGTTGGCCGACTTCGTGGTGCTTGGCGAGGATATTCTGACCATCGATCCACACAAGATCAGCGGTATTCCTGTCCTGATGACCATCGTGAGCGGAAAAATCGTTTTCAGCACTGACAAGAGCATCGTCACCTTGAAGTAGGGAAACCATAAGGTAGCCGATTTATTGCTTTAGGATGCGTGAGCCAGGGAAGTCCTTGTAAAACAGCTCATGCTTTCACATGAGAAGATATAATCCGCCGCATTTAGATATGGAAAATGAACATAAGCATGACAATCGGAATCAATCCGGATCCAAGACCGTAGCCGCGGCCCTGAACGTTCTGGACAGCCCTCAAGGCACGAGCCGCTGGACGCGTCTGTTTCCTTTTCTGGGCCCGGCGTTTATCGCCAGCGTCGCATATATCGATCCGGGAAATTTTGCAACGAACATCGCCGCCGGAGCCCAATTCGGGTATATGCTGATCTGGGTGATTGTGGCCAGCAACCTCATGGCCATGCTCATCCAGACACTTTCCGCCAAGCTGGGTATTGCAACGGGCATGAATCTGGCCGAGCACTGCCGGAAGATGTTCCCCAAGCCGGTTGTCATCGGTATGTGGGTTTTGATGGAGCTGGTGGCGATGGCCACGGACCTGGCGGAATTTCTGGGCGCGGCCCTGGGATTCAATCTCCTGCTGGGTGTGCCGCTTTTTGCCGGAGCGGTTCTGACAGCGATTTCGACATTTTTGATTCTGGGTCTCGAGCGATTCGGTTTTCGGCCTCTTGAAGCCGTTATATCCGCCATGGTCGGCGTGGTAACGCTGTGTTATGTGGCAGAGACCCTTATCGTCAAACCGGATTGGGGCAATGTTCTGTACTTTGCCGTTGTCCCGCATTTCAGCGGCGCTGAAAGCGTTGTTCTGGCATCCGGCATTTTAGGCGCCACGGTCATGCCCCATGCCATCTTCCTGCATTCCGCACTGACTCAGGGGCGCATCGTGGTCAAGGACAGCGGTCAGTTAAAGCGCCTGTATCATTATGAGATTGCGGATGTGGTGATCGCCCTGGGAGGCGCAAGTTTTGTCAATGCCGCCATGCTGATCATGGCGGCGGCCACGTTTCATAAAACAGGGCTGACCCACATCGCCACCATCGAAGAAGCCTATCGAACCCTGGAGCCGCTGCTGGGAAAGGCGGCGGGCTGGTTTTTCGGCTTGTCGCTCCTGGTGGCCGGACTCTCGTCGTCAACCGTTGGAACCAGCGCCGGTCAGGTCATCATGCAGGGTTTTCTTAAGCGGCATATTCCGGTCTGGGTTCGCAGGCTTGTGACCATGGCGCCTTCGCTGATCGTTATCGGGGTGGGTCTGGATCCCACCCATACGCTGGTCATGAGTCAGGTGGTGCTCAGTTTCGGGCTTCCCTTTGCCGTCATCCCGCTGGTGATGTTTACCCGCCGCCGGGATATCATGGGGGATCTGGTGAATCAGCCTCAAACCACATTTTTCGCGGGTCTGGTTGCGGCCATCATTGTCGTATTGAATTGTTATCTTCTTTTTCAAATATTCACTGCAGGGTAAAGTCATGTTCAAACATATTCTGGTTCCCCTGGACGGATCGCTTCTGGCCGAGGCGGCGCTGCCGGCGGCCGCTTATTTGTCCGGAAAATTTCAAGCAGGCGTCACCCTGGTGCATATCATCGAAAAAAACGCTCCGGCCGAAATCCATGGGCAACCGCACCTGAGAGATGCGGTGGAAGCTGCGGCCTATCTGAAAAAGATATCCGGGAAATGGTTTCCGGAAGGGCTGCGGATCGAATGCCATGTGCATGCCACCGAAGTCGATAATGTCGCGGAAAGCATCGTGCAGCATATCGGGGAATTTGATTATGACCTGATCGTGATGTGCTCGCACGGTCGCGGCAGGGCCCTTCATCTCATCCTGGGAAGCATGGCCCAGAAAGTCATTGCGATGGGATCGGTTCCCGTTTTGATCACCCGCCCGGGTGAACATGACGAAATTCCGGCATTTTCCTGCTCGGCCGTGCTGACGCCGCTCGATGGGGTTCCGGATCATGAACTTTCTCTGCCGGTTGCAAAAATCCTGGCGAAGGCCTGCCAGGCAACCATCTGTCTGGCGATGGTCGTTCCCCGGTATGGAAGTCTTTCGGGCCAGATGACGGTGACGAGCCGATTTCTGCCGGGAACGGTGTCCAAAATGCTGGAATTATCCGTTCAGAGCGCCGAAGATTATCTCAAAGCCCTGGCCGATAAGCTGAAAAGCGAAGGATTTGATGCTATCGCCCATGTCCGGCGCGGAGATCCGGCGGACACCATCGTGGCCATCGCCCGGCAGTTGCAGGCGGATATCATTGTATTGGCCACTCACGGCAAATCGGGGATGGAGGCTTTCTGGGCCGGAAGCGTGGCCCATAAAGTATGCAGCCAGTGCCGGATCCCGATACTGCTGGTTCCGGTGAAAAACGCCTGATGGGCTCAATGAAATCATAACCATCATCCGTCCATGCCAATTCAAAAAAGAAACATTGACGCATTACCCGCTTTGCTGTATCAAAATTAACGGTAACCTGATCAACCCATCTTAGTTCCACCCGGAAAAAGCACCATCTTTTCAATACGTTTTTGCTCCGACCTCCTTGAGCGTCACACTTTTAACGGTATGGGTGTAAATCATCGTGGTTCTGAGATCGTTGAATATTAAAAACGCCTTTACGTCCCGGTTGATAGCTCATCCGGATACATGTTTTACCACAGCCTTTCAAATAATGATGTTGATGGATATCCGATATCCCGTTTTGTTTCAGTAACGCCATGTATTGAGGAACAAGATCAGGGGGGGGGGATAGTTTTATCGTATTTATCCTTTTCCGTTTAATACCATTAATTGCAGGATAAACAGCTATAAATATGTAACAAATGTTTTGTTATTGTAAATTATTTTTGCGGATGGGATTAAACAGAAGGTTTAAACATCCGCTGAATTATAAACAGAAACCACTTAACCACTGGTTGGGCAGAAGACAATGAAGTTTGAGTTCAAACCACACCGACGGAACGTTCCCGATTCTGAACTGATAGAGGACGTTCAACGTTGCGCGAGGAGGCTCCAAAGGAACACGATCACCATCGCAGAGTACGAAAGGGATGGCGTTTTTCATCCGACGACTCTCACGAGAAGATTCCGGTCCTGGTTCCGGGTGCTCGAAGTCTCTGGGCTGGAGGAAAGCAGATCGAAACTAAATATTTCTGATGGGGAACTATTCGACAACCTCAGGTCTGTTTGGACCTCCTTGGCGCGTCAACCACGCTACGAAGAAGTCAGGAGCCCCATGTCAAAATATTCGGCGGGCACTTACGAGAACCGTTTCGGCACATGGAATCAGGCATTGATGGCTTTCATTGAATGGGTGGATGAGGGCCAGAAGGACCCGTGCGAAGAGGATAGCACCAAAGCGGACCAAAAGGTGGAAAGGAGAAGGACCAAAAGAGATATTTCGGAAAGATTGAGGTTTTCAATCCTGCTACGAGACGGTTTCCGTTGTTTATCGTGTGGGCGCAGTCCCCTGAAATCGCCAGGAGTCGAGCTGCATGTGGACCACGTAATTCCATGGTCCTCTGGTGGAGAGACTGTTCAAGAAAACCTCAAAACGAAATGTGCAGACTGCAACCTTGGGAAGGGCAATGCGTTTAGAGAATGAAATGTCCAACCAGACGCTGGACCGAATGACGAGGAGCGCGGTCACGCCGGGAGTCCAGATCGACCGTTTTTGGCGTGCTCCTCGTCATTCGGTCAGCTTGTCGTTATGTTTTCAGGCTGCCACTCTTAGCCCAGAAAAGGGGCGGTTGGGTGAGACATAATCATATATGAAGAAAAGAAAACAGCACTATGTTTGGCGACATTATCTGAAGCCTTGGTCTGCGGGCAACAAAATATTCTGCCTGAGAGATGGTAAGGTGTTTGAGCCAAATCTGATGGGGGTTGCGAATGAAAGGGATTTTTATAGGCTTAAGGAACTGACCCAGAAAGACGTCGATTTCATTGAGAACCTTGCCATCAAACCTTCACCAGCACACCTTCAGAAACTACATGCAAATTTGGTGAGACGATTCAACTCCCTATTTAAGCTGAAAAGCTTTGTTCAATCCCGAGGCATCGATGATCCGGAGCTGAACGAGAGAATTGAAGAGGATGTGAATAATCTCGAAGAAGACCTCCATGGTAGGATTGAGAACGGAGCTATTGAACATCTCAGTTCTATTCTACATGGCGACATTGATTTTTTTGGTACCGATCAGGGCTGCATAGATTTTGTATATTTTATGTGTGTCCAATACATGAGGACCAAGAAGATCAAGTCGAGTGTGATTTCGACCATAAAGGGAACCGCGAGTATAGATTTGGACAAGATATGGAACGTTCTAAGCCATATTTTTGCTACGAACATGGGTTGGAGCCTCTATGCAGATAGGAGTAACCTCCATCTGATCTTGCTGGACAATCAATCACCAGTGCAATTTATCACGGGCGACCAACCTGTTATTAATTCCTATGCCACAGGAGATCTGACAAATCCTCCACAGCAATTGGAATTCTATTACCCTGTTTCACCTACTGTAGCAGTCTTATTAACCGAAAAAGGAAAATCCGGGGGTGAGAATCAACGATCGGTCGGCCCTGTGGAGGCGACAGTCTACAATGAACATATCGTAAGAAACCGACACGAACAGATATACGCAGCTTCCAAAGTGCTATTGGAGCGATACATACACTGAGTCAAGTATGAAGACGAGAGAAACATAACGAATGCGTCAACCGGACGCGCGGGGACACGTGGTGGCGGTTTTCCGAAGCCCCTTGGCCGTGCGGCCGGTTACGCTGTTGTTAGAGCCAACAGGTGACCATCTTGCGCGACCTTAGATTTCTGCTGAAAACGCACTACACAAATAGCCGAGCCCTAGTTATTGGGATCGATCAATATAGGAACGCCTCACCTCTGTCGTATGCGGTTAGTGACGCTGAAGAGATACGTGACGTTCTAGTTTCTGATCTTGCCTTCCCAAATGAAAACATCACATACCTTGTCGATTGCGAAGCCTCCAAGGAAAACATACTCCGCAGTTTCATGCGATTCACCGCAGATGATATGGGTCTTGACGAGCGAATCTTAATTTTCTTTGCAGGGCACGGGCATACGCGCACAGGAATTCGCGGAGAAGTTGGCTATTTGGTTCCTTACGACGCTGATATGACCGATTTCTCCACTTTTATAAGATGGGATGAACTTACTCGCAATGCCGAGCTTATTCGCGCCAAACACATGCTGTTTGTTATGGATGCGTGTTATGGAGGCTTGGCATTGACTCGCAGTTTGCATGCGGGAAGCACACGATTTTTAAAAGACATGATGCTTAGATATTCCCGTCAAGTTCTCACTGCTGGGAAAGCTGATGAGGTAGTCTCTGACTCGGGAGGGCCACTGCCAAATCACTCTGTCTTTACTGGCCATTTGATTGAAGGGCTTTGTGGAAAGGCGGCTACCGAAAATGGCGTAATAACTGCCAGCGGCCTAATGTCCTATGTATATGGGAAGGTGGCAAATGACAAGAACTCAAACCAAACGCCGCATTATGGCTACTTCGACGGGGATGGGGATTTTGTCTTGCAGGCACCACAACTATCGGAACTTGAGAAAGCTGATAATAAGGATATTGACAGTCTTGTTGTTGTACCTTACGCAGAAGAAGAGCTTAGTAGAGAAACCACCCCGAACAAGATCAAGAAGATCAAATCATTGCTATCAAACGAATCTTCGTCGATTGAGTTACACGATTTTGTCATTGATGAAGTCAGACGATTTCTTTCTATCACTAGTGAAGATAATTTCAAAGTACAGGGCCAGTTTTCTAAGGACGAGCTCTTAGAAAGAATATCTAAATATGAAAATATAGGAAACGACATGGCGGTGATATTGGCTTGTATTGCTTATTGGGCAAAACCTTCGCACAAGACAATTCTTCAGAAAATACTTGCAAGATCCACTGATCGCCTTGGATCGCAGGGGGGGCTTGTCGTTTGGTTAAACCTTCGTTGGTATCCATTGATACTTGAACTCTATTGCGCAGGCATCGCCGCCGTTGAGGGCGCGAGGTATGATTCTTTGGCAAGTATTTTCTACACAACGGTTAGCGCATCTGAATACAGACAAAATGACCAGTTCATGGCTGCGGCCGTTTCGGATGGCATTCTTGAACTGAATCATGCCGACGTATTTAAGCAACTGCCAGGCCACGATAGACATTACACCCCAATGAGTGAATATCTATACAAAATTCTTCAGCCTAAACTTGACGATATTCTTTTCATTGGAAAGAATTATGAGAGATCGTTCGATGAATTCGAAGTCCTTTTTGCTTTGGTCGTTGCCGACCTTGGGAGGAGGGTGCCGATTGGCCGCTTCGGATGGAAAGGGAGAAGAGGCGATAACGCCCCACTCTCGCGCCTTATTGCAGAGGCGCAAGCACTGGGAGAAAACTGGGGGCCAATTAAGGCGGGCCTTTTCGGTGGAAAGCAGGAACGATTTAATGCGGCTTCTAAAAATATTCAGCAGACAATTGCGAGATTAAACTGGGGGTAGGCTCTAATCGAGTAAGGGGAATTTTTCTCTCCCCCTCCCCAATCGAGTAGCCCAGGGGAATCTCGCCCCCAAGACCGGGTCGCCGGGTAACCGGTGCCCCTCGACGCCGTATCATTGAGGTTCCATCCATGCGCATCGTCTGTTCCGTATCATTGATTTCACTGGCAGTGTTTGTGCTGTCCGGTTGCGCAAGCACTCATTTTCAAGTCACTGGCCAGGTTCCCCGCCAGCCCCTGTGTCAGCCGGTCGGCGAACAAGCCTCGGCACTTGTCTTTTGGGGTCCAAGGTGGCGCCCCGATCAGAAGGAGGTCCCGCTTCGCGAGACAGCTGCTCAGCGCGGGATTGAGCAAATTTTTTCCACTTCACGTTCTGTTCGTCACTGTTCGCGAACTCGGTCCGATAGTGAAGCTCTTCTCCTCCCTTGCCCTTGTTGAGGGTGGAACCGATGTCGTCCTTGAGATTCGTGCCGTCTCTCCTTCCACCGGGCAAACCACCGCCGACTTCACCGCTCACTGGCAGAACGGAGGCCCATGGGTTATCAAGGGCGTCTCAACATTGTGGAGCAAGACATTGCCCTCCGCACTTCAGGAGGCGCTCAAACCATCGGAGGTTCCAAAATGACAACGGCCCGCCAACATGTCGCGTGAGCAGAATGGAAATAGGGTCGCAACCCCAATACAAGGAGGATAAACTTATGCCAATTATCGCCAGATTTTACGGCATCATAATCAAGATGTACTTCAGCCAAAGCGAACATGGAGTCTCTCACTTTCATGCAATTTACGGAGAGTTCAATGCTGTTTTTGCTATCGAATCATTGGAGATGATTGAAGGGGATTTGCCGGGAAGAGCTCAACGGCTTGTCAAAGAATGGGCTGGCTTTTATCAAAAGGAATTGTTGGAAATGTGGAATCGTAATGAATTTAAGCAACTGCCAGGATTGGAGTAAATTGAACATGGAAAAGATACCAAAAATTAAAGCTGTACAATCCATAGGGGAAGCGCAATTAATTGTCACTTTCGAGAGCGGAATTAAGAAAATCTATGATTGTGGTTCTCTTCTTTCAAGACCGCAGTTCCATTTGCTATCGAGCCCTGCTTTTTTTAATGCTGTTCACGTTGATCCAGGAGGTTATGGTATTTCGTGGAGTGATGATATCGACCTGAGTGAATATGAACTATGGACAAATGGGAAAGCAGTGCCTAATGAATCGCTCAAGACGGACGTGGCAAAAAGCCGCCACGCCGCTTAGTTTGGCCTTAGGCAAGGCTCTTAGAAAAGGGTTTGGCTTTCCATCATTTAGGACTTATAATAGTGACGTGATTTAGGGTCTTTATATTAGACTATTTCGAGAGGTCCTCATGATCCAAGCCAAATTCCGCCTCAAAGAATCGTACATTCAATTTATTGAACAATGCAACCGGTATGGATTTAAGGATAAAAGCGACGTGGTGCGTACCGCCATCGACCGCTTGATTACAGAATTAACCCAGCAGCGCTTGTGCGAGTCGGCTGCCTTGTACGCCGATGTTTATAAAGAAGATGGTGAAACTCAAGAATGGACGGATGCATCGCTGTCGGAGTGGCCAACATGAGCGAACTAAAGCGGGGGATGGTCATCGACGTCAATGTTGTACAGTTAGAAAAAATACTGAATCCCCGTCCTCACGTTCCAGAGTTGCGGCAGGCTTCCATATTCACTTTCTCCAGAGCCCAGAAAAAAATTGAAGGCAAGGCTCAGGGTCGTTCGATCTCCGAGGTGGTATGCTGCCAGCGGCTGAATAAAGAAACTTTTGTCCTCAAGGTTCATCTGAAAAATCCCGGTAAGATCCAGTTTGTATATCAACGCATCCTGCCAGAAGCTTCGAATGAAAAGGACGTGCCGGCTTAAAGGCTCCTCTGCTTCCTGGGCGAACTGACGGACGGACCACAACTGTCCGAGCATGCTTTTACCGATGGCTTCCGTTGCCGGATTATCGAGAAATGATTTTCCCTGGGCCCCTGCTTGAAACCATTTGTCCCACTGCTCAGGCGACAACCCGGCTTCATTGTAGTGATATTCAATGTTAGTGGTCCGATTGCTCTTGTCGGTATAGGAAAACCCCGCGGCCAACTGGCTCCGTAAGCGGATTTCATCGCTTCCCGTTATGGCTGGAGGCGTGTTGGCCGGGAAAGTGCTTAATGGAAAGGTCCCGGTTGCTATCGCTTTTTGCAAAGTCTCGGAGATGACATCGGCCCTCTGACCGATGCTCGTTTCGACATAGGCCACTATCTGGTCGCCAAACCCTTTTGAAAGATTCAACCCCCAGTTGGATCGTCCGTCGTCGATGAAATAGAGTATTTCCGGATTCAAATCCTTAAAGGTGTTCACGTTGACCTTGGCAAGAAAGCGCGTTTCGTCGTTGGTCCGCTGGAGCTGCAACCCTCTTCCCGAACCATCGGTCCACCATTTGTCCGGCTCGTGGGAAATTTCGGGAGCCGCAATCAGCGTGAGAGACCCTTTTTCCCAGACCCCTTGTCCCCTGATCATGAATGTTCCGAGCCGGTTCTCGCGAAGCACGCTGGCGTCCTCTGAAATCCGTATGGTAACAGCGTTCTTTTTAAAATAATCCGTTGGATTGAACCCCATGGCCACACCGTTTTTTACATTTACCCGGCCTAAATCGATGTAATCTGACTCGTAAGCGTTCCAGGTGAGATAGATTTCCTTTAGATCATTCCACAGGCTGTCTTCGGACGGATCCATATGTTCTTCCACAATATGGCTCAGCCTGTCGGCAAACGTGAAACTAAAGGCTGGGGATAGGTTGACCTCGGTCCGGATGTCCAGACTGATGCGGTTGTTCCATCTGCTGAAATCATCGGATGGTGTGGGCACAACCGGCGAGCCGCGCTCGAAATTGCCCTGGCCGGTTTCATCCAGGAAGATCTTCAGCCGATAAGGTTTTTCAGCGGCCGCTGCTTCGGGTCGTACTTCTGGTGCGGATTGAGACAGGATATTATCCGGGATCAGTTCAAGATCGGAATTTTCGTCGGCTCTCAAACTCTCGCCGTGAAGACCGATCATCATCACCAGTACCAGAGCGATGCAAAAACGTTTTGGAAGAGACGCCGTCATGAGCGTCAATTGCCCTTGAACCGGGGCAGGTACTCTTTTTGGAACCATTCTTCAGGAATATCCCGAAAATTGTAGTCACTGTAGCTCATCCTGGTAATCAGCTTGCTGTCCACCCCATCGATAATAATGGTTTCAGTCGGCCTGCGCTTTCCCAGTTCCTCCCGGTAATTTCGGTAGTAGACGATTTTCAGGAGCCGGTCGCTTTCCGAATAGAATTTTCCTTTCATCGGCTGATCGGTCTCTTTCTCCACCCAGTACTCGATGCGGTAATAGGTCACTGTTTCGTTTGCCGCAACCATATTGACTTTATAACAGTTGCGGTTGTTTTTCTCAGCGTCGGTGATGGTCTCTTCGCCTTCCAGCGTTGCCTTGTAATCCTTGGAAAAATTCACGGTTACCACATCGCCGTTTGATGCCTGCCCCATCAGACGTTGCTGGGGAGAGATGCGTACACTGGCTTTGGAAGCCGGGTCGTAAAACCAGAGAATGTTCCCGTCTTTCAGCATCAGCTTGTTTTCATCCCTCGGGGGTTCAATGAAGCGGATGAGGCTGCGATATTGGCCGCTGCTTTTTTCCTCCTTGGAATAGACGATGAGCGTCATTCTTTCCTGTTCTCTGCCGCTGCGGTATTCCACCAGCGTGGTCTTTAAGCTGAAGGGTTTATCCGGGTTTCGCACCGCATCGGATGCAGCGATGACTTCCTGGGCCGTCTTCGAATTCTCGGCATTCAAAAACGCGGGTAAGCCAAAGACCAGATTAATCGTAACAATAAAATATATCAGGCGATTCATGGTTTATCTCCTTTTTCAGCCTGTCTGCCTGTGCGATTTTCACACATGTCTCAGTGCATCCACGATGATCATGCGCGCTGCCTTTCTTGCCGGTATAAACGCGGATACAACGGCCAGCAGAATCAACATCAGCCAGGTAAATGGCAGAAAAGCCGGGTTCTGAAAGATCTGAATCGTGAGAAACACCGGCTCAACATTGTTGGGCGGTGTCCAGGTTGTTCCGGATGCATTCATGACGATGGCGATGATCGCCGACACGATGGAACCGATCGTGGCCCCCAGCATTCCCAACAGGCATCCTTCCGCTAAAAACTGGCGAAGAATGCCTGCACGGCGAACTCCCATGGCCCGCACCGTGCCGATCTCGTTCACACGCTCCATGACGCTCATGCTCATGGTGTTCACGATCGTAAAGAGAACGATTGTTCCCATGATCAAGGCCAGAAAGGTGAAGATGGCGGTAAACAGGGCAATGATCTGCCCATACGTGGGCGTCAGTTTTCTGAAGTCCTTTATTTCAAAATCCAGATGGTTTTCAGTAAATATCTCCCGTAGTCTTTTTGTCGCTGCCGGGATATCCGTTGTATGCTTAAGCTGAAGCACGATGCCCGTGACCTTTTTTTCGCCTTTTCCATATAAGAGCCGCTGGGCCAGGGAAAGGTGCATGGCGACATAACTGTCATCCAGCTCCTTGATGCCCTGGCTGTCGGCTTTATTCACGTAGAGCGTAACCACGTTGGGGGCGCCGGCCGCTGTTGCCGCAAGAAGATCCAGTTTCGGGCGCTTGTCGACCGGAGATTCGGCGCGCTCTTTTGCTTCGATCTCGGCAAGTGCGCTGAAATCTTCGCCGTCAGGGGGAACCTGGGTCCCCTGATCCTTTGCCTTGTCTTTGCAGTCAGCCAGTTGAAGGGCATTGCAAAGCTGGAGCATGCGGGCCATGCCATATCCCACGACGCCGCCTTCGGTGTCGTCATCAAACAGTCCCAGGTCCCGGGGCCGGGTGTCCTTAAGCCGGTAGTCGTTCCACTTTCTCATTTTCTCGCGGTCCGAGGGAATCACGCCAAGGCCGAAAAATGTCTTGGAGGCGTCCGCCGCAAAGTTACCGGCGATTCCATAAATATTGAGTATCGGCGTTGCCACCTCAATCCTGTCTTTCAACAGGGAGTCTTTCCGGATGAGTTCGATCACGTCTTCATAATGGCTGATGCCGTATCCCCCGGGGTTGCCGGAGCCATAGTCAAAAAATCCCTTCGCGTAGATGTGCAGATGTCCCGTGCCTCGGACAATGTTGGTTTGCAGACCGTACATGATGGCGAAAACATACCCCCCGAAAAGAAGAATCGAGACAGCACTGACGCAGATGGCCAGAACGGTCATGAGCGAGCGCCTGGCATTGCGGAAAATGTTTCTAAAAGCGATATTGATGGTTTTCATGATCGCCCCTCCCTGCCGTTATCGACGAGCTGGCCGTCCTGAATCACGAATACTTCCTCGGCATGGTCCATGATTTGTTTGTCATGGGAAGAAAAAATAAAGGTGGTGTTGTTTTTCGACTGCATTTCATGCATCAGGTCGATGATGCTCCGTCCTGTTTTGGAATCCAGGTTGGCCGTGGGTTCATCCGCCAGAACCAGTTCGGGGCCTTTAACCAGTGCGCGGGCGATGGCCACGCGCTGGCGCTGGCCGCCGCTAAGCTCGTTGGGCCGATGATGTCTGTGGTCGAACAGTCCGACGGCATCGATCATCTGTTGCACCTTTTCCCGGCGCTCCCTTGCCGATGTTTGGGTCAGAAGCAGCGGGTATTCCACGTTCTCATACGCCGAAAGGACCGGAATGAGATTGAAATTCTGGAAAATGAAGCCGATGTTCCTGGCGCGGAAATCCGAGGTTTCGTTGTCCGAGAGCCCCGCCACATCCTGTCCGCAGATTTCGATCCTGCCGCTGCTGGGAAAGTCGATGCACCCGATCAAATTAAGCAGCGTTGTCTTGCCGCTTCCCGAAGGCCCGATGATCACGTTGAAGCGTTTTCTGGGAATCTCCAGCGTGATCGCCTTGAGGGCCTCAACCGCCACTTTTCCCATAAGATAGTTCTTTGAAACATTTGTCATGCGGACCGCGGTCCCTTTCTCATTCATATCATATTCCTCCGGTGATGCCGAAATTTGATTATTTCATCCATTTCATAAGGAATCTTCTCTTTTATACGATCCTCTGGAGAAAAGAGCATAAATCGTGCCGGAATTTTTATCCAATGAATTCGAAGGTGATGATGACCGAGCGGATAAAATGTGTTATATGCGAAAGAAAAATATACCACATATGACAGTTCGGCTTCAATATATCGGTTATGATATGTAATTGTTCAGTGGTTTGGGCTGAAACCACACAAAAGACCTTCAGTCTGTTTAATGAACTCGTAAAAATCAAAATTGAGATGGCAAAGTACCGGCGTTCCGCCTGCCGTACGATGTATACGGCGTAATCGAAGGGTGAAGCTCAACGCAGATATTGGGCTTTTTACAAAGCCATCTTGTTTGAAAGGCGGTGGAAGTGGACGATAAAACATTTTTCCGCGAGGCCACTCTGCGTATCTGCGGGGACCTTGAAATCGAAACCGCGCTTTGGCGCTGTTTTCTTTTTCTGGCGGACTTTATTCCGGCAACGGAGGTATATCTCAATTATTATGACCGCAATCTTGGTGCAGTCCGTTTTTATGCCATGGCCAACGAGGCGGGAGGCAAACGGCTGAACGTGCTCATCCCGCTTCCAATCGAAACCCGTACATTAATCGAACAAAGCAGACTTCCGGACATCGTGCTCATTAACGAAGCAGAGGAACATCCCATCACAAGGCAGGTAAAGCATATCATGGGATTTCCGGATTTCTCGACCATTCTCATGCACCTGGAAGTTGGTGAAATGAGTATCGGCAGGGTGGCATTTCCGGCAATCGGCAAGAACCGCTATACGCCGGAGCATCTCCGGCTGCTTTCTCTGTTGAAGGAGCCGTTTGCCATTGCCCTTTCCAACAGCCTGAGATACCAGGAGGTGCTGGATCTTAAAGAACTTCTGGCAGACGACAACCGCTATCTGCGCGATGAACTGCGCCGGGCATCCGGGGAAGATGTCATCGGTGCGGATTCCGGTCTAAGAGAAGTGATGGAGATGGTCAGACAGGTTGCGCCGCTCGCCAGCCCGGTTCTTTTACTGGGGGAGACGGGAACGGGCAAGGAAGTCATCGCCAATGCCGTCCACAATCTTTCGTCCCAAAAGGATGGGCCTTTCATCAAGGTAAATTGCGGAGCCATTCCGGAGAGCCTGATGGACAGTGAGCTTTTCGGTCACGAAAAAGGTGCTTTCACCGGTGCAATGGCCCTAAAGCGGGGCCGTTTCGAACGCGCCCACGGCGGCACCATTTTCCTGGACGAAGTCGGGGAACTATCTGCACCGGCCCAGGTAAGGCTTTTGCGGGTTCTTCAGGAGAAGGAAATTGAAAGAGTGGGAGGTACAACGCCCATCCGGGTGAACATCCGGGTCATCGCCGCCACTCATCGCAATCTTGAAAAGAGGGTGGCTGACGGTAATTTCCGGCAGGACCTGTACTACAGGCTGAGGGTGTTTCCCATCATGATCCCGCCCATCAAAGATCGAAAAAGCGATATCCCGGCCCTGGTGCATTATTTTGTGCGAAAGAAGGCAAGGGAGATGGGACTTTCCGCCATTCCGGTCATTGCTCCCGGCGCCATTGATTTGCTTATGGTCCGGGATTGGCCCGGCAACGTGCGGGAGATCGAGAATGCCGTCGAACGGGCCATGATATTGAGCGGGGGAAAACCGCTGAGCTTTGAGTTCCTGGAAATTCCCCTGCAAAAGAAATCTCTGGCGGATTCCCGCTGTGACGACGGCGAGCCCATCGATTTGGACACCGCCATGTTCCGGCATATCCGCAAAATTCTCGATCTGACGGACGGCAAGGTGGGGGGAAAACAAGGAGCTGCTCAAATTCTGAAGATCAACCCGTCCACACTGCGTCACCGCATGCGAAAGCAGGGCATCCCCTTCGGCAGAAAGGCTTCCAGGGAGTAACCGATTAAGACCTAAAAGGTGCAATCGAATTCATTCATTTAAATTACGCCGGCGTCGGATTTCTTTATCCATCCGATCTTGCCTTCTGAAAAAGCGATCCGGATATAATCATCCTTTTCCTTGTCGATTCTCACCTTTGCGCCGGCGTGAAGCACAAAGAGCTCGGTTGCATCATCGGTAAGTCCGGAACGAATGGATACTCTGGCCGGCAGAATGACGGCGTCTTTGATAAATGCGGATTCATAATCATTGTAAACAGCCGTCAGGGTAAAGATGAGGCCCAGGGTCAGCATCACATGGCCCAGCGTTTGGAAGCGGCTTTTTCTTCGGATCACCCGGACAGTCACCAGGGCCCAAAAAGCCAGGCTGAAAAAAATCGCCGCCCATTGAATCTGGGCCTGCGATAAAAGATATTTCCAGAAAAACAAAATCCGGACAAGGGGAAGGTCCTTATCCCCTTTTTGATCCTTGGTGAGGGATTGGGCGTATTCGTAGTTGAATCTGAGGTCCGGATCATGCGGCAAGAGCTTTAGCGACCGTTCGTACCATAAAATGGCATTGCCGATATCCCCGTTTTTCAGATGAGAATTCCCCAAATTGTAAAAGAGCTTGCCGTTTTTTATCCCTTCATCGGCAATCCTGGAAAAGGCAGCCGCTGCTTCGGAAAACCGGTTTTCCTTGTAATCCTTTATGCCGTCCAGAAATGTCCGGGCGGTTTCGCTGGCTCCGGTGATCCGGACTGAAAAAAGGATCAGCAGGATAAATAAAAGAATGTGTTTAAATCCCTTCATCGCGATATCATCCTTACCAGTTCCCGGGTTTCCGACAGCAGGGTTTCACGGCTGATTAAATCCATCTCCCGGCCGCTGAATCTGGCGGAATCGATCCTCTCGAGCAAGTGGGTGACTGAGTTGGCAGTTTCCTGCGAAAACCCGCCGGACTTTAAAATCGTATCAGCTTCGACATAGGTCAGGGATTCGCCCCTGACTCCGGCTTTGGCAAGCAGGATTGAAATCAGAGACCTGGACAGACAGGTTAAAAACACTTCCGCCGAAATATCGGGCTTGCACGCATCCTTCAGTGCCTGATCCGCACGTTGCGCCATCAGGCTGGAAGGATCATCCTTTTTTGCCGTAAGCGTGAGATAGGCTTTTATTCCCATGCAGAGCATCGCGGGCGCCAGAAGAAACGCCCAAAACCAGGCCGTGGTCATGGCCTTTTGTGTTTCCAGGGAATTCATTTCTTCTTTTAGGGGAAGAATATCCCGTCCCGTGAATTCCACATTCTTCTTCAGGGGTTTATCCTCGGCAGCCGGAGGGGAATAGACTTCCAGCTTGCCCTTTTCCCTGGATGGATGGACGGTGATGGTAACGGGAGCGGTCAGCCGGGTTTGATATTGACCGCTGGACACGTCAAAAAAATTGAATGCAATGGGCTCCAGGGTGAATTGCCCCTCTTTTAACGGGACCAGGGCCGTGCGAAATACTTTTTGCCCGGTATACCCGTTCACGCCGGGCTGGATATTCTCCTGGGGCTCATCCTTGTAACACTTGAACGCATCGGGAATGGCAATCTCCGGGGACGCCGCATCCATGATGTTGCCGGTGCCGCTGACGGTTACGGATAGGGTGGCGGATTCACCCACGTTCAATGTGGTTTTATCCACTTCCAATTTAATCTGATAAGTGCCCACGAGCCCGGAGAATTGCCCTTTAGCATTAAATGGCGGCAGCGGCTTGACCGTAATGCTTAACGGTTCTGTCCGGATGACCCGGGGCTCCATTATGCCCTGTCCGAAAAAAGGATCATCCGGCATGCCGAACGGACTTCTGCGTGTGTTTTGACGTCGGACCACATCGCATTCCAGGATGCCCGGATCAATTGTTTTGGGGCCTGCGCCAAGGGGAACCAGCAAAATGGTCAGGTCCGTGACATTGTATTCCCGTCCATTCATGACGGTTCTGTAAGTTTTTCGGCTGTTTTCCACTTCTTTTGCCGTAAAACCGGAGAATTCGGGCTTCTGCAACCGGGCATTGGTGATCTGAACCGCATTGAACAGCTTGAAGGTGTAGAGAATCGGCTCGCCTTCATAGGGACTTGAATTGGAAACCTTCCCTTCTGCAAAAACATCTTCACTGCCTGTTTTCTCCCGGGTCTTCGGGGTGACGGTAACGACAATTTCCGCGGTTTTCTGGGGAGTGTTGTCTATCATCACGGTCAGGGGAGGGATCACCAGGCGCCCTTCTTTTAACGGAATCAGCGAATACGTATAATCCACTTGTCTGGACATCCGGCCGTTGATGATCTGAACGCTGGTGCTCGTGCCGCCGGACAGCACTTTAAAATCCCGAATGGGAGAAATATCCACCGTACCCTCACCGCCTTTAACCGACACCGTGAGTTCAAGGGATTCCCCGGGTCCGATCTGGGTGCGATCCACAACCGCCTGAATTTCTGCCGCATGAACGGAGGCGCAAAGGCTCAGAACGGCAAAGATGATCGTAAATATCCAGCGTATCCGTATTCTGCCAATCATTACCAGTCTTTCTCCACATTGGTTTTTCCGTAAGCGGGAATCATTGCTTTTCCGGGCTGATCCTTCAGGCGGTTCAGGATTTGTTCGGCTTTATTTTTTTCTTCGGATTTTGTCGGATCACCGGCCGGCTTTGATGGAGAAGCTCCGTGTTCTTTCTTGTCTTCGGGATTTTTCTGCTGATCTTCTTTTCCGGCGGTTTCCTTTGGCTTGTCGGGACGTTGGCCGTCCTTATCGGTCTCATTTCCAAAATCCGGTGAAGATTTTTCTTCGGAGGTGTTCTTTTGATCCGGTTTGGACTGCTCTTCCTGGCCCTTTGGCGATTGTTCTTTCTGATCCGCTTTCTTCTCCGGGTCCTGCTCTTTTTTTGACGCGTCCTGTTTCGGTTCCTTCGGTTCGGAATCCGCTTTTTTATCGTTCTTATCGCCTTTTTTCTGCTGATTCTGTTGCTCTTTGGCCTGTTCCATGACCTTTTTGACATATTCCAGATTCTGTTGGGCCTGGATATCATCGGGGTTCAGTTTCAGGGCATCGTCGTAATTTTTGACCGCATCGTCATATTGCTTATTACGAAAATCGGCATTGCCGAGATTATAATGGGCTTTTTGCTGAAGCAGCTTGTTCTCGGTTTTCAGGGCTTCTTTGTAGCTCTTTGCGGCAGCCTCGTAATCTCCGGTATGGTAATAAGCGTTTCCGATGTTGTATAAAATATCCGGTCTGTCCGGATGGTCGAGCTGGGCATCGATAAAGAGTTTCAGAGCCTTGTCGTAAGCTCCTTGGTTATAGGCGTCTATGCCTTCCTTCAACGGGTTTCCGGCATGAACCGGCACGCTCCATAACAGCAGAAACATCATTCCCAATACGGCGGCCTTTTTTCGAACTGCGGGTACAAGCAATTCAGCCCCCAGGGCAATGATGGCAAGGGCAAGCGCCCACTGAAAGCGATTCTCCCAGATCTGTTTTTTATCCGTGGAAAGGGTGGTGGCTTCCATTTTTCCGCGAATCTCCTTTGTATAAATCACATCCAGATCCATGCTGCCGGCGACCGAGTGTACATAGGCCCCACCGGTGAGAGATGCCATTTTTTTTAATGTTTCCTCATCGATTCGGGTCAGGACGATGTTTCCGGATCGATCCTTTTTGATTCCCCCGGTTTCCGCAAGAATTGGGGCGCCTTCTTCGCTTCCCACGCCGATGCAAAACAATTTTACCCCGGCTTTCCGGGCGCTTTCCGCAGCCTCAAGGGGATCGGCTTTGCCGGTGTTCTCTCCGTCTGTTATCAGGATGATGGCTTTCTGGGAAGCCGCCTTCGGGTCAAAGGCGGCAAGAGAAGTTGCAATCGCGCCTGAAATGTCCGTGCCGCCAACGGGCATGGAATCGGGCGTCAGCGTATTCAAGAAAAGGTGAAAGGCTTCATAATCCAATGTCAAGGGACACTGGAGAAATGCGGTTCCGGCAAAGGCAACCAGGCCCATCCGGTCTCCCTTCAGCATAGCCAGCAGATCATAGATCTCCCGCTTGGCCCGGTCCAGGCGGGTGGGCTGAATGTCCGTGGCCAGCATGCTGCGGGAAAGATCGATGGCAACGATGATATCAACGCCTTTTTGCTCGATGGTCTGCCATTTGTAACCGTACTGGGGGCCGGACAGGGCAAAGCAGATGAACAGGAGAGAACACAAAAGAAGACCGGCCTTGATCCAGCGCCGGCTGGGGTCCGCTTCCGGAGAAACGGCGCCCAGGCCCTTTGGGGAGGCAAAACGGGCCAGTATGTTTTGCCGGGTCTTCATGCCGTAGACAACCACCAGAAAAAAAACAGGGATTGCCCAGATGAGAAACAGCATTTCAATTTGATCGAATTTCATGGCACACGCATAAATCGGGTATGGGTCAACACGATCCACGTTCCCAGAAGAATAAATGCCGGAATCAGCAGATATGGGTAGAGTTCATTGTATTCAGCAAATGTCTGGGTCTTTACCTCTGTTTTTTCCAGTTTATCGATGGTATTGTAAATCTGCAGCAATCCTTCGGTATTCTCCGCCTTGAAATACAGACCTCCGGTTTTCGTTGCGATATCCTTAAGGGCGTCTTCATCAATGTCCACCTGTTGATAAACATAACGTTCCCCGAAAACCGGGTCCTTGATCAAAAACGGTACCTTGCCGCGAGTTCCCACGCCAACTGCATATATTTTAATGCCTTTTTGTGCGGCCAGCTCTGTTGCGGTCCGCGGGGACAGCTCGCCGGAATTGCTATCCCCGTCGGTCAGCAGGATAATAATATTGGATTTGCTTTTGACATCCTCCAGCCGTTTGAGCGAAATGCCGATGGCATCCCCGATAGCCGTGTTCGGGCCCGCAGCCCCGATCTGCAGCCTGTCCAGAATGGATGCAATGGTGTTGTAGTCCCGCGTAAGGGGAAGTTGGGTGTAGGCATGGGTTCCGAACACCACCATGGCGATCCGGTCGCCGTTTCGTTTGGCGATAAAATCCTGAATCACGCTTTTAATGGCTTCCAGGCGGTTGACGATTTTCCCTTTATACTTGAAATCAAGCGCCGCCATGCTTTCGGAAAGATCCACGGCAAGGACGATGTTGATGCCTTCCGTCAATACGCTGACCTGTCTGGTTCCCCACTGGGGTCTGGCCATGGCCGCGATCATCAGGCATAATGCCGTATATTTCAATACGGGCAGGAGTCTTTCGATCCGCAGCATGCCGGATGGCTGAATTTCCCGGATCGGCATCAGGGAAGACAGATTCATGACCGGCCGCATTTGCCGGCGTTTCCGAAAATAGATCATTGCCGGAAACAGGGACAGTAGCAATAAGAAATAGGGGGATGCAAATTGAAACATATTATCCTTGATGGCTTCGTAAAAAGTCCATCTGCTTCGTTGCGCGGCATCCTTCGTCATTGCGGCGTACCCAAAAGTACGCCTCACTCCTCAGGATTTGCGCGCCTCGCATCTGGATCTTTTTACTTTGCCATCCCAGTTTTACTTTTGATGAGTTCATCATCCTACAGCCAGCTTTTCTTCAGTCTGCTTTACAAAATTTCTCACAAAGGCAAGGTCTTGCCGCATTTTGATCACCGCTGCCGGAACCCCGGCGAATTTGACCGGATCGGTTGAGCGGAGAAGGGCTTTCAGTTCCAGGTGTATTTCTTTGTTTATGTCCAGAATGTCGATTTTGGGGAGCAGTTCCTCTGTGGTCATTTCCAGGGCATTGATTCCATAACGGGCCTGAATGTAGGCTCTCAGGATGTTGGAAAGGCTGAAATAAAACGCTTTAGCATCCATGTTTTCCACATCCGCGAGCGCATCCAGGAGCCTAAGCGCCGCTTCATGGGGAAGAACCGGGACTTCCACGGGAATCCGTTTACGATTCTGGGATTTTTTCCAATAATATATGGCGGCTCCGATAATTGCCAAAATTAAGACAGCGCCCAGTATATAAACCAACAGCGACCAATCAACCGTCAAAATTTCCAGGGGCTTGATGTCGTGGATGTCGGTCATCGGAACGGGGTTGTCAATTGCCTGCATTACCGTTTCCTCTTTTCCCGAATTCGGAAATAGCGATTCAGCGCATCCACCACGGACCCCGCGGTTTGGATTTCAATACAGTCCATGTCGGCATTTTTCAGGGATTGCAGCGTTTGGGCATAGTCTCGGGTCTTATGCTCATGATAACTGCGACGGGTGGATTCATCCGAGGCATCCAGCACAAGCTGTTGACCGGTCTCAAAATCCCGAACCGTCAGAATTCCTTTTTCGGGCAGATGGAACTCTCCGGGGTCCGAGAGCATCACGGCGATGAGTTCATGCTTGCCGGATATGGATTTCATCCGGCGGATATAGGTTACGGACGGCTCCGGAGAAAGAAAATCGGATATCAAAAACGATATCGTTCGTTTTCGGGATACCCTTCCCAGAAACGCCACGGCCTCGCGGATATCCGTGCCCTTGTGTTCCGGCCCGAAGGTGAACAGCTCTTTTATCACCCGCCAGACATGGGCCGAGCCTTTCTTCGGGGGGATATATTTTTCCACCCGATCCGTAAAAAGAATGGCGCCGACCTTGTCATTGTTCCGGATGGCATTAAATGCCAGCACCGAAGCAATTTCCGCGGCGGTTTCCTTTTTCAGGGTTTCGGTGGTTCCAAAACCTTCCGAACCGCTCATATCCACCAGAAGCATGACCACGAGTTCGCGTTCTTCCCGGTACAGCTTGACATATGGTCTTCCCATGCGGGCGGAGACTTTCCAGTCGATGCTTTTCACATCATCGCCCGGAGAATATTCCCGTACTTCTTCAAACTCGATTCCCGAGCCTCGGAATACGGATTTGTACTGACCGGCCATCATGGTGTTGACCATGCGGGCGCTTCGGATGTGAACTTTTTTGATTTTTTTTATGATTTCAGGCGAAAGCATCTGTCATTCCCATCACGGCACCTCGACCGAATCAAACACCTGCCCGATAATATTGTCTGTTGTGATATCCTCGGCTTCCGCCTCATAAGTCAGAATGATGCGATGGCGCAGAATGCTGGGCGCAACGGTCTTGATGTCCTGCGGGGTGACATATGCCCTTCCCTGGAGAAAGGCAAAGGCTCTGGCTGCCAGGCTGAGAAAAATGGTGGCCCGGGGAGAGGCGCCGAACTGGATATAATCCGAAATGTCCATGTTGTATTCCCTGGGCTTTCGGGTGGCAAACACGATGTTGACGATATAGTCTTTCAGCTTTTCGTCCATGTAGACCGATCGGATCAACGCCACGATGTCATTGAGCTGGGAAGGATCAATCACCTGACGGACTTCCGGAGGGGTTTCAAATCCGATCCGGTTCATGATTTCCTTTTCTTCGGTTTTACTCGGGTAATCAATCACCAGTTTGAACATGAAGCGATCGACCTGGGCCTCGGGAAGGGGATAGGTGCCTTCCTGTTCGATGGGGTTTTGAGTTGCCAGAACCAGAAACGGATCGGATAGCGTAAACGTATTTTCACCGATGGTCACCTGCCTCTCCTGCATGGCTTCCAGCAGCGCGGACTGAACCTTGGATGGTGCCCGGTTGATTTCATCGGCAAGAATAATGTTGTGAAAAAGGGGGCCTTTTTTGATCGTGAAATCTCCGGTTCCAGGCCGGTAGATCTCCGTTCCGATCAGATCTGCGGGCAGAAGATCCGGAGTAAACTGAATGCGCTTGAATTCCGCCCGGACCGTGGCCGCAAGCGCCTTGACCGCGCTGGTTTTGGCCAGCCCCGGAACGCCTTCGATGAGAATGTGTCCTTTGGTGAAGAGTCCCATCAGCAGCCCGTCAATCAGGTCTCGCTGTCCCACGAGGACCTTGCTGATCTCATTTCGCATGCTGTTGATCAAGTGGTGCTTTTCTTCGATTTTGTCTTTTAATTCCTCAATGAGCACGTTTCCTCCCGGCAAATTTTTTTAAGATCAGGATCGGAAAATAAAATAGACTGCTCCCAGCAGGCAGAATCCGGCCCACAGAAAGTCCAGTTTAAGCGGTTGATCCATATAGAGAACGGTAAAAGGCACAAAAATCGACAGGGTGATGACTTCCTGCATGATTTTTAATTGCGGCAAACTGAGCGCAGTATAGCCGATACGATTGGCGGGAACCTGAATGAGATATTCAAAAAGTGCAATTCCCCAGCTTGCCAGTGCGGCAATATACCATTTGTTCCCGGAGAAATTTTTCAGATGGCCGTACCAGGCAAACGTCATGAAGAGATTGGATAAAATCAGCAAAAACGTGGTTTGAATAAAAATTGTCATGAGCGCTTTTTCAAAATAAATAGATTAAAATGAAAAAGGGGTTCATCAAGAACCCCTTTTTCGGCGGGTTTTGGGCAGTGCTGAGGTCAATGCGTTATTCGATCTTGATCTGAATTTGTTTTGGTTTTTGTTCTTCAGGCTTGGGAATTTCAATTTCCAGGACCCCATCTTTAAATGTGGCCTTGATGTTTTCCGGATTTATTGCCGATGGCAGCGTAAATGCCCGGTAAAACGACCCGAAACTCCTTTCCTTCCTGAAATATTTGTCTTCATTCACTTCCTTGACTTCGACCCGTTCCCCTTTCAGGGTCAGAACGTTTTCCTTGACTTCAATGGAAACATCATCTTTTGTAACCCCGGGAAGTTCAGCATGGATGATAATCGCATCCGCCTTGTCAAATATATCCACAACGGGTTTCCATGCGCTTAATGTAAAATCGTCATCCGCTAATGAACGGGGAAAAGCATCATGAAACAGCCGATTGATGCTATCCTGCAAACTGGATACAGCTCCATAAGGTTGCCATCTGACGAGTGCCATAATACCACCTCCTATGATAGATGTATTTATCGTGTCAACTGCGAACGCACTGCCCTGATTCATATTAAGTTTATTAATTCAATTGCTTAACTTTAAGTTCGAATTTAATCATATTTTATGACCTGTCAAGAGAAAGGGTCGATTTTTCAGGTCAGCGCGGCTGCATTCAAAATCGCTCGATCAGTTTGTCAATCAGAAATGAACTTTCCCTCATGGCCTGTTCGCCAAAAGGGCCGAACCATTCCGCGATCTTTTGAAACTCCATCTGAAATAAACACTTGTTGCCGTTTTCCAGCATTTCAAGGTTTTCATGAAGGGAGTTGATATAGTCCTTAAGAAGGTCTCGGCGTTGTTCGGATGCAAAAATGATCTCGGAATACAGAGATGAGTCCTGGGCAAACAACCGGCCCACCATCCCCAATTCCAGACGGTAAATGGGGCTGGAAAACTCCAGTGTTCTGGAAAGGGAAATCCGTCTTCGTTTGAGGAACTGACCGAATGCGAAGGTGGCAAAATGGCGAAGCGCCTGAACAATCCCCATGATGTCATCATGCTCCCTGGCATCGGACCGGACAACAACGGCGCCCCATGTGGCGAACTGGTCCAGAATCCACTGGCAGGCACCGTCGTCCCTTCCGGGAGTTGCCACGATGATCTGTTTGTCCAGGCTGGATGTGGTCGGCCCGAATAACGGGTGAAGGCCGATCACCGGTCCGGCATGGGCTTTCAGCATTTCTTCCAGAGGCTGTTCCTTGATGCTGGTGATATCACACAGAACTGCTTTTGCCGGCATAAAGGGGCCGATGTTTCGGATGACCTCGCAGGAAACGTCAATGGGAACACCCACCATCGCAAGGTCTATTCCATCGCACAATCGGTCTGCCTCCGGCCAGTTTTCCTTGTCCAGGATGCGGACCTGATATCCGGCCCGGCGAAAACACTCCTGAAAATAGCGCCCCATGCCTCCTTTACCGCCCACAAGAAGGACAACCCCATCGGAGCGAACGGATTTAAGAGCCATGCTACCGGTTTGTGCCACGCGGGACCGGCGGATGATGGTACGGTAAATTTCTTCGATGAAATCCGGGTTCAACCCGGTTTCCTTTGCCTGCTGCCGGCGTCTGGAAATCAGATCTTCCTCGCGGGCCGGATGATACACCTGAAGGTTGTGCGTTTTTTTAAGCGCTGCCACATGACCGACAACATGTTGCCGCTCGGCGAGCAGGGAGACGATCTGTGCGTCTATGGAATCGATATCCTGCCGAAAGCCGGAAAGAGCCGGATCGGCGGCAGAACTTTGAATATCATCTTTCTCCTCGGAAAAGTCTTTTTCGTCTTCTGCTGAAGGGATTCGGGATTCGGGTTTTTCTTTGTCCATTATCGATTACCGATTGCCTCCGATCAGGTTTTCCAGGGCTCCCGGCACAGAGCCTTGTTTGGAGCCGTCCTCAAAAACAGTTTCTATCGGGCCCATCTGTTTAACGTTGTAACTGAGATACCACTGGGACATACTATCCTCCTTCAAATCCTTCCCATTTGAACGGACCCCGTCGATGAATTTATCCCCGTGAGGGATTCTCGATGAAATGCAGGCGTTTCCATTCAGTGCGCAACATGATATATTGACAACATTTTTTTTATCATACTACGTATTTATCGAATCTTAAAATAATTTCTTTACTATTTTACGTTAATTCGCATGTTAAACTTAAACCTATGGCGCGCACCGTGAGGCACTGACATTGCTGACCACTCGATACTCAGACAGCCGCATGGATGTACAAGAAAAGTCATTATGCTTTTGTTTATGATGCGGCTTTCACCAACTTCAAAATAAAGAAATAATCCGATCTGGTAGTTGGGGGATTCTTTTGAAAGTGGGGTTAGAATGAAAAAAATATTTACATTTGTACCGCTTATTGTTTTGGGGTTAACCCTTTTGTCAGAGGTTGTTATTGATGTGGCTTCAGCTTTTGATTATGAACATCCCGAGCAATTAAGCACAGGGGATTGCTGGGTTACCTTATCTGATGGCAGGATGGTAATCCGTAGCGGACGGGAGTGTCCCAGACCTCAGCCGAAAGCAGAGGCGCCTCAGGCGGTTTCAGAGCCTTTCTGGAACAATACCGGCGGCAGTTCATTCGGAGATTCCTACGACAGCCCTTATGGCGGCCAAAAGGGCTCATGGCAAACATCTGCGGCGGGGGTTATTGCCGGAAATGGCAATGCCGCTATCAGTTCTACGACTGAAATTCCTTTGGACTCGAGCTACCCTTACTCACATTCTTACGGCCAGCACTATAAAGGCGGGTATCACGGACGTGATGATTATAATCGAAGTCTGGATAATGCCGGGTTTAAGAATGGGTACCCTGTTCATCCTGAAATTCCCTCTCTGCCGGCAGACCAGAGGATTTTTCAAGAGATGCATAAAAACTTATATCCTGGATTGAATAACAAAACAAATGGACCTTGAAAAGCCTGCATTCCGTTAAATAAACATTCCCAAAAAAATGAGGGTATAAAGGGAAGTGGCAAAACAAATGGATGATAATATCTGTGTTTTCATTCTCTGATGCCTCCTGTTTTGGGTGTTATCGACGTTCAAACTCTTTGGCGAAGATAAAATGGGTTTGTCATCATGGCGGCATGATATATTAAGACTTAATATTATGTCAATAGAAAAATTAATAAAATATTAATTTATTTTTGTTGGCATTTGCAGGATAACTTGTTAAAAAAAGATATGGAATCTCCGATCAAACTTTATGAATATTTTTGGCAGGCCCTGAATGATTATGCTTCATCAAAGGGCTATGGCGTTCAGCGCAATATTGCCGTGCAGGCCGGCGTGACAGAGGCCTTCATCAGTCAGATCATGGCGGGAACAAACAAGGCGTCCGCCCGAACACAAGCCGCCATTGCCAGGGCCTGCGGCTTCCATACTCTGGAAGACATGTTGCAGGCAGGTAAATCCATCCGGATTAAATCCACAGCGCCCGAGACGGAACATAACCTGATCATTCAGGTCCATTCTCAATCCGAAAAAAATCTTTTAAACGGCAGTATCGATGATTACCGGGGCATTCCCCTGTACGTGTCCGGCAGGCTGGCCGCCGGTGCAAATGGGATGGCTTTTGATCCTTATGAGCCGCCTGCTTCGATGGTTGTCATCTATAAACCGGAGATACAGGGAAGCGCCAGGCACAACCTGGCAGCGCTAAAGGTCGGCGGAGACTCAATGGCACCGACCATTCCCCGGGGCGCTATCGTGGTCGTGGATCTGTCCGACAAGGAACAGATTGATGGCAGGATATTCGTTGTGAACGTTCCGGATGGCGGAATCGACATGGCAGCCGTCAAAAGGGTCCGGCGCTGGGAAAAAGGAATGGGGTTTGTCCTGATCAGCGACAATGCCGGTTACCCGCCGGACATCTCCATCTTGGAATGGCATCGGCTCTGTGTTGGCAGGGTCGTATGGATGAGCAAGGATGTGAGACAGGCCTGAACAGATAATCCTGTTGTTTATGCTTGACAGGGGGGTGAATTTTTTCTATTAATCCATCAAATGATGGAAACACTTATTGGTATAATAATGATGGAAATGTATGCTGGAATGAAAGGATGCGTGCGATATGCCGTCTCGTCTTGAAAAAGCGCGCCAGGATCCGGCTTCCATGAAAGCCCGGATTCTGGCGTCAGCCCGAAGAAAATTCGGGGAATATGGGTATGGCGCAACTACCACCCGCATGATTGCCAAGGACGTGGGGATTGATATCTCCACGCTGTATTACCACTGGGGCGAAAAACAGGATCTTTACGAGGCGGTGATCATGGATATTACCGATGAGATCCGTGATCAATTTCAGGAAGTTGAGCGAAAAGTCAAAGGGAAATCCGTTTCCATTCGTCTTGAGATCGCCATTGATGTGATGTGTGATTATCTGTTTACGCATCCGGAGGTGTCGAACCTGATTTTGTTCGGGTATTTCAACAAGGACCGGCACGGGGTGACGCTTCACGTCAAGATGGCGGAATACGTGTCCATCATTGCCGTGGCCATGGGTCTGGCTGAGAATAAGCAGCACATCTCGGTTCAGGCAAAAACCAGGATTCTGGCCGTATGGAATTCCGTGCTGAATTTTATTTCCGGGGAAAATTTTTTCCGGCCCATGCTGGATGTTGAGCGGGATCAGTATCTGGCTGTGGTCAAAGAAACCCTGAAATTCATTCTTGTCCCGGCGTTCTCCAAATAACCTCCATGCTTTTGCGGGCACAAAGAAGCATAAGAGACTTCCCTCCCTTTCCAAAGGGGGAGATCAAAGGATTTTATCTTTTTTATAATGGTTTGATATTTAAGATATTCTTGGACTTTCACATAAAGGAGGGTAAAAAATGGCGTTAAATCTGGAGGCGGTGGGAAAACCCATTGGCCCTGTCAGCAAGGATTACACCTGGAAAGACGTGGTTTTGTATGCCCTTGGGGTGGGATCAGGCTCTTCGGAACTCGAATACTGTTATGAAAACAAGCTAAAAGTATTGCCGAGTTTCTCCATTGCGGCCATTTTTGATTTCCTGGCCCATATTGGCGTCACCTCCAATGTCAATCTGGCCGGAATCCTTCACGGGGAGCAGCGCCTGATCTTTCACCGTCCCATTCCCACCGAAGGGAAGCTGACCACCTGGGGAAAGATCACCCACTACTATGACAAGGGCGCTGAAAAAGGCGCCCTTGTGGTTGCGGAAAGCGACACGTATCATTCCAATGGCCAGAAGCTCTTTACCAGCATCATGACCATATTTTCACGACTTGACGGCGGATTCGGCGGTGAAAACGCGCCCAGGGAAAATATCGTGTTTCCGGACCGGGAACCGGATTTCATCGTGGATGCGCACCCTTCAGAAAACCAGCCCCTTATTTACCGTCTTTCCGGCGATATTTTCGACCTTCACGTGGATCCGGATTTTGCCAGAATGGCAGGATTTGAAAAACCCATCATGCACGGACTTTGCACCCACGGGTATGCGTGCCGGGCCCTGATTCAAAGCCTGGTTCCGGGAGCGCCTGAAAAAGTCAGGCGCATGGACTGCCGGTTTAGCAAGACCCTTTATCCCGGAATTCCCGTTCAGACCCTGATCTGGAAAACCGACGAGGGAAAGGCCGTGTGGCGGACCTTGAATGCCCAGACAGGGGCTGTGGTCATGGATAACGGGGTATTTGAATATGGCGAGGTGCCGGAGGAAAGCATCCGGCCGGAGGAGAATATCCGATTTGACGGCCGGGTTGCGGTCATTACCGGGGCCGGGGCAGGGCTTGGCCGGGTCTATGCCCTGGAGCTGGCCAGACGCGGGGCAAAAGTGGTGGTCAATGACCTGGGCAGTGCCCGGGATGGCTCGGGCCAGGGCTCATCCGCTCCGGCGGATCAGGTGGTCCGGGAAATCCAGGACCTCGGGGGAGAGGCTGTTGCCAACTACGACAACGTGGCCACGCCCGAAGGCGGCAAGGCAATCATTCAAACTGCTCTGGATGCCTTTGGAACCGTTGACATCCTGATCAACAATGCCGGCATCCTGCGGGACAAAAGCATTCTTAAAATGGAGCCGGAAAACTGGCAGGCGGTCATGGATGTGCATTTGAACGGGGCATATCACGTTTCCCGGCCCGCTTTTGAGGTGATGAGGGAAAAAGGCTATGGCCGGATCCTGATGACCACGTCCGCTGCCGGTCTTTACGGCAATTTCGGCCAGACCAATTACGCCGCTGCCAAAATGGGGCTCGTTGGCCTGATGAACACCCTGAAGCTGGAAGGGGGAAAATACAATATCAAGGTCAATACCATCGCTCCCCTGGCTGCCTCCCGGCTTACCGAGGATGTCACGCCGCCCGAGCTGTTTCAAAAGATGAAACCCGAATTCGTGGCGCCGCTGGCCCTTTACCTGTGTTCGGAAATGTGTCCGGTCAGCGGATCCATTTATAATGCCGGCATGGGCTTTTTTAACCGGGCAGCGGTGGTGACCGGTCCGGGGATGACCCTGGGGAACGCAAAAACCTTTCCCACCGTCGAAGATATCATTGCCAACATCGAAGCCATATCCACGCTCGAAGGGGGAAAGGAATATCTCCATCTCAACGACCAGGTCGGGGATGCCTGCTCGGCCCTGCTGACCCCGCAGAAAGCCATTGGCCCGAAATCCGCTCATAAAGAGGCTGCCAAAGGGTTTGAAACCGCATCCGCCGTGTTTGAAGCCATGCCGGCCGCATTCAAACCCGATGCCGCATCCGGCGTGAATGTGGTTTTTCAGTATATCATTTCCGGGGCAAATGGCGGGGACTGGTCCTGCACCATCCGGGATCAGTCCTGCGTGGTTGCCCCGGGACGGCACGATGCGCCGACCTGCACCCTTAAAATTGCCGATGCGGATTTTCTGGACATGATGAACGGCAAGCTTAAACCCATGCAGGCCTATACTTCAGGCAAGCTCAAGATCGAAGGCGATATCATGAAATCGCAGTTGATCGAAAAACTCTTTGCGATGAGATAACGGGAGAAAACCCGTTAATTCGAATGGGGGAAATATGATCGGAATTACATCTTACGGCGCTTATATTCCGCGCCTTCGACTGGATCGAATGTCTATTTTTCAGGCAATGGGCTGGTTTGCACCGGCCATTGCGATGGTGGCTCAGGGAGAGCGCTCCATGTGCAACTGGGATGAAGACGCCGTCACCCTGGCGGTGGAGGCCTGCCGGGACTGTCTGAAAGGACAGGACAAAAAAGTCCTGGATGCCGTTTATCTGGCGTCCACCACCCTGCCTTTCAGCGACCGGCAGAATGCCGGCATCGTGGCAGCGGCCCTGAATCTTCCCAAAAGCCTCATGACCCTTGATATGACGGCCTCGCAAAAAGCCGGAACCAGCGCGCTGATTACCGCGCTGGAAGCCATTCGTGGCGGCGGAAAGCATCATATTCTGGTTGCCGCCTCGGATCGCCGGGAAACCCGGGCAGCCTATTTTTATGAAATGTGGTTCGGAGACGGGGCCGCTGCCCTTGCTGTCGGCGACAGGGATGTCATTGCCGAATTCAAGGGCTCGTATTCCGTGTCCTGCGATTTCGTGGATCATTACCGGGGCGCCGGCCATGCCTTCGATTACGTGTGGGAAGAACGCTGGGCCAGGGATGAAGGCTATTCCAGGATCATCCCGGAGGCTGTCAACGGCCTGCTGCAGCAGCTCGGGATCACCATTTCCGATGTGGATCGGCTCGTCTTCCCCTGCGTGTTCAAAGCCGAGCACCGCAACATCGCCAAAATCCTGGGCGCATCCCCGGATATACTCGGCGATACCCTGCATGAGGCCTGCGGGGAGACCGGCGCGGCTCACAGTCTGCTCATGCTGACCGCAGCCCTCGAGAGCGCCAAACCCGGCGACCGGATACTGGCAGCCGGGTTCGGGCAGGGATGCGATGCCCTGTATTTTGTGGTGACCGATAACATTACCCGTCTTTCACAAAGAAACGGCGTCAAGGGCAACCTCTCCAACAAGAAATCCATTGATAATTACCCGAAATTTTTAAAATTCAGAAATCTGATTCAGACTGAAACGGGGATCCGGGCCGAAGCCCCGAACCAGACGGCCATGACCGCGCTGTGGCGCAAGAACAAGATGATTCTTGGCCTTGTGGGCGGAAAATGCCGGGCCTGCGGCACCCCGCAGTTTCCGAAAATGGATATTTGCGTCAATCCGGCCTGTAATGCGTCCCATACCCAGGAAGATTATGAATTTTCGGAACTTCCGGCAATTGTCAAAACCTTTACCAGCGACCTTCTGGCCGTGTCCGTGGATCCGCCGGCCAAATACGGTATGATCCAGTTTGAAGCCGGCGGCAGATTCATGGCGGATTTTACGGACTGCGACATGGAAGACCTTGCGGTCGGCCTTCCCATGAAAATGATGTTTAGAAAGCGCGGAGAAGATAAAGTCCGGGGGTTTGTCAATTATTTCTGGAAGGCTGTCCCGATTCCCGGGGCCAGGGAGGCCATGAACCGCATCTCTTTCAAGGATCGCGTGGCCATCATTACCGGGGCAGGGGCGGGCCTCGGGAGGGCCTATGCCCTGGAACTGGCCCGTCGCGGGGCAAAGCTTGTGATCAATGATTTCGGCGGCTCCCGGGATGGCTCCGGAACTGGCGAATCCTCTCCCGCGGATCGGGTGGTTCAGGAAATAAAAGCCCTGGGCGCAGAAGCCGTGGCCAATTACGACAATGTCGCCACCCCGGACGGGGGTGAGAGAATCGTCCAGACCGCGCTCAGCGCCTTTGGCCGCGTGGATATTCTGATCAACAACGCCGGAATTCTGCGGGACAAGAGTTTTGCCCGGATGGAACCGGACAACTGGAATGCGGTTCTGGCCGTTCACTTGAACGGGGCTTACCATGTGACGCGCCCGGCTTTTCAGGCCATGAAGGATGCCGGGTACGGCCGGATTCTCATGACCACATCGGCCGCAGGGCTCTACGGCAATTTCGGCCAGACCAATTATTCCGCGGCCAAAATGGCCCTGGTCGGATTCATGAACGCTTTAAAACAGGAAGGTCTGAAATATAACATACATGTTAACACCATTGCGCCCCTGGCGGCATCCCGCCTGACGGAAGACGTGATGCCGCCGGAGATCTTCGAGCGCTCGCAGCCGGAGCTGGTGGTGCCGATGGCGCTTTATCTATGCAGTGAAACGTGCGGGGAAACCGGAGCCATCTTCAATGCCGGCATGGGGTATTACAGCCGGGCCGCCATTTTGACTGGGCCGGGCGTGCAGCTCTCGGACGGCGACAATCCCCCGACCCCGGAGCAGATTCATCGGAACTGGGACGCCATTAATCATCTGACCGGCGCCAGGGAAACTTCCAATCTGACGGAAGCGTTGATGGCCATGATGAATCCGTGACCGGCAGCCATAACCAATCACGAAAGCCGGCCCGATGGCCGCTTTCATACAAATGACCGAGGAGGACGCCTTCCTATGGCTACAGGAATCAAAGATAAAGTTGCAATCATCGGAATGGGATGCACCCGCTTTGGGGAACGCTGGGACAAGGGCGCCGAAGAGCTGATGGTGGAAGCCTTCGAAGAATGCCTGATCGATGCCGGCATTGAAAAAAAACAGATCGAGGCTGCCTGGTTTGGCACCTGCATGGAGGAAGTCAGTGTGGGGAAAAGCGCGATACCGCTTTCCACGACCCTGAGGCTTCCGTTCATCCCGGTGACGCGGGTGGAAAATTACTGTGCAACCGGGACCGAAGCCTTCCGGGGTGCCTGCTATGCCGTGGCTTCCGGAGCCTACGACATCTGCATGGCACTGGGGGTTGAAAAACTAAAGGACACGGGCTACGGCGGTCTTCCCAATTTCGGATCCAATGCCGGAACCCTGACCTGGCAGTGGTGGCCGAATCTGACGGCTCCGGGATCTTTTGCCCAGCTTGCCAGCGCCTATGCCGCAAAATACCGGATCAAGGATGCGGACCTGAAGCGCGCCATGGCCCATGTCTCGGTTAAGAGTCATGCCAACGGTGCGTTAAACCCCAAGGCCCATTTGCGAAAACCGGTTACCGAAGCCCAGGTGATCAACTCTCCCATCATCGCCCACCCCCTGGGTCTGTTTGATTGCTGCGGGGTCAGTGACGGATCGGCCTGCGCCATTGTCACCACTCCGGAAATTGCCGAAAAGTTAGGGAAAAAAGATTTTGTTACCGTCAAATCCATTCAACTGGCCCTTAGCAGCGGCGAGGAGGCCGGATTCAATGAATGGGACGGGGATCATTTCGCCACCACCACCCGGTGCAGCATCAAAGCCTATCAGGAAGCCGGCATCCGGCATCCCCGGGAAGAGATCAGCATGATGGAAGTTCATGACTGTTTTTCCATTACCGAGCTGGTGACCATGGAGGACCTTCATATTTCGGAAAGGGGCCAGGCCGTTACGGACATTATGGATGGGTTTTATGACCGGGACGGCAAAGTGCCCTGCCAGGTGGACGGCGGTCTCAAATGTTTCGGACACCCCATCGGCGCTTCCGGGATTCGCATGCTGTATGAAATGTATCTTCAGCTCCACGGACGGGCGGACAAACGGCAGCTTGAAAATCCCCGCTTCGGACTCACCCACAACCTGGGCGGGTTTCCGTTCCAGAATGTGTGCAGCATCTCCATCATCGGCAAATATGAAAAATGACTTCGTACCGGCGGCACGGCGTTCCGCTGTTCCACCTGTCCAATATCTGCGTTGCGCTTCATCCTTCGTCATTGCGGCGTACCCAAATGTACGGCAGGCGGAACGCCGGTCCTCAAAATTCGCGCGCCTTGATCTTGGACTTTTTTCGAAGCCATCAAAAATAGGGGGTAAGGAGGGAATACCGTGGAGATATTAACCTATACGGACGCCCATAACGATTTTCGTAAGCGTCTTCGGGCGTTTCTGGAGATCGAGGTCATTCCGTTCGTGGATCAGTGGGAAAAAGATAAAATCATCCCCAGGGATATCTGGCGGAAAACCGGAAAAGCCGGCTTTTTATGTCCCTGTGTCTCCCCGCAATACGGGGGGCTGGGCGGCGATTACCGGTACTCGGTCATCGTGGCCGAAGAGCTGGCCGGAACCTGTCATACGGGGCTTGCCGCCGGCCTTCACAGCGATGTGGTCGTGCCGTACATCGAATCCTACGGATCAGAGGAGATCCGGCAAAAATACCTGCCGGGCTGTGTTTCGGGAGACATGGTTACGGCCGTTGCCATGACCGAACCCGGAGCCGGCAGCGATCTGGCCGCCATGGGAACGACTGCCGAGGAAACCGGGGACGATGTCATCTTAAACGGTTCAAAAACATTCATCTCAAACGGGGTTCATGCGGATCTCGTGGTGCTGGCCGCCAGGGACCCGGCCGTCGAAAACCCCTATCAGGCCATATCCCTTTATCTTCTGGAGAGCGGAACCCCTGGCTTCAAGCGGGGCAGGCATCTCGAGAAAATGGGCTGGTGGAGTCAGGACACGGCCGAGCTGTTTTTTACAAACTGTCGCATCCCCCGGAAAAACCGTCTGGGAGAAAAAGGCATGGGTTTTTTCATGCTCATGGAAAAACTCCAGCAGGAGCGCCTGACCTGCGCTGTCGGCGCCGTAACCGCAGCGGAAATGATCTTAAAATGGATCACGAATTATTGCAAAAATACCCGGGTATCCGGAAAGCCGCTCTCCAAGTTTCAGGCCACGCAGTTCAGCCTGGTTGAAATGGCAACCGAAGTCAAAATAGGCAGAACTTTTGTGGATAAGCTGATTCTGGAGCATATCGCTCATGAAAACGTGGTGGTGGAAACGTCCATGGCCAAGTACTGGACCACGGAAATGGTGCGCCGGGTTGCTGACAGAAGCCTGGACATTATGGGAAATGATGGTATGCTGGAAAAATTTCCGATGGCCAGGGCCTGGCGGGACGTGCGGGTCATGTCCATTTTTGCCGGAACCAATGAAATCATGAAAGGCATTGCCGCCAAATTCATGGGACTTTGAAAAAGCGAGGATTTTTCATGTACAGAACACTTTTTAGCCCGATTCGAATCAATACCGTTGAAATCAAAAACCGGATCGCTTATCCGGCCCTGGGGCTGCTTTACTCTTACGACAGCAAGCTGAACGACCGGTACTATGCCTATTTTGCGGAAAGAGCAAGGGGCGGAGCAGGCCTTGTGACGGTGGGGCCGGTTGGGGTGGATTTTCTGGGCTCCGGGCTTCTGGCCCTGTCCCTGGCAGGCGATGATGCCCTACCGTCTTTTCAAAAACTATCCGGCGTCATTCATGACGGGGGCGCAAAGGCCTGGGTCCAGCTCTTTCATGCCGGGGCCTATTCCCATCCCGTTCTGATCGATGGCAAAGAGCCCATTGCCCCGTCCGCGGTGTTTTCCAGCTACTCACGGGTGACGCCGCGGGAAATGACCCTTGAGGATATTCAGGAGGTTCAAAATAGTTTTATCCAGGCAGCGCTTCGCGCCAAGGCAGCCGGGTTTGACGGGGTCGAAATCATTGCTTCCGCCGGTTATCTGGTATCCCAGTTTTTATCCCCCATCCGAAATCTGCGGACCGATGCATATGGCGGCAGTTTTGAAAACAGGACCCGCTTTCCCCGGGAGCTGATTGAAAAGATGCGATCCATCCTGGGAAAAGACTATCCCATTACCATTCGTATGGCGGGAAATGATTTTGTGCCCGGCAGCAACAGCGATACGGAAACCCCGGAAATCGCCAGGGTCTATGAAAGGGCAGGGGTGGATGCCATCAACATCACCGGCGGATGGCATGAATCCCGGGTGCCGCAGCTTCCCATGGAGCTTCCCCGCTCGGCTTATGCGTATCTGGCGCTCAACATCAAGCGGGCCGTATCCGTTCCGGTGATGGCCTCCAACCGGATTGCAGATCCGGCAACTGCGGAGCGGATTCTAACCGACGGCTATGCAGACATGGTCAACCTGGGCCGGGTTCTGATCGCGGATCCCGAGTGGCCCCTGAAGGCCTTTGAAGGCAGGGCCGATGAAATCCGTCCCTGCGTGGCCTGCTCTCAGGGCTGTACGGATCAGGTGTTCAGCGGCCAGCCGGTGTTCTGCATCGGAAATCCGCGCGCGGGTTTCGAGGCGGAGCGAAACATTCAAAAAACCGGCGCTCCCAAACAAGTCATGATCGTGGGAGCCGGCCCGGCCGGGCTGGAAGCGGCGATTACAGCAACCCAGGCCGGTCACCGGGTCGAGCTTTATGAAAAAAGCCAGGACATCGGAGGCCAGCTTTGGATGGCCGGGGCCCCGCCGCACAAGCGAGAGATTCTGGAATATGTCCGGTATTATTCGGCGATGATCCGAAAACTTCAGATACCGCTTTATCTGAACACTGCTGTGGATATGGATCTGATTCAAAGCAAAAAACCCGGGTTCGTCCTGATTGCCGAAGGCGCCGAAGCCCTGATCCCGCCGATTCCGGGCGCAACCGATCCCGGAGTGTTCAACTCGTGGGAAGTGCTTCGCGAAAACCCCCTTCTGGGAAAGCGGGTGGCCATCATCGGCGGCGGGGCCGTGGGACTTGAAACCGCGCTATTCGTGGCAGCCAAGGGAACCATCACCCCGGAAATCCTGCATTTTCTCTTTACCTACGAGGCGGAAAGCGTTGAGCGGTTAAGGGAGCTGATGTTTCAGGGCTCTTCCCGGGTGACGGTGTTTGAAATGCTGCCCAAGGCCGGAAAAGATGTCGGCAAATCCACAAAATGGATTCTGACCGACAATCTGAGACGCTATGGGGTCAAAGTGAATACCGGCACAAAAGTGATATCCATTCAAAGCGGGACCATCACCTACGAAAAAGACGGCGCCTCCTTTCAGGAAAACTTTGATTCGGTGATCCTGGCTTCGGGTTCCCGTCCGGTTCAGCGCCTTTCCCGAGAAATCGAATCGCTGAAAATTCCTTTTGCGGTCATCGGCGACTGCATCAAACCCGGAAAAATCAACGACGCCATTCACGCCGGCTTTCTGGCGGCAACGGGAATCGGCTGATTCGTATCGTTCATTTGGGATTGAGATAGATTCCAAAATACCCGATCGTGAACCGTAACGCGTCAAAACCGGACTGGTCACGGTTCACGATCCTTGACCATTGTTTGGCCAATCCTAAAAAATCCCCTTCGAAAATCCTGACCTCACGATCAAAATGATGAAATCTTTCCGATTTTTGCCACCAAAGTAAAATATCTCTTGATATATTGAGCAATTTCCATTTTAAACAAGTTTTGCCATAAAACTTTATAAGACGAAAATTGGTGGTTTCGCAAAAAGCCATCAAAATTCATTCCAGTTCAATCGGAGTGGGGTCATGTCAAACATTCTGGTAACGACAATGGGTTTATCCTGGCAGAACCTGCCGCAGATTCTGGGATTAACCAACCCAAATGTCGTGGATCTGTATCGGTTTCACCCATCAAACGATCGGATTGCACGGATCAGGGAGGAATTCGGCATACAGCCGGTGGATGAAGTATGGGTCATTACCACGACCGGCAATATGGATCCGCAACTGGCTGACCTTCAAAAGTGGCATGCCCTGCTTGAGCCTTCCAACTCGCTGTTTGCTGAACTTAAGGAATGGCAAGGCCTGATTGATGCTTCATTCTGGCCGGCGCTGAAGATCTTTCAGGTGTCTGGAACAGAAGATCTGACGTCTGAAACCGAATGCCGCATTATGAAAGAGGCGATGCTACGGATTGTGCTGCATGCTTCCGAATATGCCGCCGGAGGTAAGCTGCTGCTGTCTTTTGCCGGCGGAGCCAAAACCATGAGCGCGGACATGCAGTTGGCCGCAACCCTTTTCGGTTGTGACGTCATGATTCATGTGGTCAAGGACGACATGTACTCAATGAAACCGGCAAGCGATTTCGGCCCCGAACAGTTCACGGCTTCCCTGCCTGCTGATTTCAAGGATGCGATTACGCCATTGGTGACCGGGAAAATCTCCAAAAATGCACTGGTCGGTATGTCACTGGGGGATATGTCCCCGATTCAGGCATCCGATTATCCATTTGTCAGTTCTGAGAATGAAAAAGTGGCGCTTTTCCGCGTGGACCCGTCCGAGCTGTTTCTTTCGCAAGCCATCGAGAACCGAATGAAGCATGCGGAATACCTTGCGGGCTTTTGTACAAACGCCCTGCTTGGGCAGGATAATGATGCCAATTTTCTATCCCTTTACAGCCTGCCTTCATGGATTATCGATAAACTGAAAAAAACCAGGCTCGGGATTCATCCTGAAAAAGAAAGTGTTGAACTTGAATGGCTGAATAAGCTTCCCAAGGCAGCGCTTCACTGTCATCTGGATGGGATCCTGGATGCAAGCGAGTTGATCCGGGTGGCCAATGCCAATTACCTGCTCCTGGATCGGTATAAAATGCGCACGGCCTTTCAGATTCGGGAATGGCGCCGGCTCCTGGATAGACTCAGCATTGCGGATTTTCGGGAACAAATTCCACTAAATACCATAGCGGATGCGGTTCGGGATATCCCTGAGCCGGTCAGCCTCTGCGCCTTTATTCAACTCTTTAACGGAGCCTCGGATATTCTGGATGATCTGATCTATGGAAATAAGCGAATCGAATCCGCTTTTGTTTCAACAGGTTTCAACGCTTATGAGGCACTGGGGGATCTTCAGGGAGCCAGGCTGCTTCAGAGCGAGGCCAGCATACGGGAAACATGTAGAATACTGGCGGAAAAAGCCGAATTGCACAATATCCGATATCTTGAGGTCCGGTGCTCTCCGTTCAAGTATATTGCCGGCGGGTTGAATCCGATTCAAGTCGTCGATATTATTGAAGAAGAGCTCTGCAAATCATTGAAGGACTTTTCGATTGTTTTTACGGCCGGCCGTCACAGGCTGAAAGCCGATATCGTGCAGTTGGTCAATGTGGCGAAACGCATCATGGAGAATCCCAAAAGCAGTTGCCGGTTGAGGGGGTTTGATCTGACTGAAAATGAGGCATCCTCTCCGGCAAAGGATTTGCGGAGATATTTTTCCCCTGTCATGGCAAAATGCCAGCACATTACGATCAATGCCGGTGAAAATGGGGATGTTGCCAGTACCTGGGAGGCTGTCCATCAATTGAATGCCGAACGGGTCAGCCATTGCTTGAGCTTAACGGACAATCCCGCGATGCTGGAGGAGTTTCTGGACCGAAATATCGCCATCGAAATGTGCCCATCCAGTAATTTTCAGATTATGGGATTCAGGGACAACTATATTTCCGAAACCGGAAACAAGCCGGAGTATCCTCTGAAGGATTATCTGGACAGGGGCATCAGGGTCACGGTCAATGCGGATAACCCCGGCATTTCCAGAACCGACTTTTCACGGGAACTTCACCGGGCCGCCCGATTGACCCCTGGCGGACTCAGTGTCTGGGAAATCTTGAAGATCGTTCGAAACGGCTTTAAAGCCTCCTTTGCCGGGTATGCCACCCGAAACCGGCTGCTGCGGGAAGTGGAGGCGGAGATTATCGATCTGATACAAAAAGAGGGATACCGCAATAATACCTCATAGCCGCTGAAAATACCTGATTGTCACAGCGTGCGAATGATATGTCAGATGATTATAATATACAAATAAGGAGGTTGCATCATGGAACGGATAATCAAACTTCATATAGAGAAGCTTCCGGAAGGGGTTTATCTGGCAACTTCTGATGATGTTCAGGGCCTCATCGCTCAAGGCCGTACAGTGGCTGAAACTGTTGAGATTGCACGGGATGTGGCACGATGGTTATTTGAGGCAGCGATCGAAAGAAAGACAATGGTATTTTTACCAGAGGTGGCGGATACATTTGATTATCCTTTAGTAATAGGCACCTGAATGGGAAGGCTGTCTGGATTCAAATATCGTGAAATAGTTAAACGTCTGAAAAGGTCGGGCTTTGAATTTGATCGTTAGGCGGCAGGAAGTCATGAAATATGGTACGATAATAAAAGTGGCCTTTGCACTACTGTACCCAATCATCCAGGTGATATGCCGGAGGGAACTCTCCGAGCAATTTTGAAAGAAGCAGGAATCACACCGGATGAATTTCTTGCATAAATACCATGTCAATCCATAGTTCTTGCTACCCAAAAATTCTCAATAAGCGATTTCTTGTCATTTTCATGAGGATCTATTACTTTTGAAGCCGTTGATCAACGATCAAAAGCAAAGTGATTTAAGCACTGACGTTACCTGTGTTTATTGTCATGGTGTGAACAGCCGGCCATTGTATGACACAGTCAGTACAGCCGGCGACAGGTTTACCCTGAACAAATGCCTCTACTGCGGCTGTTGTTTTCTTTTGCCCAACCCGACGAAGCAGCAGCTCGATGCAGCCTATGACGATTCTTATTACGGCCAAAGCGAAAGCAAGTTTCCTGGCTGGATCGAAAGGGTGCTTGATCACTTCCGCTCACAGAGGGCCAGGACGGTAATGCGGTATGTCAAAGCTCCCGCAAACGTTCTCGATATCGGATGCGGCAACGGGCGATTCCTCCAGGGACTTATTAATAAAAATTACAGCGGCTATGGTATTGAGCTGCCTTCGAAGTCGGCGGAAAGGGCATCGCGGATACCGGGCCTGAATTTGAAGACAGGTCAACTATGTGAAGATGATTTCGGAGAGCATTTCTTTGATGCGGTGACGATGTGGCATGTTATCGAACATTTGCCTGAGCCGCGGAAAACGCTGCAAATCATCGGAAAGATTTTAAAGCAGGGCGGCTATCTTATGGCTTCGCTGCCCAATATTGACAGTTTTCAGAGCAGACTATTCAGGGGCAGGTGGCTGCACCTGGACCCGTCCCGGCATCTGCTTTTCTTTGGCGCTTTGGACCTGGCGAAAATAATGCAGACGTTCGGTTTTGAGATCGTGACAATAAATTATTTCTCGTTGGAACAGAATCCGTTCGGCATGCAGCAGAGCATTTTGAACTGCATGCTCAGAAAACGAGAAGTGCTCTTTGAAGTATTAAAAGGCAACAGATCCTATGCCCGTGAATATTCGAGTGTCTCAATATTGCTTCAGAAGCTATTTTATATTACGACCTTTTCGCTATTTGCCCTGTTAAGTGTGATAGAGTCGTGCTCGAAAAAAGGCGGTACAATGGAAATGGTTTTCAGAAAGATGAAGTGACATAGAATCTGAAATGATACAATGGAATAAAGGCAGCCATGTTAAACGGACAGAAAATTATCGTTATTATGCCCGCATATAATGCCGAGGCGACCCTGAGAAAGACACATGAAGAAGTTATGGCGCAGGGCATCGTGGACAGGGTCATTGTTGTTGACGACGCGAGTAATGACAGGACGATGGAGATAGCATCATCACTTCCTGTCACGGTCGTGCACCGGCATGAGAAGAACCGCGGGTACGGCGGCAATCAAAAGACCTGTTACAAGATGGCACTCGAGGCCGGCGCGGATATCGTTATTATGGTGCATCCCGATTATCAGTACACGCCAAGCCTGATACCGGCGATGGCGTCGTTGATCGCCAATGGCCTTTATCATTGTGTGCTGGGGTCAAGGATACTCGGAGGTTATGCGCTCAAGGGCGGAATGCCTGCCTGGAAGTACACCGCAAATCGTTTTCTCACGCTGGCTGAAAACATTCTTACTGGTGCGAAACTCTCAGAATATCACACGGGCTATCGGGCGTTTTCAAAAAAACTGCTCGAAAAACTCCCGCTCGACCAGAACTCTGACGGCTTCGTTTTCGACAATCAAATGCTTGCGCAGATATTGTGGCAAGGGTGGCAGATCGCGGAGATAACCTGCCCCACGAAATATTTTGAGGACGCCTCTTCGATAAATTTTACAAGAAGCGTAAAGTACGGGTTTGGCTGTCTTGCTACTGCCATGAAATATCGCCTGAGTAAAATGAAACTGATCAGATCAAAATTGTTTCTCGAAATATGACGGCAAAAAGAAACGAAGGTCAGTGGATATTTTTCAGTGTTCAACATCAGGTGGTCATTCTTTTTTCTCCGATAATAATTTTGCCATATTGATTCGGGCATCGACAAAATCAGGGTTTATTCTGATGGCTTCTTTAAAGAGCGCGAGCGCTTCATCAGATTTTCCAATTAACACAAGTGAAATACCCAAATTGTTCATAGCTTCAACATAGTCCGGGCGGATTTTTAGCGCTTTTGCGTAATATATAATGGCATTGCCATTTTGTTTGAGTTCAAAATATAAACTCGCCAAAGAATAATAGGATTGTGCGGAATTAGGATTATACGCGATTGCGTTTTGATAGTGAAAGATTGCCTCCTGAAAATGTCCCTGTTTGTTTGCTATGAACCCAAGGTTGTGGTAGGCATCGCCATAGCCCGGAAATATTCGAATCGCTTCGCGATAATGCACAATAGCCTCATTGTAGTTGCCTTTTTCAGCAAGTGAAACGCCTAAATTGTTGTGTGCAACGAAATTTTCCGACGTGGACTTTAGGGCATGCTCAAACAGTGTAATGTTGTTTTCCCAGTGCCGAATCTGAAATGAGGTTAATAACCAAAGCACACTCAAAGTACCAACAGCACTTACTGAAAGGACAATGGTTTTATGCCTCCAGGATTGAGCCATTTCGGGAAGCTGCCATGATATCATTATGAATAACCCGATAAGAGGGATGTATGTATATCGGTCTGCATATCCCTGATAACCTACTTGAACCAGTCCAATAACCGGTACCAAGGTTCCGATGTACCAAAACCAACCAACCGTAAGCCATGGTCTGCGTCGGAGTTTTCGAATAGACAGATAGAATATGGGTAAGATAACAAAAAGTGAGGCTATAAACTTCCATAAAAAAAACATCCGGGGATGAGGATATAAAACAGCAAGTGGAAATGGACAAACCATTTTTGCAAGATACTCTGTGTATGATATTAAGGGGTTGGTAATCCGGGATATCAGAGGATACGCTTCAATTGAGTTGAAAGCTCTGTGTTGCGCTACAAGTGTTATTAAGCAGGAAAGAAATGAAAGCATTAAAAAAGGAATTTTTTCAACCAGTAAATGCCCTAAAACCCACTTAAATTGAACTGTGATTTTATTAGAAAACACTTCGGGAAATCTTTTTAATGGCCAGTAATCCAGGATGAGAAAAACAAAAGGTAATGTTACGACCATGGGCTTGGTCATAAGAGCACAGATAAAGAATAACAGGGATAATAAATACTGCTGGCGGTTCTTTTTCTGACAATAATGAGTGTAAGACAATAAGGCCAGAAAGCAGAAAAAAGTACTCAATACATCTTTTCGTTCAGCAATCCAGGCAACAGATTCCACATGAAGGGGGTGGAGCGCAAAAAGGGCAGCAACAAAACTGCTTTTCCAAAATTCTCTTGTCATCGTGCTCAGCAATACCAATAATAGAACAGTATTCAGAATATGAAATCCAACGCTGGTTAGGTGATGGCCGCCGGCATTAAGCCCAAATATCTGAATATCTGTCATGTGAGATATCCATGTAAGGGGATGCCAGTTGGCTGCTTCAATTGCTGTCAGAGACCATAAAATATTCTTGAATGTCAATCCTCCCAGGACTCTGGGATTATGGAACACATACATATCGTCATCGTAATTGGTAAAATCGTAGTCTTTAACAGGTAAATATACACTGAGAGTTGCTAAAATGATAATAGAATAAACGATCACAGCCCGGAGTAAGGTAGGATTCTTTATTATTTTGCCCATGTTTTTGTCAATCATAAGAAAGACTTTTCAATATTTTTTACTTTATCTTGGATTTCGCTTGTTACGGTTTCGGGTTAGCTTATTTGTGCTGCCTAATTAGCGATTATAGTGCGCTTATATAAATAAGTCAAAATACCAATAAGTTATAACATCCTAATTTAATTTAAAATAATTTAAAAATATTGACCCACGGTCAGGCTTCGGTAGCCATGGTTACCGCGATATTATGTCAGGTATTCCAAATGTATCGACTATGTCAGTTTGCTGAAAAATCACAGATCCTCAATATCATCTTCCCCGATATCGCAGCCAAAGAGTATTTCGATGACAGGATGGCTGATACCCTTGATGCGATTTACGATTATGGTATCGGGAACCTTGAGATGCTCATCACCCGGCACATAATCAAACATTTTGAGATTCGAACCACAGTTGCTCATAACGATACCACATCGGCATCAACGTTTGGAAACTGCGACAAGCATCCGGGTGAGGGCATTACGATCACCTATGGTTACAGCAA
>JACRBZ010000075.1 GCA_016219185.1 Deltaproteobacteria bacterium
CATGTTACTCCAGCAAATCGGGATGGAGCACATTGCCGCTGGAACTTGACTTATTGCTTAAATATAAATGTAGTCTCAGAAAAATAAAGCATAACTAATTGATATTAAAATAAATATGAATTACTTTCCGGAATATGGGTTATATTCAAAAGTTTCCGACAACCATGAAAGGATAACGAGGGTATGTCCAACTTCAGTCAGACAAGTCAAAATTTAGCTTTTTTATAATCACTCTGCAATCTTGTTTTGAATTTACGCCGGAGTGGTACCGAAAAGGTGAGGTTCGCCCGATTGTTGCTGAGTATTATTGGAAACTTCGTTCAGTGATAAAGGAGCAAGGTCATCTTTGTTCCTGCCTGATACGATGCCGCCAGTGCGGAATCTTTTTTCTGACCCATCCCCGAAATGCGCGCCACAATGACATTGGTTGTCCTTTTGGCTGTCGCCAAGCCCATCGTAGAGAAAACAGCACAAAAAGAAGTCGTGAATATTATCAAAGTTCCGAGGGGAAACAAAAGAAGAAGGAGATTAACGCCCACCGTAACGGCCAGGGCAAGGTATCGTCCCATATAGCAGTCTTTCCAGCGATGCGGCCACCGGCATTGCAGAGACAGCGTTGATCATTTTTTACAGGTTTATACCACCTGAAATATAAGCGTGTGGTATTTTTTAAGGGGGCTATTGGATATTTGGGGGCCGCTATATGGGGAACAGGTGATGGATTTGCTTGTTTTTGTAGTGGCTATCGGCGCGTTTTTCTGCAAAAAGGAAAATGTCGGGAAGCCTGATCGCCCTGGCCACCTGCTCCGGTGACCCGGCTGCATATGTTCTATTCGAAATCAACCAGCGTCTTCACGGCAGCAAGAAGCTGTGGAAGATCGGACTGGATGGTATTCCACACGATTTGCAGGTCAACCCCGAAATATTCATGGGTCAGAAGATTACGGAAATCTTTGATATCTTGCCACACAACATCCGGAAAACGGTCTTTCATCTGGTCCGGAAGCTTGCCGACCGCCTCGCCGATTATTTCAAACTCCCTGATAACGGCTGAATAGCGCATGCGTTCCCGTTCAAACTGCTCGAACGTGATCCCTTGTACATAGGATCGAATAGATTCGCCTGAATCCAAAATATCCTGCAGGAAGAGTTGTGGCGTTCTTTTAAACATACACTATCTCTTTCCGGATATTGGCGCGTACAACCGGCTTCAAGGTGCTTTCGATGCCAAGATCGACTGTGCGGCCAAACTGCAGTTCAAGAAGACGCTTAAACCCTAAAAAATTCCTTAGATTCTTTTTCTCCGGAATCATTTCTATCGCAATATCTATATCGCTTGCTTCTTGCAGTTCATCTCGTGCGGCGCTTCCAAAAATTCCGATCCTGATAACACCATAGGAGTCAGCAAACTCTTGTTTGTGTTCTTTTAAATAACCCACAAGTTGCTCTTTGGCCAGGTATGGCATACTTAAATCCTTCCGATGCGATGCTTCTTAACGGGAGTATGCTGATGCATCGGCCAAATAGCAAGAACAGCAGCCATTCGGCCGCCCTTCCTTCAATCGCATAGGTAAATTAATTTTCCTGGGATGATCGGGGGCCGGGGTTACTTCTCCATCGGATGAAAAAGGGGGACTGTTGCGACAATAGATCGTAAAAACAGCCATCTGTTTTTACGTAAGTAATTGAAATAAAAATGGTGGAGGCGGCGGGAGTTGAACCCGCGTCCGAAAACTTTCCGCTTTGACGTCTACATACATATCCTGAAATTTGATTGTCACCACTTACGGCTCCTTCAGGCTGGATCCTTAAGCAGTTATCCCGATATGAGTTTCGCTGGCTTTGAATCAGGCGTACAGAAGCCAACTATCCCGCTGTTGACGCCCTTATCGGATCCGCAGGAGTAATCCGACAGGACGGTAGCCTAAGCGGCTACAGCGTAGTTATAATCGTCTGCGATTATATTTATTCCCGTCGTTTAACGAGCAGGCAGGAGCTCGGTATGCAGCCAAAGTTTCGATATCCCCGTCGAAGCCGTTACGCCCCCCATTTGCGGAGATGATGTTAAAGAACAAGATCTATACTAATTCTATATCAAGCCGGTGGGGTTGTCAATAGCGCGAAGGCCTGCCTATCTTTGCCCCCTGTCAAAATCCCGCTGCGCGTCCCGTTTTTTAATGGTTTCCCTTTTGTCATAGAGGTGTTTGCCCCTTGCCAGCGCAATCTTGACCTTGACCTTGCCATTGACAAAATAAACCTGGAGCGGGATCAGGGACAGTCCTTTTTCATTGACTTTTCCGTAAAGCTTTTCGATTTCCCGCCTGTGAAGCAGGAGTTTGCGGACCCTCAGCGGATCATGGTTTTCGTAATAGGCAAAGGCGTAAACGCCGATATGCATTTGATAGAGAAAAACCTCCCCGTTCTGAATTTTGGCATATGCGTCCTTGATATTGGCCTTGCCGTTTCTCATGGACTTGACTTCGGTGCCTTTCAGGACGATTCCCGCCTCATACTCATCTTCGATGAAGTAATTGAACCGGGCTTTTCGGTTGTCCGCAATGATTTTTTTATGTTGAGTATCGGATTGCATGGGTATCGGTGTATGGGTTCGGGCTGTTTATTCGGCAGCGGCGGATCTGTTTATTGGAAGCAACATGGATGTAATATACTCTATCGCATGTGAGAAGAGAATTCAAGAGGAAGGAATCGGGGAAAAGAAGATTAAAGGGGATTTTCGTGTGGGAATGCTTGAAAATCCCCCCTGGCCCCCCTTTTTCAAAAGGGGGGAATGAAGCTTTCATGTTTTGATGCGGTTGAAAGGGTAAGGCTGAAAAGGAGCCCTATTATTTGGGATAGGTGGCCTTGAACGCGCTGACCTTAACCAGATTGTCGGCCTTGAATACGGCCGCGCCCTCCTTGACATGAACCGGGAAAGCGGCTTGCGATACGCCTGTCCACCATTTTTCGAGCTGGGTCATGGCATCGATTCCCTTTTCCTTCAGTTTCATGGCGCCGACCAGCATCAGGCTGAGCCTGGACTGCTCGCCGTCAAACATGGCATGGACCCGGATCTGATTGGTTTTTCCCGGTGGAATCCACTGGACATCTGTTGAGCTGAGCGAATTCAGGTCGAATTCTTCAAAGGCAACGGTAAATTTCAGGCTTTCCAGCATGACCGGAAAGGGGTTGGGATTTTCAATGTTGAAGATAAAGGCCAGATCGAGCGGCGCGCCGTTATTTCCGGCTGTCCCCTTGGTAGGTGGCACGGGCTTGGCATAATACCACCACCCCCAGTAATGCGCCACTTCCATGGAATCCAGGGTTACGGTTGGCGCCTTAAAGTTTTGATCCGTGGGTTTTGCCGCCATTCCGGCGCAGCCGGCCAGAAATCCCAGGGCAACCAGGATTAAAACGCAGTTGCATATCATCGCGTTACGGTGTGTCATGAACCCCCCTTTGTGAATTCAAGGGCTTAAGTAAGCCATCGTTTTCTTCGTTTATAGTGTTTAACATCCCGAAAGCTTTTTCTTCCCCCAACATCTTTGAGGCCCAGGTAAAAATCCTTGATATCCGGATTTTGCCTGAGTTTTTCCGCGGTATCGTCCATGACGATGCGGCCGTTTTCCATTACATACGCATGCGGGGCAACATTCAGGGCCAGTTTGGCGTTTTGCTCCACAAGCAGTATCGAAATGTGCTCTTCGTGATTAAGCCGGGTGATGATGTTGAAAATCTCATGAATCAAGAGCGGTGCCAGGCCCATCGAAGGTTCATCCAGCAGGATGAGCTTGGGGGCGGTCATCAGGGCTCTTCCCACAACCGTCATCTGCTGCTCGCCGCCGCTGATGAATCCGGCAATTTCATTGCGCTTTTCCTTCAGTCTGGGAAAATAATGGTAAACCATTTCAAGTCCGTCCTTGATGGACCGGCTTTCCGGTTTTCGCATATGGGCGCCGACTTTCAGGTTCTGCTCCACGGTCAGGTGCTCGAACACCCTTCGGCCCTCAATCACCTGAACGATTCCCATTTTGGCGATGTTTTCAGCCCGTAGTTTATCGATGCGCTCACCCAGAAAATCGATGGATCCGTCCGTCACCTTTCCATCTTCATGGTTGAGCAGGCCGGATACGGCTTTAAGTGTCGTGCTCTTTCCCGCGCCGTTGGCCCCCAGCAGCGCAACGATTCCCCCACGAGGCACTTCAATGGAAACGCCCTTGATCACCAGGATAACCTCGTGATACTTGACCTCGATATTGTTGATCTTCAGGATCATCTCTTCTTTTGACAAGCTTCAGGCCTCCCTTGATGCTGAACCCTAACCTGGTTTGGAATCACCCATCGCATCGCTACCAGCCTATCCATTCGCTCTTCCATTTATCCGGCCACCGGCCTTTTAAATCCACTTCATCCATCAGCGCGAATTTTCCGCCCTTGAATTCATAGATCCTGGCCTTGCTCTGGGGCCGGTGATCCGCGGCTGAAAAAGAAACGGGCGCCAGACCCAGTCCGATTTCAAAATCCGTCATGGTTTCAAATCCTTTTTTCAGAATGCCTTCGCCGGAAAGATCGCCTGCCTTATCCGCCCGTTTCAAGGCTTCGGCAAGGCCAAGAACATTGGCCCATGCCTGAACCGTATGGATGGTCCGTTTTTCAGGGGGAATGCCGGGATTGTATTTTTTGGCGTATTCCATGACTTTATCCATGAGCTTGACGTTTTGTCCGAAAAAAGCCCAGGGAGCGCATCCCATGGCACCCTCGGCAGCTTTTCCGGCCAGCATGACAAGGTTTTCATCGAATCCCCAGTTCTTGATGATATGGTCCGCGCCCAGCTCCAGCGCATAAGCGTCCCGAAGGGTGGCGGCCACGGACATGACGGTATTGGTGTGAAGAACGACATCCGGCTTGAATTCCTTCAAGGCCAGGATCTGGCTTTTGGTGTCAATGGCAAAAAGGGAAACATCCTGGTCCGGCCCGATATCAAAGCCCAGAATTGTGGCCTGATCCTTGGCAGCCTTGATGGAAGCGCTGCTGAACGGAGATGCCGTCATGTAAGCGCAGGCAATGCGCGGTTTGCGTTTTCCGAAATCCGGCTTGGTCGGCCATTTTTTATCAAACCAGGCCGTGACCAGTCCCCGGGATTGGGTGGAATAATCCGTTGCAAAAAACAGGTTATAGGGAGTTTTCTTGGGATCGCAGAGATGTCCGGAATAGGATGCCGAGACATACGGCATTTTATCCTTGGCCACTGTCGGTGCCAGGGCTTCGGTGTCTCCGGTTCCCCATCCCAGGACAGCCACGCATTTTTTCTGCTTGAACAGGTTATACTTGGTCAGCGCTTCGGGGATCCGGTAGCCGTAATCAAACTGAAACAGCTTGATGGTCTTGCCGTTGATGCCGCCGGTGTCGTTGACATAATTAACGGCTTCGGCAAGGCCCAGTGCATAATCCTTGCCCACATCCGACGTTGCGCCGGTCATGTCGCTGAGCGCGCCGATGTTGATTTCTTCAGCCCATGCAGCTCCTCCCGTGATTAGAATCACCGCCATCCAGAACCATACGAAAAATTTTGATTTCATAGCATCCCTCCTGTGAAAGTGTAACCGAATAAGCGGCGTAAACAACAACGACCGCCCCTGAATCCACCCGAACATGGAAAATGTAAGGCGTGAGGCAAAACACTGCCCCCTTCCTCACTTTCATGCAAACCGGTCATTCCCCCCTCGTCAGTATGAAAACGGCCAGAGATTGAAATAGTTCTTGATCTGCCACCACCGGTACGCCAGGCCATTGGGTTCAAAGATCAGAAACACGCAGATGGCCAGCCCGAAAGTGGCTTCCTTGATAAAGAGAAAATCCATCAGGAGCTTGGGATAGATGTCTGAAAGGGGCATGACGATCATTTGAAGGATCTCCATGACCAGCACCATAAAGAGCGCTCCGAAGATGGCGCCGTGAATGGAGCCGATGCCGCCGATCAGGATGACGCCCACCAGCCACAGGGACCAGAACCAGGGAAAATGCTCCGGGCTGATGGCGGCAAGATTGCTGATCCAGCAAGCCCCGGCAATGCCGGCGATAAATCCGGCGACAAAATAGGCCAGAAGCTTGTATTTCAACACGTTGATGCCCATGACTTCGGCAGAGATGTCATTATCGCGGATGGCGACCCAGGCCCTGCCGACCCTGGATCTGAGCAGATTGGCCATGACCGTCACGCAGACAATGATAAAAAACAGAATCATGTAATAAACCTTGACATCGTTGTCGATGACCCAGGGACCCATTTTAATCGTTCCGGGCGGCAGGGAGAAGGCCTGGCCCCGGCCGCCGATCTGACTGACATACTGGGTAATGATGAAATCAACAGTGATAAACTGGGCGGCCATGGTGGAAAGAATCAGATAAAATCCCTTGACCCTGGCCGAGGGAAGACCAAAGAGCACGCTCCAGAGGCCGGATACCACGGCCGCAGCCAGAATGCTGACCGGATAGGCAATTCCCCAGTCAATCATAAATGCCGGCCAGGGAAACTCCAGAATGAGCAGGGTGCTGGTATAGGCGCCGACCGCGATAAACGCGGCATGTCCCAGGGTGAGCTGACCGCAGAATCCGATCAGGAGCTGTACGCCCAAAGCGCCAAGGATCGTATACCCGATCTGATTGCACACGCTGATCCAGTACATATCGGCAAACCCGGGGATGATGACAAAAAGAAACAGCGCCAGAAGAATCATTTTTGCCTTGATAAAAGGGGTCTGCCACCAGGCATGATCCTGTGCGTACGTCTGGTGATACACTCCGCAGGGAAGAAAAGTCGTGGACATGGATTATACCCTTTCGATCCGTTCCCATCCCCAAAGTCCATGGGGTTTAAAGAGAAGAAAAATAGTCATGAAAACAAAAGGCGCGATTTCCTTGACCCCACCGGGGAAATACCGGTCCAGATAGGTACCGCAGAGGTTTTGCAGAATGCCGATGGTGATTCCGCCCACGATGGCGCCGGGAACCGAGTTGAGTCCGCCCAGAACCACGGCCGGTAAAACCAGAAGCCCCAGATAGCCCACGGAAATATTCAGGCCGTTGATGTTCCCCAGAAGCGTTCCCCCGACGCCGGATGCCATGAAGGCAATGGACCAGGCTGCCGCATAGACGAATCGGGCGCTGACGCCGATGGAAAGAGCCGCCATCTCGTCATCGGCCGTGGCCTGCATGGCAAGTCCCCATCGGGTGTATTTGAAAAAGCTTACAAAAATGACCAGAAGTACCATGGCCGCCACAAAGCTCCAGATGTACACCGACCCCACAACGATCGGTCCGAACCGAACGGGTTCAATAGAAAATACCGGCGGGCTGAAAACACGGGTGTCGGTTCCCCAGATAAATCCGATGGTCCCCTTGAAGAAAAAGCTGAGCCCGACCGTGACCATGATCACCGTCAATACCGGCTCGCCGATCAGTTTATCCAGAAAAATCCGCTCCGTGAGAATGCCAAGAATAAAACCGATCACAAGGGAGATGGCCAGGGACAGCAGGAACGGCACGCCCATGGAATAAAAACTCAAGGAGGTGTAGGCACCGATCAGGGTCATTTCTCCCATGGCCAGGTTGAGGACTCCCGAGCATTTGTATATCAGCACCCATCCAAGGGCCACGAGGGCATAGATGCCGCCGACCATGATGCCGGTGACGATGGTCATCAGAAATAAGTCCATAACGCTCTGCTCCTTTACCCTGAAAACACTTTTTGGACCAGCGAATAGACGCGAATAAAAAAATGTCGTTTTCACGCTCCGGCAGGTCGGGATGTCGCGGTTTTTTGCGACTCCCCGACAATCAGTTTACCGGACTGAGCGGATATGCATATCCGTTTTAATATGCGCCTGCCTGCCGTCCTCATATTTGATGGTGGTATCGATGTGCACGATGTCTGTTTCGGAGTACAGGGCGTCCAGGATGTCCCTGTAGCGTTTTTCCACAAATTGCCGGCGCAGTTTCCGGGTTCGGGTCAGTTCGTCATCGTCGGCGTCAAATTCCTTGTAAAGATTGGTGAACTTGATGACGCGGGCCGGCTCCGGCAGATCCTTGTTGGCCTGGCGGATCTGTTTTTCCACCAGGTCATAGACTTCCGGTTTCTGCGAAAGCTCCTGGTAGTTGGTATAGGTCAGTTTTTTTTCATCGGCCCAGTTGGCAACCACGGCATAATCGATGCAAAGAACCGCGGTGATGTACTGCCTTTTGTCGCCGATCACCCAGGAATCCTTGATATACGGGCTGAACTTGAGCCGGGTTTCCAGGTACTGGGGAGAGAAGGGTTTTCCGTCTCTTAGCGTAAACACGTCCTTGGTCCGGTCAAACACCACCAGGTGCCCGTCGTCATCGATAAACCCCCTGTCGTCGGAATGCAGCCATCCGCCCTTAAGTGCTTTGGCAGTGGCTTCGGGATTCTTGTAGTATCCTAGAAACACCGAGGGACTTCGCGTGATGATTTCCCCTTCTTCGGTGATTCGGATCTCGGTTCCGGGAATGGGGAGCCCGACCGTATCGAATTTGATGTCTCCGCTTCGGTGAACCACGGAAATGCCGGCCACTTCGGTCTGTCCGTAAATCTGCTTCAGGTTGACCCCCAGGGCATGAAAAAACCGGAAATGATCCGGGCCCATGGCCGCTCCTCCGGTATAGGCGTTTCGAACCCGGGAGAGCCCCAGATGGTCTTTAAGCTTTTTTTGAACCGTGATATGGGCCAGCCATTCCAGAATCGCCCAGGTTGCGGGAACCGGTTTTTTATCGAATTTCAGGTTGGCCACATGGTACCCGATTGTTGTTGCAAGGGCGTAAGCTTTTCGTTTGAGCCAGGCAGCGTCCAGATACTTGACCTGGACCGTCCGGGTCATCTGTTCGTACATGCGGGGCGGTGCGAACATCACATGGGGGCCGATGTCCCGGATGTTTTCCTGAGCGGTTTCCGTGGATTCCGGAAAATTCAGGGTATAGCCGATCTGAAGGCCGCAGGAGATGGACATCATCTGCTCGCCGATCCAGGCAAAGGGAAGGTAGGAGACGTAATCGTCGGTATCCCGACACGGGTCGACGCTCATGAGGTTTTTGCCCATGATCAGCATATTGTGGTGCGAGAGCAGCGCGCCCTTGGGAAGGGAGGTTGTTCCCGATGTATAAAACAGCAGGGCCACCTCATCCCCATGACCTTTTTGAATCAGCTCGGCAAAAAGATTCGGCTGGGCCTTGTCCAGCGCTCGTCCCATTTCCTGAACTTCTTTGAGGCTGATCAGGCATTTCTGGTGATAATGGCGCATGCCCTTGGGATCATCCCAGATGATTTTCTCCAGCTTGGGGCATTCCGCCTGGATGGAAAGGGCCTTATCCACTTCTTCCTGGCCTTCGGCAAACAGAAACCGGGTGTCGGAATGGTCCAGAATGTAGCGGACCTCATCCAGGAGGCAATCCTGAAACAGCCATACCCCGACGCCCCTTGCGCAGAGCGTTGCCATTTCCGCCCACAGGCCCTCTGGCCGATTGGTACCGATCATGGATATTTTTTCGCCTTCCCGCAGACCCAGGCTGATCAGTCCAAGGCTGATGCTTTTTACGTTATCAAGATAATCCTGCCAGGTGACCGGTCGCCAGATGCCAAATTCCTTTTCGCGCATGGCCACACGATTTTTTCCGAACCGCAGGGCTTGCCGGTAAAACAGCCGGGGAATGGTCAGCTCTTTCGAGATTTCAATGGCCGGATTTTCCCGGGCGCCTGATATTTTATGCTCTTGTTGCATACAGATCCTCTTCACCCAGATACGCCTTGATCACCTCGGGACTGTTCTGGACCTCGGACGGCGTTCCATCCATGATCATGTTCCCGAAATTCAGAACGAACACGCGATCCGACAGATCCATCACCACGCCCATGTCATGCTCCACCAGAAGGCAGGTCACCTTCCAGCGGCGCTCCTCGTTGACATCCAGGATGAATCTGGCCATGTCCTCGACTTCCTCCAGATTAAGGCCCGCTAAAGGCTCATCCAGGATCAGCAGCTCCGGCTCCAGGGCAAGAGCCCTTCCCAGTTCCACCCGCTTCTGAAGGCCGTACGGCAGCATGCCGACCGGTTTGTTCCGGATGTGCTCGATTTCCAGAAGGTCGATGATCTCTTCTTCGATAAAGGCCCGGTGCCGGATTTCTTCCCTTGCGGTTTTTCCCGCATAGACGGCGCCGCTGAGGATTCCGGAAGCATAGTGATTATGGCGGCCCAGACGGATGTTATCCAGAACCGTCATGCCGCCGAACACCTCGACTTTTTGAAAGGTTCGGGCCATCCCCATTTTCGCGCGCTGATAGGGTCTTAAGTGATTGACCGGTTGCCCCCGAAACCGGATGCTGCCTTTCTGCGGCCGGTATAGGCCGTTGATGCAGTTCATCATCACGGTTTTGCCGGCGCCGTTCGGGCCGATGACCGAATGGATTTCCCCGCGCCGGATGGTCAGGTTGACGCCGGCAAGGGCAACGACTTTTCCAAAGGACATCTGGACATCCTTGAGTTCCAGCAATACTTCATCCTGGCTTTGCGGATCGGTTGCGGCCAATATCCTGCCTCCTTCATAGGGTGTGATTCATGACCGTGGTTTGCCCCATCAAGGGGAGACGCATTTCAAAATTTTCCCTGGATGGGGTTTGATATTGAACGCCACTGCCGGTTTTTGATGAACATGCACGTTCATGCGGCTGGCAAATTTCAGAGTAAGATACTAAATTATACAGATGCGGTTAATTATATGAACTAAATTCATTAGATGTTTATTTCTGTATAATGTATTTTGCGTTTGGTCAAGAAAAATAATGGGTCGGGGACCAGGGTTAGACGATGGGGTGTCGAAGTCCCCATCTGTTTTCCGCCTGCCGTACTTCTGGGTATGCCGCAGCGACAAAGGATGAAGTGCTGGCGCAGATATTGGCCTTTTTACGAAGCCGTCAGTCTTTGCTCTCCGCAAAAGACATACAGGCCGGATTTTGGGGCCAGGCAGGCCAGGGTCATGTTGAGTCGGGTGGCCAGGTTCACCGCAAGAGCGGTTGGCCGGGATACGGCAAGAATGATGGGAATTCCGGCACGGGCCGCTTTTTGAACCAGTTCGTAACTGATCCTGGAGGACAGAACCAGCCCTTTTGCACGGGAAAGGGTATGATTCAGAAATAATTTGCCGATGGCCTTGTCCACGGCATTATGGCGGCCCACGTCTTCGGCGGAGGAAAGCACATCGGCGCCTGCGCCGATGATCAGGGCAGCATGGGTGGCACGGGTTTTCCGGCGAAGGGGTTGATGCCTGGAAAAATCTTCCAGACAGGAGAGGGCGCTGCTGATGTTAAACCGGGTGTCGTCGCTGATGGGCGATACGGCAATCGAGATATCCTGAACCAGTTCTTTTCCGCAGATGCCGCAACTGCTCTGGCTGATGAAACCCCGACGATCCAGGTATCCGGCGATTTTCAGCCGCTGTTTTTCCGTCAGTGTCACCGTTACCACATTGCTGTCCGAGCCGTCGCAGCAGGCAAGGGCCGCGATGTCCTCCAGAATGTCCGCGATGCCTTCGGTCAGGCAGAATCCGGCGGCATGGGCAATTTCATCCCCCGGGGTGCGCATGACAACCGAATAGGGCTTGCCGTCGATCCGGATCGAAAGCGGCTCTTCGCCGATGAGATCAATGGAAACGGACTGGATTTTATCGCCGTCTTTGTGTATGATGGTAAAAGCTGAAAATGAGTTCATGACATGACTCCGATAGATTATCGATTGTTCCGGGACTGGGCTTTTATTCTTTCGGATATATCATTTTTTCCATTTCCGTCACAGAAAAATCTTGACATTATTCATAAATAGATTAAAAATTGGGGATTTTAAAACGTCTATTATTTGTTGTTTCAAGGAGGGTCAAGCATATGTACGCTGTAGTTGCAACGGGCGGAAAACAATACAGGGTCCAGACGGGAGAAACGCTGAGAATTGAAAAAATTCCAGGTGAAGTCGGATCGTCTGTGGCTTTTGATCAGATACTTCTCTATTCGGATGGTGAAAATCTTTCCGTGGGAAAACCGGTTCTTGAGAACGCCAAGGTAAACGCGCGAATTGTGGAACAGGACCGGGGGAATAAAATCATCGTATTTAAATTCAAACGCCGAAAAGGCTATCGCAAAAAACAAGGTCATCGTCAAGATTTTACAGCCGTAAAAATTGACAGCATCGAGGTCTAAGCTTCGCATGCCGGATTTTGAAGCGAATTGGCCCATGATTTGAATTTCATTTGATTGTACCTGGTTGCATATAATTATCGACAGGTGACGTGGAGATTTCAGGATATGGCACATAAAAAAGCAGGCGGCAGTTCACGAAACGGTCGCGACAGTAATGCCCAGCGCAGAGGGGTTAAACGTTTTGGCGGTGAAACAGTTCGAGCCGGAAACATTCTGGTTCGCCAGGTTGGGACCCAGATTCATCCGGGCAACAATGTGGGTTTGGGAAAGGATTATACGCTTTTTGCCACGATGGATGGCGTTGTCAAATACGAACGGTACGGCCGTACCCGTAAAAAAGTCAGCGTTTATGCCGAGTGAAATTCATTGACGAAGCGAATATTACGATTGAGTCTGGCAAAGGCGGCAGTGGTTGCGTCAGTTTCCGGCGAGAGAAGTTCATTCCAAAAGGCGGCCCGGATGGCGGCAGTGGCGGAAGGGGCGGGGACATTATCCTGGTCACTTCATCCCGGAAACGCACGCTCTATGATTTTAATTACAAAAAATTCTTCAAGGCTCAAAACGGATCCGGCGGCGAGGGAAACCAGAGAACCGGAAAAGACGGCGATGACCTGATCATTGAAATTCCTCCCGGCACCCTGGTCGTCAATGCCGATACGGGCGAACCCATCAAAGACTTTGTCAATCCCGATGAAACCTTTGTTCTGGCAAAAGGCGGCAGGGGAGGGCAGGGAAATACCCATTTCAAAACTTCAACGCATCAAACCCCGCGGTTTGCCCAGCCTGGCGAACCTGCCGAGACCTTGAACATCCGCCTGGAACTGAAGCTGATTGCCGATGTCGGTCTGGTGGGACTCCCCAATGCCGGAAAATCCACATTGATTTCCGCGATTTCATCGGCCCGTCCCAAGATCGGGGCGTATCCGTTCACCACGCTGATCCCGAATCTCGGCGTCGTTAAACCCCGCTGGGGCGGAGAAGCGTTCGTGGTTGCCGATATTCCGGGCCTGATTGAAGGCGCTCATGCGGGTGCGGGGCTCGGGATTCAATTTTTAAAGCATGTCGAGCGCACCCGTTTCCTGGTTCACCTGGTTGATGTATCAACGATTGATCCAAATGATCCGCTCAAGGATTATGAAACCATCAACCACGAACTGACCTCGTACAGCGAATTGCTGAGCCATAAGCCGCAAATCGTTGTGCTCAGCAAGATGGATCTTACCGGGGCGGAAGAGGCTGCGGACAGATTTCAGAAAGCCATTGAATCTCATCCGGACAGAAGATCTCCCGAAAGATCTCGCAAAGGATCTCTGGTTCGGATTTCCGCCGCGACCGGATCGGGTATAGACGATTTGATATCAACCATCGTTAGCTTTCTGGATGCAGCCGATGAAAACCGACAGGAAAACGAGTTTTGACAATGCCAAACGGGTGATTGTCAAGGTGGGCAGCAATGTGCTGACCGAGGACAGCGGTCTGGACCTGAACGTCGTCCGGTCGATCAGCCGTCAGATCTGCAGACTGATCGATCGGGGCCTGGAAGTCATTCTGGTGACGTCCGGAGCCATGTCAGCAGGTCTTCGCAAGATCGGTCTTAGCAAAAGGCCAGATGAAATCCCCAAACGCCAGGCTGTCTCGGCGGTCGGCCAGGCCAGTCTCATCATGGAATATGAAAACGCATTCGAGCGCTATGGAAACAAGGTCGCCCAGATCCTGCTGACCAGTGATGACCTGAATAACCGCAAGCGCTATCTGAATGCCAGAAACACCCTCTATACGCTGCTTTCCTGGCAGGTGGTTCCCATCATCAACGAGAATGACACGGTTACCATCGAATCCATCAAATTCGGCGACAATGACAATCTGGCGGCCATGATTGCGCTGCTGATGGATGCCGACATCCTGATCATCCTGTCCGATATCGACGGTTTGTATGCCAAAGATCCCCGGTCCAATCCCGATGCCGAACTGATTCCGACGGTAACGACGTTTAAAAAGAGCCTGGAGAAGGTTGCCGGCGATAATCCGGGGTCCCTCGGGACCGGCGGCATGCTCAGCAAGATCAAGGCTGCAAAAAAAGTAACGGCCGCCGGCGTTCCCATGGTGATCGCCAACGGCAATGTCCCGGACATCCTGGAGAAGCTTTTTGATGGCGAACCCTTCGGCACATTTTTTGTTCCCCAGGCTGAACGGCTTCCCAGCCGAAAATGCTGGATCGGGTATTCCCTTAAACCCGAAGGCGTTATCGTAATTGACCAGGGGGCTGCAACGGCCGTCCTCAAACGGGGAAAGAGCCTGCTATCCAGCGGCATCGTCGGTGTTGAAGGCGATTTCGGCATCGGCGCGCCGGTGGAGTTTAAAACCGCGGAAAGCGATATCCTGGGTACGGGACTTGTGAACTACAGTGCCACGGACATCCGAAAAATCATGGGGCTTCAGTCCCGGCAAATTCAGGACCGGTTGGGGGAAAAACCCTATGACGAAGTCATTCACAGGGACAATCTGGTCATTACCACGGAATCAGGAGGAATCCATGAGTGTTGAAACCCTTGTCGGCGATATGGCCAGAGCGGCCAGGGCAGCCTCCCGGCAAATAGCCAGGTGCCCGACCCATCGCAAAAATGCCATGCTGCTCAGGCTTGCGGATCTGATCCTTGAAAATGCCGCCATCATCCGGCAGGAAAACGCCGTGGATGTTGAGCAAGCTCGAAAATCCGGTCTTTCAGCGGCCATGATAGACCGCCTGACCATAACGGATGCCACGATCCGGTCCATGATGAACGGGCTTCGGGAAGTGGCCCTGCTGGAGGACCCGGTGGGATCATCCTCCAGGAGTTTTCGAAGGCCCAACGGCCTGGAGGTTTCCCGGGTACGGATTCCGCTGGGGGTCATCGGCATCATCTACGAGTCCAGACCCAACGTCACCATTGATGCGGCGGCCCTCTGCCTGAAATCGGGAAATGCCGTGATCCTTCGCGGCGGCTCCGAAGCCCATCACTCGAATCAGGTTCTGGCCGGGCTCATTGCCAGGGCACTCGAGGAAGCCGGACTGCCCAAGGAGTCGGCTCAGGTCATACCGGTCAGGGATCGAAGCGCCGTTACCACGCTGCTGCAACAGGAAGAATCCATTGATCTGATTATTCCCCGTGGTGGCGAAAGCCTGATCCGGTTTGTTGTCGAGAATTCCAGGATCCCGGTGCTGAAGCATTACAAAGGCGTATGCCATGTGTATGTGGACAAAGGGGCGGATTTTGAAATGGCTGAAAGGATATGCGTCAATGCCAAGGTTCAGCGGCCGGGCGTCTGCAATGCCATGGAAACCCTTCTCGTTCATGAAAACGCGGCCCCCGTCTTTTTGCCGATAGTTGCGGAAAAACTCATTGCCGCGGGCGTCGAGCTTCGCGGATGCGAAAAGACCTGCCGGATTCTTCCCCGGGCAAAAACGGCGACCGAGGCGGACTGGCCGGCTGAATATTTGAATCTGACCCTGGCCGTTAAAGTGGTTTCCGGCATGGATGAGGCTGTGGCGCATATCGCCGCATACGGCTCCAGCCATACCGACGCCATTGTCACACGGGACTATGAAAGGGCTAGGCGCTTTGTCCGGGAAGTGGACTCATCCGTTGTGCTGGTGAATGCGTCCACCCGGTTTAATGACGGTGGCCAGATGGGCCTTGGGGCTGAAATCGGCATCAGCACCACCAAACTGCATGCCTTTGGTCCGATGGGGCTTGAAGAGCTGACGACCACCAAATTCGTGGTGTTCGGGGATGGCCAGGTCAGGGAATAGGAGCTGAAAAGGCAGAAAAGGTGAAGACTGAAGGCCGGGGGGGACGTGATAGGATGCCCATGCGGATCGGGCTGTTCGGGGGCACATTTAATCCGATTCATTTCGGACATTTGCGAACGATTCTGGAGGTCAGGGAGCGGTTTGGCCTGAGCCGGATCTATCTGATTCCATCCGCCATACCGCCGCATAAATCCGAAGCGGACATTGCCAGTCCATCGGATCGCCTGGAAATGATTCGACGGGCCGTGGGCAATGATTCCGATTTTGTGGTATCGGATGTGGAGCTGATGCGCACCGGCCCCTCCTATACGATTGATACCCTGTCGTTTTTTGCGGACGCGCTGTCCAAAACAGATCCCTGTTTTTTGATTGTCGGCCTGGATGCTTTTCTGGAAATTCACACCTGGAAAGATTTCAGGGGAATCCTGACCCGCCTTCCCCTGATTGTCATGGGAAGGCCGGGGGCTTACGACCGCGGGCGGTTCGAAGACATGCCCCTTGCGGTGGCCGATTATCTTGATTTTCTGGCACCCGGCTATCAATATGACCGGCAGCAGTCGGTTTTTGTGCATCCCGGGTACCAGTCCGTTTACCCGATCGGTGTGACATCTCTGGATATCTCATCCTCCGCCATCCGATCCCTGGTGCAAAGGGGCCGATCCATCCGGTTTCTGGTTCCGGAAGCGGTATCCGAATTTATTTCCAGTAAAGGACTTTATCAATGACCCAGCAGTTGCCTTCCGATCCATCCCTCGATCTTTTTATTCAAGCGGCCCAGGGGAAAAAAGCCCTGGATATTGTCGTCATGGACCTCAGGGGCATGACCGCGATCACCGATTATTTCATTATCTGCAGCGGGCGATCCAGTCGTCAGGTCATGGCCATTGCCGATCATATTCAAAAAATGATGCGGGATAACCGCATCCGGCCCCTGGGGGTCGAGGGCGCGGGTTCCGGGCACTGGATTCTTCTGGATTATGACCATGTGGTGATCCACGTGTTTTATGACCCGATTCGCAGATTCTATAATCTGGAAGGGCTCTGGGTGGATGTTCCCAGGATTCAGGTTGACAGTCCGCAAATCGAAATGAACGATATTTTTGAGGGAGATGATACCGATGACGCATCGGATGTGTCTGCTTATGATTCTTGATGGCTGGGGAATTCGAGCCAATAGTTCTTCCGGCAATGTTTCCAATGCGGTTGAACTGGCCGATACGCCCCATCTGAGACGCTTGAAAAGCAACTATCCCCATACCCAACTGAAGTGCTCGGGAGAGGCCGTGGGGCTTCCGGACGGCGTGATGGGCAATTCCGAAGTCGGCCACATGAATATCGGGGCCGGCAGGGTCGTCTATCAGGACCTGGTTCGGATTAACAAGGCGGTTCGTGAAGGCGATTTTTTTGAAAATCCGACACTGAAAACCATCATGTCAAAGGCACCCGGAGATCTTTTGGCCGCCAATTCCGCGCTGCATCTCATCGGTCTGGTTTCGGACGGCGGGGTTCACAGCGATATTCATCATCTGCTGGCCCTTCTGGACATGGCCAGAAAAAACGGCTTGAAACAGGTATTTGTTCACGCCATTCTGGACGGCCGGGACACGCCGCCGGACAGCGGCGTTGATTATATCGGAAGGCTAAAGGCGCATATCTGTCGGCATAATTACGGGGATATTGCATCGATCTGCGGCCGTTTTTACGCCATGGACCGGGACAAGCGATGGGACAGGACGGAAATGGCCTATCGGCTGTATACCGAAGGCGACGGCCTTCATGAAAAAGACCCGGTGGAAGCCGTTCAAAAGGCCTATAAGCGCGGGGAAATGGATGAATTCGTCAAACCCGTCGTGTTGACCGATAAAGGCGATCATCCGCTGGGAATCCTTCGGGACGGGGATGGGGTGATCTGCTTTAATTTTCGATCCGACCGGGTCCGCCAGATCACCCATGCCTTAAATGATGCGCAGTTCCCCTATTTCGAGCGCCGGGTTCTGCCGAGGCTCCGCGGTTATGTCTGTATGACGCAGTACGATGAGACGTTGTCACTGCCCATTGCCTTTGCACCGGTAAACCTGAAGGATATTCTGGGAGAAGTCGTCAGCCGAAACAATCTTCGCCAGCTCCGGATTGCGGAAACGGAAAAATACGCGCATGTCACTTATTTTTTCAATGGCGGCGAGGAAAAACCGTTCCCCCTGGAGGACCGGTGCATGGTTCCGTCTCCAAGGGATGTTCCCACCTATGATCTGAAACCGGAAATGAGCGCCGGAGCCGTAACCGAACAGCTATTGGCCCGATTGGATGAAACCGCATATGATCTGGTGGTGCTTAATTTTGCCAACATGGACATGGTCGGGCATACCGGATTTTTGAATGCGGCCATCCGCGCCTGCGAAACCGTGGATGAATGCGTGGGCAAAATCGTGGAAAAAGTTCAGGCCATGGGCGGTGCGGTGCTGATCACGGCCGACCATGGAAATGCGGAAACCATGGCGGATGAAAACGGTCACCCCCACACCGCGCACACCCTGAATCCGGTGCCGCTGATTCTGGTGGATGATACGCGAAAACAGGCAAATCTCGGATCGGGAGTGCTGGGCGATATTGCGCCCACGATTCTGGAAATCATGGGCATTGAAAAGCCGGAGTTGATGACGGGTCAATCGCTGATTCGTGAAAAATCATGATGATGAGTGGGAGATCCCCCTTTTTTTCAAGGGGGAAGATTCAGGGCTTAAACCAATGTCATCGGGTAGGGATATTCCGGCAGGCTCTCATCTGATTCCGGATCTAAATGCCGGCGACTTCCCGGTTGCAGTGCCTGCAGACGGTGGCTCTTTTTTTGATGATTTCCGCACAGAACGGACATTCCCTTGTAAAAAACCGCTCATGGATTTTTTGAACGGACGCGTCCAGCTTTTCCTGAATGAGCTGATTTCCCACCTTGAGACTCTTCAGCGGTTCAACGGCTTCCAGTTCTCCAATATCGCCGATCATCTCGGCTGCTTTTAACCGGACCCGGGAAGGTTCTGTGGGGTCCAGAATCATTTTCAGAACCGTGGGGGAATCCTTGGCAACGTAACAATCCGCCAGAATGGAAAATCCTTTTTTGGTGTTTTCTCTCAGCACTTCTTCCTGAGCCAGGACTTCACTGTCGATGATCTGCCCGGTTCCGCCCATGGGGCTGAAGACCGGCATCAGCTCGAACTGCTGGGTTCCCGGATAATTCATGCACCGATAGGACGCATGATGTGAATAGTTTGTTTTCAGGTTATCCCAGCCCTCGATATAGAGCTTGCATTCGTCGTTAAAGCATAGAAATAAATAGGGCGTTCCCCACCCCAGTCCGTCACCCACCGGGATCGGGGGTACTTCCCAGATGTTCATTTCCGCGCCGCAGTGCGGGCAGTGTGGTTTTTCCTGGGAAAGCACCTGCTCCAGGACCTGCTCTTTGGTCTCGTACATTGGAATCATCCTCCGTCGTTTATGCTCGCCTAAAGCCGGTGAACCGTGAATTTCTTCTGTAATCAAACGATGACATTATGTTACGAAGATATGCGCCGATTCACGCAGCCATGGTATCAAATTGGGTTAGTTGTTCCGGTAACTCTCATGCGCAGTAAATTAAGCCCCTTTTCGGGATTGTCAATGAATGGGGGAACGTCGGAACTTCATAAAAATCTTCATGGCGGCTCCGGCTCCGTATTGATAAGTTCGTGATAACGTAGTATGCAATAATCCATGTAATCAGAAAGCATGCCATTCTCATTTTATACAAATTCCATCAACTCATGCAAGCTCAACAGGAGGAAAAACGTCATGGTTCGAACTGAAATATCGTTATTCTTGCAAAACGTACCCGGAGAACTGGGCAAATTATCCTATTTGCTGGCGAACGCCGGAATAAACATCGATGCCCTGACCATACAGGATGCATCCAGTTATGTGAAGGAGCTTTTTCAGGCAAGGGGAAAGTCCTTAAAGCGGATTGCCTCTGCCTCCAGCTACAATTCCATGCGAAAGGACTCCGCGGAACATGCATTGATACGCCTTCTGGTGAATAACACGGACAAGGCCGTTGATTTGCTGTCAAAGAACGAATACGTATTTGACGTGATGCCGGTGATCGCCGTCGAACTGGAGAACAAACCCGGAGAGATGGCCAGAATCACCACAAAATTCGGAGAAGAGGGAATCAACATCAACTACGTTTACGGTTCGGTGTCCTCGCCGGATGCCAAGTGCCTGTTCGTGTTTTGTCCGGAAGATATCGATAAGGCGGCGGCGATTTTCAAATAGTCAAAGCCAGCGGAGAAATGATCCCCGATAGGCGAAAGAGGTTGTTTTTATTTTCATCGCACGTTTTGCGGGAATCAACGGGGTTGCGCCAGACCGCAACCCCCAGCATCAGTCAGACCTGGTCTTCACATATCCCTGGTAAACCTGATGCACGTGTTACGGCCTTCCTCCGTTGCCCGATAGCGTATCACATCGGCATGCGTGATGCATCTTTCAAGCATTCCCCGGCTTCGAATCGGAAAGAGATGTCTCTGGCCCGTTTACGGGAATTCGGATGGTAAACGTTGTGCCTTTCCCCACTTCGCTCTGAACATCAATGGTGCCCTGATGTTTTTTGATGATGTTGTAAGCCACGTTCAGTCCCAGTCCCGTTCCCTTGCCGACTTCCTTGGAGGTAAAAAACGGATCATAGATTCTGGATAGATTTTCTTTCGGAATCCCCTGTCCGGTGTCGCTGATGACGATTTCAACAAAACCGGTTGCTTCGCGGGTGGCAATCCGGATTTCCCCCTGTTTTTCAATGGCCTGTGCCGCATTGACCAGAATATTCATGAAGACCTGGTTGAGCTGCTGGGGATAGCACCTGATCTGGGGAAGATCCGCCGAATACGCTTTAAGGATGGTCGCCTTATATTTCAATTCATTCCAGACGATGTTCAGGGTTGAGTCCAGGTTCAGGTTCAGGTCCGACATCTTCAGAATGTCTTCGCCCGGATGGGAAAAGTCCTTAAGGTCCAGGACGATTTTTTTGATGCGGTCCAGGCCCTCGCGGGATTCCTCAATAAGGCTGGGAATATCCTCAAGAATATAGCCGACATCCAGATCCGATGCTTTTTCCCGCAGTTGCGCGGCCATGGTTTCGATCCCCGGCAAATCCAGGCCGCTGTCCTTCAGGCAGGAAAGCTGAACCATGAACTGATCGTACGCCGAGATGATCTGGCGCAGATCCTTCTGATAATCGGTCAGTGATTTTAAATTGCTGCTGACAAACCCGACCGGATTGTTGATCTCGTGAGCCACGCCAGCCGCCAGTTGACCGATGGATGCCATTTTTTCAGCCTGAACCATCTGAGACTGGGTTCCTTTCAATTCTTTCAGCGTATCCGCAAGTTTGATGTTTTTTTCCCGAATCTGAACAACGGCACTTTGAAGCCGCCGGTTAAGGCTTCTGATTTCATCCGCTTTCCGCTGCTCATCGGTCACATCCCTGGAGACAATGGCGACCTGAACCACCTTGCCGGTTTCAAGCATGATCGGCAGCAGATGCAGTTCAACATGGCGTTTTCCCTGAACGCCGTCATCCGTGGTCTCCCGGATAAGAATGGGCAGACCTGAATTGAAAACTTCCCGTGCATGGGCCATGATGGCCTGAATACGGACGTTTTCCATGCCCCAGTATTTTTCCTGAAAACAGGGGGTGCCGATAGTCTCCCTCAAGTCAACCCCTTTTCTTTTGACAAAACTGAAGTTCATCGAAACAATTCGAAAATCCGCATCAATGGCTACGATTTTCTCGGGAAGAGAATCCAGGACGATTCGAAGCTTGTTGCGACTTTCGATCAAAACCTGTTGAAGATCCTTATGTGCTTCCTCCAGGTTTATGATTCGCTCGCCGGCCTTGATTCGGGCCACCAGCTCGTCGGGGTCAAACGGTTTTTTAATGCAATCGTCCGCCCCGCATTTCAGGGTTTCCAGCAGATCTTCTTTCTGCGCCTTTCCGGTGATGACAATGATGTAAGTGTAATGATCCCTGGAAGCCGCGCGAATATTCCTGCACAGCTCCATCCCGTTCATTCGCGGCATCATCCAGTCCGTTATGACCATCTGGATGGATTTTGTCTGATAAATATGCCAGGCTTCCTGTCCGTCCCGGGCTGTCGTGACCGTATGGCCCGGAATGTCCAGGGATTCGACCAGCAGGTCCAGTATCAAGGTATCATCTTCTGCGATCAGGATATCCATAAGCGTGCTCCGTATTCGGATGTTTTTTCAGCGCGGCTGCAATTATCTCTATACGATGCGGAAAACCCGGAATGCAAGATATTTGCTAAACATGGCGTTTTCTTTAACCGAGTCATGCTGATTTCCATTTATTTATTGCATCTGGATATAGTGCTTTGATATAGCAAAAGATCAGTCAATGATATCAAGCGATCCGTTGGTCGAATGCTTTTTTGTTCACATCCTTTGGAAACGTCTGCGTTGGCTTGAACCATCATACAAAGAGGGTCATTGTATGCCCGATAAGCCCCGGAACCGGAATTATCCCACCGATAAAATTTTTGATGCCTTTCTCAACCTTTCCAGGGACGGCATTTATCTTGTCGGAGAAGATGGCGGATTTCTGGAAGTCAATCCCGCCTATTGCAATCTACTGGGGTATTCCCGTGAAGAGCTGTTAATTCTGTCCCTTCCGGATGTCGAAACCAATACCTCTTCTGAAGCGATTTTCCGCCGTATTTCGGCCATTCAGGTTTCCGGTGCGGCCCGGTTTGAAACCGCGCATTGCTGCAAAGACGGGTCCATGGTGGATGTTGAAGTCAGTGCTACCCATATCCGGGTAAAGGATGGAGTCCTGTTCCTTTCGATCGTTAGGGATCTGACCCAGCGCCGGCTGGTGGAAGATGAAAAAATTCGCCTCCTTGCTCTTGAACAATCCGTTCAAGGCAAACTGGAAGGGATGCAGTCCTGGCTGAAGCAGCAACTTGATTTCAACACCGGCATCACCGAAAATTTGGGGGAAGGGCTGTTTGTCTTGGGCAGGGCGGGACTTGTTATGTTTATGAATCCCGCGGCAGAAAGATTGCTTGGCTGCGGCCGTCAGGAAATGATTGGCCGGTCTGTCTGTGAAATGGTGGAATGCTTGGGGGCAAAGGATGGATTGTTTTTCAGCCAGCGACATAAGCTTTTATCGGTAATGAATTCCGGAGAGCTTCTGAGTGTCGAAGAAGATGCGTTCATGCGAAAGGACGGAACCCCTTTTCCCGTATCTTTTACCGCGTCTCCTCTTCGCATGGAAGGGAAGATATCCGGCGTTGTGGTGGTATTTACGGATATTACCGAACGTAAAAAAAAGGATGCCGCGCTACTGCATCTGAATCGACTTAAAGACAGCCTGATCAGCGCCACCCGCATCATATCCGGAAAGCTGACGCTGGAAGATAAGTTCAGGGAAACCCCGTCAACAGCCAGGCGCCTGTCTGAATCCACGTATGCGGTGCTGGCCTTTGTTGAAAATGAAATCGTCACAAGGTTTTTTCATGAAGGACTCAGCCCTGAAATGCTTCAAAGCCTTGGCAAGTGGCTGGACGCCAGGGGCAGGTCCCTGCTGAATCAGGAGAAGGCTGTCATACGGGTGTCCCAGGTTTCGGGTGATCCCCGATTCGCGTCGTTATGGGATTGCTTTCCGGAAATGAATACCTTGATCCGGGCTCCCGTGGTTTACGGCGATCAAATTCTGGGGATCATCTGGCTGGTTAACAAAGCCAATGGGAAAACCTTTACTGAAAATGATCAGGAAATCATTGAAACCCTGGCGGCTCATGCCGCCGTATCCTTGAATAATGCTAAGCTGCGCGAACAAATTCGTGAATTTAATCAAGATCTTGAAGAAACCGTTCGGGAAAGAACCCGGGATTTGGAAGAAGCCATGGTCCTGGCTGAAATGGCCAGCGATGCCAAATCCCGCTTTCTATCCGGCATGAGCCATGAGCTGCGAACTCCGCTGAACGCCATTATCGGGTTTTCGGATGTCCTGGCCGAGGAATATGTCGGCCCGCTCAATGATAAGCAGCGGGAATATGTCGGGGATATTCTGGACAGCGCAAATCGCCTGTTGCTTTTGATCGACGACATTCTGGACGTGTCCCGGATCGAATCCGGCAGGATGACCCTGGAGCCGGAAGTGGTCAAGTTTGGGGCACTCCTTGAGGACAGTCTGATCCAGGTCAAGGGAAATGCCGATAAACATGCCATTGCCATTCGCCTTGAAATGGCAGCGGGAACGCAGGATCTCAGCATCGTTGCGGACCCGAAAAAACTCAAGCAAGTCATGTTCAATCTGCTTTCAAATGCCATCAAATTTACGCCGGATGGCGGAATCGTCGTCATGAAAACCGGTTTTGAGGATTTGGGTTCCAAAACCATCCGGGTGCTTGTCGAAGATTCCGGCATTGGCATTGCCCCGGAACATCTTGAGAAAATCTTTGAGGATTTTCTTCAGGTTCAGGATGGAATTCAGGATAAAACCCGGGGAACGGGCTTAGGCCTTTCCCTGGTCAAACGGCTTGTCGAGATGCACGGCGGAAGGGTGTGGGCGGAAAGCAGTGGAATCGGAAAAGGAAGTCGGTTTATGGTGGAGTTGCCGGTGAACAGGTTTGACCCGAAGATGTAAGATGGATTGAAGCCTCTGCAGATCATTGTCGCAGATACGGGCATCCGTATCAATCCGGATCATTGATCCAGAATGTTTTAAGAAGGATATTTATGGGAAAAACCATACTGGTTGTGGAAGATGATCCGCTCAACATGAAACTGATCCGGGATGTCCTGACCCATCGCGGGGATACTGTCCTGAATGCCGGCAATGGCAGAAAAGGCGTTGATCTGGCGATTGAGAAAAATCCAGATCTCATTCTCATGGATATCCAGTTGCCGGTGATGGACGGCGTGGAAGCCACCCGGCTGATCAAGACAGATCCGTCAACCCGGCATATCCCCGTTGTTGCCCTGACCGGATACGCAATGGACGAAGATGAAAAACGGATGCGCGAGGCAGGTTGCGACGGATATCTCTCAAAGCCTTTTAAACTCAAAAAACTGTTTCAGGTGATCGATGCCTTTTTGGCAACTGATCCAATAGATGTGGCCTGAACGCCCGGTGAATCATGGGGAAAGCATATGGTAAAAAAAACGGTCGTTTTGATTGCAGATGATGAAGATCGCAACCTGCGGCTGATGGAAGCCTTGCTGCTGCCGATGGACTATGATGTCCTGAAGGCGGTGAATGGCAAGGAAGCCATTGAAAAGGCAAGGAGCGCGTCACCGGATGTGATCCTGATGGATGTCATGATGCCGGTGATGGACGGACTCGAGGCGGTAAGGATACTGAAACAGGATGAAGAAACCCGGATGATACCGGTGGTTATGGTGACGGCGCTACGGGAAGTGGATGACCGGGTAAAGGCCCTGGAAGCCGGCGCGGATGATTTTTTAAGCAAGCCGGTTGATAAAACCGAACTCAGGATCCGGGTTCAAACCCTGGCCAAGGTGAAGGCTTACAACGATCATCTCCGGAATTACCAGAAGAAACTGGAGTCCGAGGTTGCCCGAAAAACCATTCAACTGCAGAACACCCTGGAGGCACTTCAAATTGCCTCTCTGGATTCCATACACCGGCTTTCCCGGGCCGCTGAGTACAAGGATGAAGATACCGGCGCGCATATTCTGAGAATGAGTCGTTATTCGGAAGCCGTGGCCCGGAAGATGGGGCTTGCAGTTAAAACCGTTGAGCGTATTTTGTATGCGGCGCCCATGCACGACGTGGGTAAAATCGGCATTCCGGATAAGATCCTGCTGAAACCCGGCAAGCTGGATCCGGATGAATGGGAAATCATGAAGCAGCATACCACCATTGGCGGCAGGATACTGGGCGGGTCCCGGACAGGATTTATCAAGCTTGCGGAAGTCATTGCCCTGACCCATCACGAACGCTGGGATGGTTCCGGCTATCCCCGGGGGCTCAGGGGCGTACAGATTCCATTGGCTGGCCGTATCACGGCCATCGCCGATGTCTTTGACGCCCTGACCTCCCGAAGGCCTTACAAAGAGCCTTTCTCAGTGGAAAAATCATTTGATATCATCCGGGAAAGTAAGGGCACGCATTTTGATCCGGATGTCGTGGATGCTTTTTTTTCCGTTCAGGACAAGATTCTGGCGATCAAGGAAGAACATCAAGAATAGGAGTAAATGGGGTTATTTTCCCGCGATACGGTCGGCGAACACCTGGTCAGGGCTGCCGATTCGAACGCAGCCAACCTGAGTGAAGGATATGACCAAAACTTTTCAAGGAAAACCGTCAGTACCGTTACTATGGCAGGGGTTCGTTTCAGGAAACCATAACATGGCTCACCAAGGCCCACGCAGACCGCAGATCAGAATCGGATTCGCTGCTTGTTTCGCGATTTCAGCTTTTTAGGAAACCGCAAATTGATGCAACTTGAAGTATATTGCCAGGCTGTCGATCATTTTGCCCAATGTTGATATACACGATCCTGCATTGATGCGGTTTGAAAAACATTGGTGTTGAGGGTTAGAAATCTTAAAAATCGTTCTCCTCCATGGGAATGATATCATCGGGGTGAACTTCTTTGGACTGGTGGAGCGCCGGGAGTTTTCTCTTTGCAGATTTTTGGGCGATGGGCAGCGCTTTTTGGGGTGCTCGTCTGGCATGTCCAGAGGTTTTCGACTGTCTGACAGTATGGGAACCGCCGGTTGACACGGCGGCATTTCCCCCCACCACTGCAGTCAGTTCGGCTACAAAGCCTTTCATCTCTTCGGCCTGGGCGTTCAGTTCTTCAGATGCCGCAGCCGATTCCTCGGCGTTTGCGGCATTCTGCTGGGTAACCTTATCCATTTCCGTGACCGCGGTATTCAGTTGTTCGATACCCTGGGCCTGCTCGGTGGATGCGGCCGCGATTTCACCCACCAGTTCACCCACTTTTGCGGTGCTGACAGCTACTTCTTTAAAGGCGTCGTTGGTGGTCTTTACTATCGCGGTCCCATCCGAAACTTTTTTCACGGTGCCTTCAATCAATGTCGCGGTGTTTTTGGCGGCATCCGCGGCGCGCATAGCCAGATTCCGAACTTCGTCGGCCACAACCGCGAATCCGGCACCGGCTTCCCCGGCTCTTGCGGCTTCCACGGCTGCGTTTAAAGCCAGAAGATTGGTCTGGAAAGCGATTTCATCGATAGTCTTAATGATCTTACTGGTTTCCTCGCCGGCTTTTGAGATTTCCTGCATGGAGGTGGTGAGCTGGCTCATGGACGTATCGGCCTTATTCACCACCTGGTTGGCTTTTTTCATGAGGGAGTCGACCTGTCTGGCGTTGCTGGCGTTCTGCTTGGTCATGGCGGACAATTCCTCCAGAGATGACGAAGTCTCTTCCACGGATGCCGCCTGCTGGGAAGAGCCTTGGGCCAGGGACTGCGATGCGGCGGAAACCTCTCCGGCTGCTGACGATATCTGATCTGAGGCTTCGGCAAGCCCGCTGATAACCCGATTTACGGGTTTTACGATGGAACGGCTCAAAATGATGCCAAGCGCCAGAGCAAAAAGAGTACCCCCTATCATACTGACTAACTCAATCATGGAGACACGCTGCATCTGATTCTTCGAGATATTGTCAACATCCTGTGAATGTTTTTCCACGACGGGTCTTATTTCTCCCAGGATTCTCTGCACGTCTCTCAGATGCTGGCTTGTCTCCGTCCCGTAAAAAGCGATGGCTTCCTGGCGGAACTCCATGCCTTTTTTGAGAATGGCTTCTAAAGCCTGAGCTGATTTGTGCAATTTTCTATGAGGATCTTCGATCTGAGTTAAAAAAGTTTTTATCCCTGGAATTTCCTGTTCGGCTTTTTCCCGCTCATCGCCATAGTACCATTTTCCGAAGGCACATTTATGCTCATCAGTTTCAACACCCAAAGAGACTAATTTCTCGTCCGTCTGAAACTGGCCAGCCTTCCGTGCCCAGTTCAGATGGTCGATTTCCCTTTGCAACAATTGTTTGGAAATGCCCTCGGAATACGCAACTTTTGCTGCAGCCTTTTCAGACATCTTCAGGCTGTACAGCCCGGTTAATCCGACGAACAACACCAAGACGCTGACCATCAGGAAACCCCCGATTAACTTCACACTCAAACCAATGTTTTTCATTGCTAAAGCTCTCCGTTATGAATCAAAATACTCACGTACGTATTGTAAAAGGCTTCACGGCTTGGTCATCCCACATGACCTATTCACCCCACCTTTATCGCATCATTCCCCGTATGAAAGAATGCCATAAAGTAAGCCAAGCAGGGCGAAAAAAGTCCATTTTGTTGTATCCAGCCCGTTGACTGAATTGAATGAGCAATTTATAGATCCAATTTATCCTGCAATCGCGCCTATATGATATTTCAAGATCACCTGTCAATATTTACTGAATAATTAAACAGTAAAAGAGGACAATATTGAAAGTAAAAGTTGCAATCTAATATACTAATTCAATATGTTATGAATGATTACTTGTCGTCAATATTTTAGCAGTGATTAACAGTTCTTCAGTATTTTAAAAATCGATTGCAGGTTTTAGATGAGAGCGCCTGCGAAGCTAATGCAGGCAAGCCGGACAATCCGGTACGGGTAATGGTTAAACACCAGCCCGGAACTGAACCGTGCGTATGAGGAGATAACGAAATGATTTTCAGAGTCCTGCTGAAAGATTAAACAAATGTCAGTACAAAGAGAATTGGCTACGCAGTCTTTTGATATCTGCCTCTTTAGGAAGATATTGAGCTCATCCCCAAAATCCGATATGATCAGCAAAAATTCTGCATTGGGTTCTGGCGATGCCGGTACAGGAATCAATTCTCAGAGCGATCTGGCGGGGGGTATTGATTGCGGATAACACATTAATGTCATTTATCTTTGCACTCTGGTAAAGCAAACGGATTTTGCCGATAGCGTCAAGTTGCGGTCAATGTTCAGGTTGTGTTGATAATACAGTGGAAGTTCGGTCGAAAGCTGTCGGAAGTGAAATTGTGAAAGTCGATCCTGCTCCTTCCGTGCTTTCAGCGACGATCGATCCGCCATTGTTCCTTATCGCATTTAGGGCTGTTGTAAGACCCAGCCCTGTTCCTTGCCCAACCTTTCGCGTTGTGAAAAAAGGGTCAAATATTTTGTTGAGAATGCGCTCAGAAATGCCTGCGCCAGTATCGGAAATCCGAATGATGATATTGTTCTCCGCCATTTCTGTATAGACTGTGATTTTTCCTCTACCTCTGATCGAATCTGCTGCATTCATTATAATGTTGAAGATTGCTTGATTGATCTGCGCGGCGTTGCAATGGTAACGGGGGAGTGTTCCAAGTTCCAAGACGAAATCGCAGCGATCCTTGATCTCATTGCCGATAATGTCGATTGCACTTTTTATCTCTTCATTGATATCAATTTCCGTCATCGCGGCGTCATCTATTTTCGAAAAGCTTTTGAGGGTTCGGACAATATTCCTAATACGGCAAAGACCTTCCATTGACTCCGATGTTAAATCATTTAGATTTTCCAGAATGAAATCAAGGTCTTTTTCGTGTCGAAACCTCTCTGCCTGGGCTGCGATGTCTTTTGCACTTTCAAAATCATTTTTTGAGAGCAACTCGCCAATGTGGATGTATTTTTTCAGGCATTGCGTGAATGCATCGGCAAAGTCATTCAATGCATTAAGATTGCTCATGACATACGAAAGAGGATTGTTGATTTCATGAGCAACACCAGCCGCCAATCGGCCGATGCTAGCCACTTTCTCGACGGAGAAGAGGCGTGCCTCTATCTCCTTTATATGTTCAAGAGAATATTGAAGTTGCTCATATATCTGTGCCAGTTGCTCGGGGGAATATACGCGCAACAGGGTATCCGTTCCCAGATCAAAGTTGAGTCCTTCTTGCCTGCGGACCAGCTTATAGAAATCACACTCAATGCAGAATTTCAATTTTTTTGCAAACGAGCCTTGGACTTCTCCTTTACAGAAAGTGCCTGCCAATGCCCAGCAGACTCGACCGGCGTTAAGACCGTTATTGGTTCCATTTGCTTGTATTGTCGTGGTTGAGGGACAAACTCCAAGTTCATGCGCATGCTCTCCTCCAGGCTCTCGGCCACATTTTTTGAATTCCCAGCAATTCAGTTTAATCATCGGTGGTTTCTTCCATACAAGAATGATTTTTTTATAGCGTGACGAGTTAACCATATCAGTAATACCAACCATTTTGCAACAGATTGCCCTCTTTCAGGAAAAAGCACCAACTCTCTCACATCTCATCTGAATTATGTTGATTTAATGGAGTAAATCTTTTAACAGATTAACCAGCTATTAACTGACGCCTTTTGCTTCAGGGACTTGAAAAGTCCAGTAACGGACCAATGCTATGACGCTTTTGTGATCATATCCGACCATCGGATGCCGGGTATGACAGGCGCCCGGTTCCTGAAGAAAGTCAGAGCCCTGACCCGGATGCCATCCGGTTCTCCTGACCGGCTATTCGGATGGTAAGGACATTCTGGATGCTGTCAATTAAGGGGAAATTCACAGGGATCTGACAAAACCCTGGAAGAAGCCAATGCATCTCTGGAAAAGGGGTTTCGTTGACACCATTCGACTTTTATCCTCTCTAATTGAAACCGTTACCCCAGGTTTGGAAGCTATCTGATTTTTGTCGCTCAACTGGCCAAACGAATGTACGAAGGGTTTTGTCTGGACAAGCAGGAACAGGATCAGAATGGTTCCTCAAGCCTGGGATGTAGTTGACCCAGGAACCTTGAGTCGGCGTCGGAAGGCTGCTGTTGGCAAGGGGCAGCGTGCTGAACGCGGAAATGATTTCTGCCATTCAAAAACTTTCAAAAACCGTTCTGATCGATGAGAGGATCGAGATATCCGTCGGTTAGGGAATGATTCGACCGGTTGTATTCGATCGACAGCACGTCAGCCCTTTCAAATAAAAGGACATTGATAATTTTAAATGAAACCTGATTTTTTTAAACAAATAGACCGGATCCGAGAACTGCCCACGCTTCCCGCCATTGTGTTTAAAGTCAACCAGATGCTTCAGAATCTGGAAACCACGGCTGATCAACTGAGCCGGGTCATTGAAACGGATCAGGCAATGGCGGTCAAGATACTTAAACTCGTCAATTCATCTTTTTATGGTTTCCAGTCGAAAATCAGCAGCATCAACTCCGCCGTGCTCATCCTGGGGTTCAACACGATCCAGCACGCCGTGGTGTCTCTTTCCGTGATGAAGTCATTTTCTCTTAAAAAAAACCTTAAGAGACTTAATATCCAGGACTTTTGGCATCATTCTCTGGCAGTTGCGATCATCAGCAAATATCTTGCGGATCATGCCGACAAGACCCTGTCCTCAGACTGTTTCACGGCCGGTCTGCTTCACGATATCGGCAAATTAATTCTTGCGGAATATTTCCCCGAAGAATTTGAAAAAATCTGGTTGAGGGCGGTTGAATCCGGCATTTCCTTTGTTGATGCCGAGAAAATGGAAAATGACGTAAACCATGCGGAAATAGGCGCCTATCTTGCGGAAAAATGGCTTTTGCCCCAGCCCCTGGTGGATGCCATCCGGTATCATCACAGCGCTTTTTCCAGCGATCACCTCGCCTCGGCAATCATCAATGTCGCGGATTTACTGGTCAATACCTGTCAGCCAAATCCGGAAGGCCGATTCGAGCAGCCACCGGGTCTTTTGGATGTACCGGCTTTTTTGCAGCCGCAACTCCAGACCCTGCCCGAATGGTACCCCCGGCTTCAGGGCGAAATTGCATCGGCCTGCCAGGTTTTTATGGAACCCCGGAATTAGTGACCTCTCAGACCGTATTCCCACATACCGTGCTATGCGTTGTGTAGATGTTTGAAGGCACGGGGCTGGGGTTGTCCATCTCGCATGGGATCATTCAGAAACACGGCGGCACGATTGATGTCGAGAGCGAGGTCGGCAAGGGAACGGTTTTTACGATTCGACTTCCCTTAGATGCCGAAAATGGATCGTGAAACCTGCAAATGAACGGGAGCCTGCAAAACCAGGAATAACAAAATGGCACACATCCATACGCGTTCGCTGTCTCACTCGACCCCTTCCGCCGACCCGCACGATCATGGGGACAGGACTGCCACGCATCGGCTCATGCTGATATTTGGCATCCTCTCGTTAGGAATTGTCCTGGGCGGTGCCTTCTATTATCGGAACTACGAGCGGCACTTCCGTTTCGAAATCGAACACCAGCTATCTGCCATCGCGGATCTGAAGGTGAACGAACTGGTGCAGTGGCGCAGGGAGCGATTAGCCGATGCCGGGATTCTGTATCAAAACGCTTCGTTTACCGCGTTGGTGCAACGCTTTTTCAAAAAACCGGAAGATGCGGACGCATACCGCCAGATCGAAATCTGGCTCGATAAATACCGGACTCACTATCAGTACGACAGGGCTTTTCTGTTGGATGCAAAGGGGGATGAGCGGCTGACTGTTCCCGGCAGGCCAGAGGCTGTGGCTGCCCATCTGGCAGGGGATGCAGCCCGATGTCTGGAATCGGGACAGGTGACATTCCTGGATTTTCACCGTGACTTTCCCGATGGTCCCGTACATCTGAGCCTCCTGGTTCCCATTCAAGATGAACCTGGCACCATCCGGCCGATTGGCGTGCTGGTCTTGCGGATTGACCCGGGCATCTATCTTTATCCGCTCATCAGCAACTGGCCGACGCCCAGCCGAACCGCCGAAACCATGCTGGTCAGGCGGGACGGCAACGACGTACTCTTTCTGAATGAGCGTCGGTTTCTGTCCAATACGATACTGAACTTGCGTCGTTCGCTTGATAACACCGATGTGCTTGCGGTGAAAGCCGTGCTGGGACAGCAAGGTGTCGTGGAAGGCCTGGACTATCGCGGTGTGCCGGTGATAGGGGCGTTACGCGTGGTTCCGGATTCGCCGTGGTTCCTGGTCACCCGTATGGACACCTCGGAAGTGGTTGCGCCGCTGCGTGAACGGCTCTGGCTGACCGTTTTATTTGCCGGCGTTCTGTTCCTGGGTTCATGTGCGAGTTTGGGTATGCTCTGGCGCCAGCAGCGGGTGCACTACTATCAGTATAGATGTGTGATTGAGCGGGAGCGGGCCTGGCTTCAGGATGTGATTGCCCGCAGCCTGAACGAGATTTATGTCTTTGACCCGCGGACCTTGCGATTCAGGTTTGCCAACACCGGTGCTTGCCGAAACATCGGTTACAGCATGGCGGAACTTGGCAGCCTGACGCCGCTGGATCTCAAGCCGGATATCACCGAAGATGCCTTCCGCGGTATGTTGCAACCGCTCGTGACCGGGGAGCGCGAAACATTGGTTTTTGAAACCACGCATCGACGCAAGGATGGCTCAGAATATCCGGCCGAGGTTCATCTTCAGCTCGTGCGAAATAACGATAGCGGCGTCTTCCTGGCGGTGATCAACGACATCACCGAGCGCAGGCAGGCCGAGGAAATGCTTCGAAAGAATGAACGGGAGCTTCGGGAAAGAAATGATGAATTGACCCGTTTTACGTACACCGTATCGCACGATCTTAAAAGCCCGCTCGTGACGATTCAAACCTTTCTGGGTTATCTGGAGCAGGACATGCGAAAAATGGATACCAAACTGGCGGACCGGGATATGTCCTACATACGCAATGCGGCCGACAAAATGGGGCAATTGCTGAATGAGCTTCTCCGGCTGTCTCGTGTCGGGCGTGTGGTAAACCCGTCCATCAGATCACCGCTTCAGTCGATCATTCATGAGGCGCTGGATCTGGTGGCCGGCCAAATTGTCCAGAAAGGAGTGAATGTGGTTGTCACGACAGAACCCGTCTTTGTCACCGGAGATCTTCCGCGCCTGGTGGAGGTATTTCAGAATCTGGTGGATAATGCCGTCAAGTTCATGGGAGAGCAGCCGTCGCCCCGTGTTGATATCGGGGTTACGACGGCGGATGGTGAGCGGGTATTATTTGTCCGTGACAACGGCATCGGTATCGACCCCCGACATCAGCACAAACTTTTCGGCCTGTTTGAAAAACTCACTCCGGGAAGCAACGGTTGTGGCATGGGTCTTGCTCTGGTCAAACGTATTGTGGAAATTCACGGAGGTCGGATCTGGGTGGAATCGGAAGGCGTGGGGCAGGGGAGTTGTTTCTGGTTTACGCTGCCGGGGTGTGGATGAGTGGGTAACCCTCATAAATACCATTCTCAGAACTGTCACCGGCAGATACGCGCGCAACGTGCCGTTGAAATAAAGAAAAAGATTACAGAAAAACACGGATGTGTTATTTTTTGAATATGGATACTGCGGAACATGGGTCTATCCGTTTGAGGCAAATAAGGGGATTGGAAGATGAGCACTATCCGTGCCCCAAAAAACGTATTCAGTAACATCGGGTTGATGTCCTATTCGACCCTCCTGTTCATCGTTGCCGGCACCGGGTGGTTTGCAACCGGATATCTGGGGGCTAAGGCCGGGCAGGAAATACGAGAGGACAGCGAATCCACGATAACATTGCTTCGCGCCCATTTCACCGCCGAATTTGATAAGGCCGAACGAGCGGTCCAGGCGCTGTCGGGATCACCCTGGATTTTGCCTGCCCTCGTTTCACGCAAGGATCCGGATATCGCCAATGCCAACTCGGTCTTAGACCGGTACAATTCCAGCCTGAACGCTTCCGCTACCTATCTCATGGACGGCAATGGCCTGACCATCGCGTCCTCCAACCGCAATGATCCGGATAGCTTTGTCGGCAAGACCTTTCAATTTCGTCCCTATTTTACACAAGCGATCTCAGGCGTTCCTGGTCGCTATTTTGCCCTTGGCACCACATCCTTGAAGCGGGGTTTTTACGCGAGTTCTGCCGTCAGGGACACCGACGGCAGAATCGTAGGCGTTGCCGTGATTAAGCGGAATATCGACGAGGATGAGGTTGCTCTGGGTGGATATCCCTATTTTTTTCTGGTCGATCCCAACGGCATCATTTTTCTTTCGGGCAGCAAGGAATTGAATTTTAGGAGCCTATGGCCGATAAGCCGGGAAACCCGGCTTGCCCTGCTGCAATCCAAACAGTTTGGTGAAAAAGGTTTTGACGCTATCCTGCCGCTTGAGGTTTCGGACGGGATGGATATTCCCTTTAATGGAAAAAATTATCTGGTTTCCCGAAAGGTCATCGATCCTGATGGATGGTCGATCGTGTTTATGGCGCCAACGGAGCGGATTTTGATATACAAGTCCGTTGGTGTGGTCGTCACTCTTTGGATGTGCACGGTTATCGCAGTACCGTTTATCATTAATTACCGGGCTGCCAGATCAGCGGAAAAGGTGCGGAACAGCGAAGCCCGCTTTCGCGAGTTATTCAATACCATGAAAAGCGGGGTCGCCATATACCGGCCTGCAGATAACGGCCAGGACTTCATCATCACCGATATCAACCCTGCGGGGGAGCGGATCAGCCAGGTAACAAAACAAGACATCGTCGGCAGAAGTATCACGGCGGCCTTTCCCGGAGTCAGGGAACATGGCCTGTTCGATGTGATGAAGCAGGTGTGGCGGACCGGAGTGCATCAATATCACCCTGTGTCCCTATACAGCGATAATCGACTGTCCCTGTGGGTGGAGAACACCGTTTACAGGCTGGCTTCCGGGGAGATTGTCGCCATTTATGACGATGTTTCGGACCGCAAGAGAATGGAGGCGGAAATACTGACCCTCTCGATAACCGATCCGCTCACGGGTCTGCATAACCGAAGGGGGTTTTTATCGCTTGCGGAGCAGCAGTTAAAACTATCCGAAAGGAATCGGCGCCGCATGCTGCTCTTTTTTGCGGATCTGGACGGGTTGAAATGGATTAATGATATGCTGGGTCATGAAGAAGGAGATCGCGCGCTCATTGAAGCGGCGACCGTATTCAAGGCAACATTCAGAACCTCCGACATCATGGCGCGCCTGGGAGGAGATGAATTCGCTGTCCTTGCCATTGATACCGACGAAATCCAATCAGAAATCTTTACCGCTCGGTTGCAGCATCTGATTGACACACAAAACAATTTGAAAGATCACAAATATAAGCTTTCAATCAGTGTGGGCTGTGCCTGCTATGATCCTGAAAAACCCTGTTCCATTAATGAACTCATGGCGCAGGCGGATAAATTGATGTATGTGCATAAGCAAGGCAGGAAATTGTTTTCATTCTGAATCGATGGAATCCTGTAAGGTGGCTCCATGAAAGATCTTCAACACTTTTTGATCGAGAACAAAAGCGTATACAAGGAGAGCCGAAGAATTTGATTGGCTGCATGGGCAATCAGGGGTTTCGGGTGTTTGAGATCGGGAGTTTGAAATCGATATGGCCATGTTATCAAAAGGAGAAAATCACATGATTAACGGAAAACCCGTCGTTATTCTTCTGGATCTTCGCCTGCCCAAGGTGGACGGCCTGGAGGTGCTGCGCCGAAGCCGGACTGCGGGAGTCTCAGAAGATGGAGGCCATCGGCCGCCTGGCTGGCGGCGTGGCGCACGACTTCAACAACATGCTCAGCATCATCAACGGCTATGCCGAAATTATGCTGTTGAAGCTCAAAGAAGGGGATCCGCTGTGCAGGGAAGTCCAACAGATTCTGAATGCGGGAAACCGGGCTGCTGACCTGACCCGGCAGCTTCTGGCATTCAGCCGCAAGTCGATCGTTCAACCCAAGGTGATCAGCCTCAACACGGTCGTAAGCGGACTGGAAAAAATGCTCCAGCGCCTGATCGGTGAGGACATTCGCATGGTGATTGAGCTGGCGGAGGATCTCGGCCATGTGAAGGCAGATCCGGGTTTGATCGAGCAAGTGATTTTAAACCTTGCGGTCAACTCCAGAGATGCTATGCCGCAGGGTGGCCGGCTGACCATCGAGACGCAAAATGTGGAACTGGATGCATCCTTTTCCCGGCTTCACGTATCCGTGGTGCCGGGGCCGTATGTGATGCTGGCCCTCAGCGACACCGGCGTCGGAATGGACGAAGCCACCCGTGAGCGCATCTTCGAGCCATTTTTTACCACTAAGGAAAAGGGAAAGGGTACCGGCCTTGGCCTTTCCATGGTCTATGGCATCGTCAAACAGAATAACGGCAGCATCTGGGTCTATAGCGAGCCCGGTCAAGGCACGGCCTTCAAGATCTATCTGCCGCGAATTGAGGAAGCCGTGGAGCCGGAACACATCGTTTCAGCCGAGCCCGCTGCCCGTGGCACGGAGACGCTTCTGATCGTCGAGGATGAGGAAGCGGTCTGCATGCTGGTAAAACAAATCCTCTTGTCCGCTGGCTTAAAATCCCCCTTTTTTCAAAGGGGGGAATTTAAGTTTTCAAGTTTTGATGTGCAAATGAAAAAGAGGGGCCTCTGAGCTTTTTGCGGGCTTTCAGGAAAGCCGCTTATCCTTCAGGACATGATCCGAGATCACGATGCGCTGGATTTCGGAAGTGCCTTCGTAGATCGTGAAGACCCGCGCGTCCCGGAAAAAGCGTTCCACCGGATAATCCTTGATGAATCCGTAACCGCCATGCATTTGAAGGGCCTTGGCCGTGACCCGGTTGACCATCTCGGAGGCAAAGAGTTTGGCCATGGATGCCTGGGCCGTATATTTTTCCCCACGGTCCTTCATGGATGCCGCCGAAAGCATGAGCTGCCGGGCGGCTTCAATTTCCGTGGCCATGTCGGCGATGATCCAGCGAAGTCCCTGGAATTTGCAGATTTTCTGGCCGAACTGATCCCTTTCTTTGGCATACTTGACGGCTGCATCCAGGGCAGCCTGCGCAACGCCGATGGACTGGGCCGCAATGCCGATGCGCCCGCTGTCCAGTCCCTTCATGACGATTTTAAAGCCGTCGCCTTCCTGGCCCAGCAGGTTTTCCGCCGGCACCCGGCAGTCTTCAAAGATCAGATCCGTGGTGTCCGAGGCACGGAGCCCCATTTTATCTTCGGTTCTTCCGACAATCATGCCCGGAGTTTTCCGGGGGATGATGAATGCGCTGATTCCCTTGTGACGCAGGGCTTCATCGGTTTTGGCGGTGACGATCACCAGCCCCGCGTTTTTACCCGTGGAAATGAACCGCTTGACGCCGCTGATGACGTAGCTGTCCCCGTCGCGAACCGCCGTGGTGGTCTGCGCCACGGGGTTCGAGCCGGCATGGGGCTCGGTCAGGGCAAAGGCGCCGATGAATTTTCCGGCAGCCAGGGGTTTGAGGTACCGCTGTTTTTGATCCTCGGTGCCGAAATGGTAAATGCTCTCGCAGACGATCGAGTTGTGCACCGACATGACCACGGCGGTCGAGGCGCAGGAATAGGCGATTTCCGAAAGCGCCAGCACATAGCTGATCGTATCCGCGCCTTCGCCGCCATATTCCGCGGGAATCATCATGCCCATGAAACCCAGTTCGCCCATTTTTTTTAAAATCTGAGCGGGGAATTCCTTGTTCTGATCGCGCTCTGCTGCTTCCGGGGCCACAACCTTTCGGGAAAATTCCCGCACCATGGCCTGAATCATGAGTTGTTCATCAGTCAGTTTGTATGACATATCCTTCCTCTTATAGATATCAGGGGCTGTACACCACCACGATCAGTTCGGCGGCGGTTTCGCCGCAATTGCGCAGGTTGTGCTGAATGCCGGAGTTGAAATGCAGGGTTTCCCCGGTTTCCAGCTTGTTGACGTGTTCGCCGACCATGATCTCGATTTTTCCGGACAGCACATAGACGAATTCTTCGCCTTCGTGATGGTAACCGACCCCGAGATGCTCCTGAAATGCATCGATGGTCACCCGGAATGCCTTCAAATGCTTGTTTTCAGCCCCGGGCGTCAGGGTCGTGTAAGCATAGTGATCGGTTCGCTTCGTATAGGCCTTGATCCGATCCTGGAGGCTGGATGGCTCTTCCTTGAGGAGAATTCCGGAATCGATTTTCAGGGCCCTGGAAATCTGAAGCAGGGCCCCGACCGGCGGGGTGATTTTACCGGCCTCGATTTTCTTCAGATGATCGATGGAAAAACCGGTCTCATTGGCGATGTTGTCCAGCGTAATATTCTTATCGGTTCGCACTTTCTTGATTTTTTGTCCGATGATGGTGGCGGTTGAATCCGCTGCTTTTTTCGGCATAAGGCCTCCTTTTTGAGAAGTCGGGTGGCAGGAGTCGGCAAAGGGGTGGCAGACGGAATTCGTCTTCCGTCTGCCACCCCTCTGATTTTCCGCTTTTTAATACTCGAAAAATCCCCGTCCGGTTTTTTTGCCCAGCCATCCGGCTTCGACATATTTGCGGAGCAGGGGGCAGGGGCGGTACTTGGAATCCTTGAACCCGTTGTAGAGGGTTTCCATGATGGCCAGACAGGTATCCAGGCCGATGAGATCCGCAAGCGCCAGGGGCCCCATGGGATGGTTCATTCCCAGTTTCATCACCGTGTCGATGTCCTCGCGGGTGCCGACGCCGTGGTAGAGGCAAAATACCGCCTCATTGATCATGGGCAGCAGTATCCGGTTGGCGATAAAGCCCGGATAGTCATTGGCCAGGGCCGGGGTTTTACCGAATTTCATCGAAAGATCCCAGGTCGTCTTAAAGGTTTCATCCGATGTGGCGATCCCCCGGATGACTTCAACCAGCTTCATCACCGGCACCGGGTTCATGAAGTGCATGCCGATGACTTTATCCGCTCGCTTTGTCTGCGCGGCAATCCTGCCGATGGGAATGGAAGAGGTGTTGGTTGCCAGGATCGCATGGGCCGGGCAGATTTCATCGAGCTGTTTGAAGATCTGAAATTTCAAGGTCTCGTTTTCGGTTGCGGCTTCAACCACGAAGTCGGCGGATGCCATGTCCTGAAGCGTTGTGCTCGGGGAAATCCGGGCCAGGACAGCGTCTTTTTCCGCGGCCGTCATCTTGCCTTTTTCAACGCTTCGGGCCAGGTTTTTGGTGATCGTGTTCAGTCCGTTCTGAACGAATTCCGCTTTGATGTCGTTCATGATAACATTAAGACCGCTCATGGCCGCCACCTGGGCAATGCCATTTCCCATCTGACCGGCGCCGATGACGCCGTAAGTTTTGATTTCCATTGAAAATTCCTCCGAATTGTTGATGGCTTCCTAAAAAGTCCAATATCTGCGTTGAGCTTCATCCTTCGTCATTGCGGCGTACTCAGTCGTACGCCTCACTCCTCAGGACTCGCTCGCCTTGATCTTGAACTTTTTATTTTGCCATCCCGATTTTGTATTTTACGAATTCACTTTCGTGCTTTGTCGTTGCAGATTTACCGTTTCACGATCATGGCGACCGCTTCGCCGCCGCCAAGGCAAAGGGAAACCAGGCCGGTTTTCTTATCCGTTTTGATCATCTCATGAAGCAGGGTTACCAGAAGCCTGCACCCGCTGGCGCCGATGGGATGGCCAAGGGCCACGCTGCCGCCGTTGACATTGACTTTTTGAGGATCCAGGGTGAGTTCCCGAAGCGCGGCAACGGTCGAGCCGCTGAAGGCTTCATTGACTTCATACAGATCGATTGCGTCCACGGACAGACCTTCTTTTTTCAGGCATTTGGGAATGGCCCAAATCGGTGCGACCAGCACATATTTCATGTCGATGCCATAGGATGCCTGAGCCCCGACGGTCGCCAGAACCTTGCAGCCAAGCTCGGTTGCTTTTTCACGGGACATCACCACGACTGCCGCGGCCCCGTCGCTGATGATCGAAGCATTTCCGGCGGTCCCGACCCCGTCTTTTTTAAAGGCACCCTTCATTTTGGACAGGCTTTCCAGGCTGGTTTCCTGGGCGCATTCATCCTGGCTGAAAAGGATCGGGTCGCCCTTTCTCCGGGGGATCGGGACCGGAACGATTTCATCCTTGAACCTGCCGGATGCGATCGCGGCAATGGCCCTTCGGTAGGATTCCGCGGCGTATTTGTCCTGATCCTCGCGGGTAACGTTGTATTTTTCGGAGCACAGCTCATTGGACATGCCCATGTGAAAATCATTGACGATGTCCCAGAGTCCGTCATGGATCATATGGTCTTCCAGCTTTCCCGGTCCCATGCGATAACCGAATCTGGCTTTTTCCAGATAATAAGGGGCCATGCTCATGTTTTCCATGCCGCCGGCGACCACCACATCGGCATCACCGGTCTGAACGGCCTGGGCCGCCAGCATCACGGCCTTTAAGGCTGATCCGCAAACCTTATTGATTGTGACACACTCCGTTTCCCAGGGCATGCCGGCCCGGACCGCAGCCTGCTTGGCCGGATTCTGGCCGTATCCGCAGGGCAGAACCAGCCCCATGATGACCTCGTTGACCGCGGATTTGGGAACTTTGGCCCGCTCGATCGCGGCTTCGATAACAATGGCTCCCAACTGGGTTGCCCCGACAGCGCTCAATGATCCGTTAAAACTGCCCAGCGGGGTCCTGACCGCGCTGACAATGACCGCTTCTTTCATTTAACCATCTCCTTATGTTTGGGCTTAAAAAAAGACAGCCCCTATGATTACATATTCCGCCGATACTTGCCGCCCACATCATACAGGGCCTGCGTGATCTGGCCCAGAGAGCATACGCGAACGGTCTGCATCAGCTCGGCAAAGAGGTTCTCCCCGGAAAAAGCCGCCTGCTGAAGGTGCTTCAGCGCCGCCGGGGCCTCGCGCTGGTGTTTGTCCTTGAATTCAGCCAGGCGCCGGATCTGGGATTCTTTTTCTTCTTCCGATGCCCTGGCCAGTTCCACGCCGTCGCTGAGTTCATCGCCCAGAATATTGGGATCCCGGAAGGTGTTGACGCCGACAATGGGGTATTCGCCGGTGTGTTTCAGGATTTCGTAGTGAATGGATTCTTCCTGAATCTTGCTGCGCTGATAGCCGGTTTCCATGGCGCCCAGAACCCCACCACGCTCGGTGATCCGATCGAATTCCATCAGTACGGCTTCCTCGACCAGGCGTGTGAGCTCTTCCACGATAAAACTGCCCTGGTTCATGTTTTCGTTTTTGGCCAGTCCCCATTCCCGGTTGATGATGAGCTGAATGGCCAGCGCCCTTCGCACGGATTCGGTGCTGGGCGTGGTGATGGCCTCGTCGAATGCATTGGTATGCAGGCTGTTGCAGTTGTCGTAAATGGCGCAAAGGGCCTGAAGCGTGGTCCGGATGTCATTGAACTGGATATCCTGGCTGTGAAGCGACCGGCCAGAGGTCTGAATGTGGTATTTGAGCATCTGGGACCGCTCGGATGCCTTGTATTTTTCCTTCATGGCAATGGACCAGATCCGGCGTGCCACCCTTCCGATGACCGTAAATTCCGGATCCATGCCGTTTGAAAAGAAAAAGGACAGATTCGGCGCAAAACTGTCGAGCGGCATTTTCCGGGAAAGATAATACTCCACGTAGGTAAAGCCGTTCGAGAGGGTCAGTGCTAACTGGGTGAGGGGATTGGCGCCGGCCTCGGCAATATGGTATCCGGATATGGACACGGAATAGAAATTGCGAACCCGGTTCTGAATAAAGAATTCCTGAATGTCGCCCATCATTTTCAGGGCGAATTCAATGGAGAAAATACAGGTGTTCTGTCCCTGGTCTTCTTTCAGAATATCGGCCTGAACCGTTCCCCGGACCGTGGAAAGGGCCTTGGCGCGAATCTGCGCATATTCTTCCTCGGATGGCTTCCGGCCGTTTATTCTCGTGAATTTATCCACCTGCTGGTCGATGGCCGTGTTCATGAACATGGCCAGGATGATTGGCGCCGGGCCGTTGATGGTCATGGATACCGATGTATTGGGCGCGCAGAGGTCAAACCCGTCGTAAAGGATCTTGACGTCATCCAGGGTACAGATGCTGACCCCGGAAGTGCCGATTTTCCCGTAAATGTCCGGCCGGATTTCGGGATCATATCCATACAGGGTCGCGGAATCGAATGCCGTGGACAGGCGCTTGGCGTCGTAATTACCGGAAAGCAGCTTGAAGCGCCGGTTGGTTCGGGCCGGATCCCCTTCTCCGGCAAACATTCGCGTGGGGTCTTCGCCGACCCGCTTTAACGGAAACACGCCGCCGGTATAGGGAAACCTTCCCGGAACATTTTCCTCGCGCATCCAGCGATAGATTTCACCGGGGTCCTTGAAGCGGGGAATGGAGATCTTGGGGATTTTTTTATGAGACAGGGATTCGGTGTAAAGCGGAACCTTGATGTCGCAGCCCCGGACCTGATAGGTGAGCATGTCCTGGGTGTAAGCAGCCTTGATGTCGTTCCATTCTTTCAAGATGGCCGCGGATTCTTCTTCCACCCCTTTCCTGGCCCGGGACGTCTCGTCCTTTAGCTGGAACAACAGCGCGGACATGTCGCTGGACAGGGTTTGTTCAACGGATTTGACGGCTTCTTCCAGATGCCAGACCTTGCGGATGGCTTCGGCCTGGGTTTCGGTTTTCTTGTGGTATTCTCTGACGGTATCGGATATTTCAGCCAGATAGCGGATGCGTTCCGACGGAATGATGATGGTTTTCGAGCTCGAGGTCCGGGTATCCGGCTTCGGGAGCCGGGTGGAAAAGCGGACCGCCGTCTTTTCTGCCAGGGTATCCAGAATGGTGTGGTAGAGCGCCGTGACGCCGTCGTCATTGAATTTGGAGGCAATGGTTCCGAACACCGGCATGCTTTCCGGAGACTGGTCCCAGGCCGATCGGTTTCGCTGAACCTGCTTTCTGACATCCCGGACAGCATCTTCTCCGCCGCGTTTTTCAAATTTATTCACGACCACGATATCGGCATAATCAAGCATGTCGATTTTTTCAAGCTGGGAGGCTGCGCCGAACTCGCTGGTCATGACATACATGGATGTATCCACAAGATCGGTGATCAGCGAGTCGCCCTGGCCGATGCCGGCGGTTTCGGCAATGATCAGGTCAAAGCCTGCGGCCTTCAGGGCCTGGATGGTTTCACCCAGGGTATCGGGAATTTCGGTGTTGGACTGGCGGGTGGCCAGAGACCGCATGTATACGCGGGGACTTCCGATGGCATTCATGCGGATCCGGTCGCCAAGAAGCGCGCCGCCGGTTTTTCTTCGGGAAGGATCGCAACTGACGATCGCGACATGGAGATCCGGCATATCATGCAGCAGGCGAAGGATCAGTTCATCGGTCAGGGAGGATTTCCCGGCACCGCCGGTTCCGGTGATGCCCAGAACCGGAATGGTTTTGCCGGATGCCTTGCTTTTGAGCTTTTCCATCAGTTCCGGCAGGTGGCTGATGTGATGAAATTTGGTCTGCTCGACGGTCGAGATCAGGTTGGCCACGCGCGGTTTGTTCAGGGGAGAAAGCGCGTCCAGGTTGGGGACATGGCCGTTGACCGTTGAAAAATCCATGGCTTCAACCATGTGATTGATGATGCCCTGAAGTCCCATGCGCGTGCCGTCTTCCGGAGAATATATCTTGGCAACGCCGTATGCTTCCAGCTCCCGGATTTCATCCGGAACGATCACGCCGCCGCCGCCTCCGAAAACCTTGATCTGGGAAGCGCCGTTTTCTTTCAGCAGATCCACCATGTACTTGAAAAATTCGACATGACCGCCCTGATAACTGGATACGGCGATGCCCTGAACATCTTCTTCGATGGCGGCGTCAACGATTTCCTGCACGGACCGGTTATGCCCCAGGTGAATGACTTCAACGCCGGTGTCCTGCAAAATCCGTCTCATGATGTTGATGGAAGCATCATGGCCGTCAAAAAGAGAGGTGGCTGTAACCACCCGGACATTATGTTTGGGCTGATAGGCTTGAATCGCGATACTCACGCTTCCTCCTTTGGTGGGGCGGTGCCGTTCATGGCGTCGATCCCCAGGATCAATCGGGTTTGAATGTTGATATAGTCGTCGATATTGTAATGGCGCGCCAGAAACCACCTGCGAAAGGTCCACATGTGACCCAGCACCGTGATATTGTGTGCGGCCAGCTCGATATGTTTTTCGTCCATGAACGGCAGATCGCCGGATGCGGACAGGTTGGCCAGGACATTGACGAAAAGGCCGGTGATTTGAACCTCGTTTTCCAGCACGCGCTTTCGCCATTGTGACGGCAGGGACTGGGTTTCCTGATAGATGAGCAGAATGTGATCGCTCATGCGATGGCAAACCAGAAAATATTCCCGAATGGCCTCTGCCAGCCCTTTCATGCCTTCATCGGCCCTGGCCAGGGCTTCGGTGACGTGATGCGCCATTTCTTCATGAATGGCGTCGCAGACCAGGTAGAGAATATCTTCCTTGGACTTGATGTATTCATAGAGCGAGCCGATGGAAAAGCCCGCGGCACTGGCGATCTGCCGGGTCGTGGTTTTGTGGAATCCTTTTTCGATGAACAGCTCCACGGCCGCATCAACAATTTGCCGCCTTCTGCGTTCCACCAGATCGGGATTTTTGATCAGTGTCAGGACATCTTTGGTTCTTCGGGGTGAATGCTCCATATGAATCCGTGCTGCTTAGAGTGATTTATTGATATGAACGAGCGCTCAGTCAAGTTACCCTATCATGTCATTTTTGGCTTTGTCAAGTGTTTATCAAAGAGGCTAAACCCCTGTCCTTGAGTTGTGGGGTCGCATGGTGTATGCTGATTTGAAAAAAAGTAAACGTACCAGAGGGGATTATGGAAGATCATGAAATTCTGACAGTACTCAAAAGAACGGATCCTTTCGAGATCTTGGAAGCGGATGTTTTAAAACAGCTTTCAAAAAAAACAGGGATAAAGGCCTATTTCCCCAACTCCTATGTGTTCCGGCAAGGCGACCAGAGCCTGGACCGGCTCTTTATCATCGCTTCGGGTCTGGTTGAAATCACCGTGACCAATGACCGGGGCCTGGAATCGGTGGTGGGTCTTCGCAGGGCATACGATTTCCTGGGTGAGACCGTGATCCTGTCCCAGCAGCGGTATCCGGCATCCGCGCGGGCCAAGGAAGATCTGGTATGCCTGGTCATCACGCGAAAACAGTTTGAAAAGCTCATCTATGACCATCCGGAATTCTCCAGTTTTTTTAATGCGCTGCTGGCTGAGCGGATGCGGCTGCTCTATGAGGAAATCGTTGCGCAGAAATCGTATGAAGCTTACAGCAGTGCGGAATCCCCCCTGTTCGGCAAACGGGTGAGCGAAATCATGTCCTTTCCCGTGGTGACCTGCTCGATGTCGGATTCGGTGTCAGCGGTCTCTAAAATCATGTCTGAAAAAGATATCAGCGCGGTGATTGCGCTGGACTCCGAACAAAAACCCCGTGGCATCATCACCGAAAGCAGCCTGGTCAAGCATTTGATCGCTCAGCAGCTCTATCCGATATCCACCTGCCGGGTAGAGCAGATCGTCAACAGCCATCTGGTGACCGTTGGGCCCGAATCTTTTATCGGCCAGGCCCTGGTTTCCATGATTCGCAATAAGACCCGGTACCTGATTGTGATGGAACGCGGCAGGCTGGTGGGAATTATCGCCATGGTGGATCTGATCAAGCTTCGCAGTACCGGGCAGATGCTGCTGACCCAAAACATCGAGTCTCAGCAGTCCATTCAGGGCCTTTCGGTGATTAGCCGGGAAGTGGACCATATTCTGGGAGATATGGTTGCCGAGAAAGCAGCCCTCGAGGAGATTCTGGATGTGATGTCGGAGCTTCACGAACGGCTGACGCAGCGGGTCATGGAGCTGTCCGATGAAAGAATGAAGCGCGAGGGCTGGGGATCTGCGCCGGTCGACTACTGCTGGATCAATCTGGGGAGTGCGGCCCGCTATGAACAGACGTTAAGAACGGACCAGGACAATGCCATTCTGTATGCGGATCCCGAGCCGGAAATGCGCCGGGCCGTGGATGCCTATTTCAAAAAATTTGCGGAAATCGTGGTTGAAGGCCTGGAAGCGTGCGGATTTGCCAGATGCCCGGAAAATATCAGCCCGGTTCATACCCCATGGCGAAGGTCCCAAAGCGAATGGCTGCTCTGGGTCAAGAAATGGAGCAAGACCTTCCTGCCCCGGGATACCCGAATGATGGCCATTCTTCTGGACCTGCGGCCGGTATGGGGCAATAAATCCCTGTCCCGGGATTTTGTGGACAGCCTGTTTTCCGTATTCCGGCAATCGCTTCAAGTGCGGCGGAAACCGGTTGCCGACGATACGCCCCCTCCGATTTCGGCCGGGGTTCCAGCCGGGGGTTCAGCCGGTTTTCCGGGGACCATTGTTACGGAAAAAAGCGGAATCCACAAGGATGAAATCAATCTGAAAAGCGCGGGGATCCAGCATCTGGTCAGCGGAATTCGAATTTTAGCAGCCGGCTGCGGCATTCAAGAGCCATCCACACTGGGAAGGCTTGAACAGTTGGCAGCGGCCGGGGCCATATCCCCGGAGGAATTATCGCTGTATCGCACCAGTTTTGAATCCCTGATGCTGCTGGCCCTCGATGAAAATCTGAAAAAAATCGGCCAGGGCAGGCTCCCGGACAATTACCTGGATCCTTATGCCCTGCGCAAACGCGAGCGGATTCTTCTCAAAGACGCCCTGTCCGGGGCAGCCCACCTGCAAAAAATCATCAATCAGAAAGCAAGCGGAATCTGGTTAACAAATATGACATAATGGTAGGGTCATATCCTGAATTTTATTTAATCATTAATTCTTGGAAAAAAGTTTGACAAGATGTTTTTTTTGGATTAATAAATACCCACGATAAATTGACTGAGCGCTCGTTCATAATAATGAGGAGCCTCCTAAAATTGTTATACAATTGCATAATTCCTACATCGTGATGGTATCATAAAAATATATAAACCCTTGATTGATAGCATACAAGTAATTTATTAATATTATTGTATGTTCGGATATTAACGAAGTCCTCTTTATCAAAATCAGAGGAGGTGGTGCCAGGCGTTTTAAATCCGGAAATATTCAAGAAATGTCTTTCAGACAAATCATATAAACCGGCTGAGATCGTGAAAGATAAGGCCATACAAAGGGGAGAACCATGACACACAACATGACGGATTACGACAAGACTTTTGCTGAATTCAAATGGGAAGTTCCGGATTATTTCAATTTCGCGGGCGATGTCATTGATAAATGGGCAAAACAGGACCCGAATAAACTGGCCATGCACTGGGTGAATGATGATGGACTCGAGGCCAAACGGACGTTTATGGATTTCAGTAAAGCATCCAAAAGACTCTGTAATGTGCTGTCCCAGCAGGGCGTCAAACGGGGTGATGTGGTGATGATCGTTCTGGGACGTTCCATCGAATGGTGGGAAGTCTTCACGGCCTGTATCCGTATGGGCGTTATCATTGCTCCGGGAACCACCCAGTTGACCTCCAAGGACCTCGAGTACCGGGTCAATACGTCCAAGGCCGCCTGCTTTATTACCGATAACGGCAATGCATCCAAGCTGGAGGCTGTCGCCGACAAGTGCCCGACCCTGAAATGTAAATTGATCATCGGCGGCGCCCGGAACGGCTGGTTGGATTATACCACAGTCGTCAATGCCGCTTCGGATGTATTTGAAACCGCCAAGACCGCCAAGGATGAAGAAGCCATCGTGTACTTTACGTCCGGTACCGTCGGGTTCCCCAAAATGGCCCTTCATACGCATACGTCCTATCCGCTGGGTCATCAGGTTACCGGCAAGTACTGGCTGGACCTTAAACCCGAGGACATGCACTGGAACATCAGCGATACCGGCTGGGCCAAGGCTGCCTGGAGCAGCTATTTCGGGCCCTGGTACTGCGGTGCTTCCCAGTTCGTGCACTGCACGGACCGCTTTGATCCCAAGAAAACCCTCGAGCTGCTGTCCAAGTATCCGGTCACGACCATGTGCGGCGCTCCGACCATTTACCGCATGCTGGTACTTCAGCCGCTTTCCGATTATAAGTTCCCCACCCTTCGCCACTGCGTGGGTGCCGGCGAGCCCCTGAACCCGGAAATCATCGAAGTCTGGAAAAAGGCAACGGGCTGCACCATCCGGGACGGCTACGGCCAGACCGAGACCGTGCTGCTGTGCGGAAGCTTTCCCTGCATCGAACCCCGTTTCGGGTCCATGGGCAAACCCACCCCCGGCTTTGACCTTCAGATCATCGACAATGACGGCGCTATCGTTCCCCCGAATACCGAGGGCGACATCGCGGTTCGCGTCAAACCCACCCGGCCCCTGGGCCTTTTCAAGGAATACTGGAAAGAGCCCGAAAGAACCGCCAATGCGTTTAAGGGCGACTGGTATCTGACCGGCGACCGGGCCTACCGGGACGAGGACGGGTATTTCTGGTTTGTGGGCCGCGCCGATGACGTGATCCTGACCTCCGGTTATCGCATCGGACCTTTTGAGGTTGAAAGCGCGCTGATTGAGCACCCTGCTGTTGCTGAATCCGCGGTTGTTTCCAGCCCGGACGAAACCCGCGGTGAAGTGGTCAAGGCCTTTGTCATCCTGGCTCCGGGCTATACCGCCAGTGAAGCGCTGTCCAAGGAACTTCAGGAGCATGTGAAAAAAGTAACCGCTCCTTACAAGTATCCCAGAAAGATCGATTTTGTCACCGCGCTTCCCAAAACCGTCAGTGGCAAAATCCGCCGCGTGGATCTGCGGAATGCTGAATGGGGAAAGAAATAATTCAACTTTAACCGGGGAAGATGTGGCCGTGGGACATTGGAATCATCCGTTCGATGTCCCACGCGTGCATTCCCACGAAGATTGGAGGTATCGATGGCAGAAAAAGCTCAGGCAGCCCCTGCGGCCGCAGGCGCACTGGTTCCCAAATGGGGACAGCCCCTAACCGGTATTATCTCTTTGACGGCATTTACGGTGATTGCCCTGATCACCTGGTTTATTTTCAGCGATCCCCGTGGTCCGGTGGGCGCATTTCCCTACCCCTTTGTCATGTACCTGGCCATGATGATCCTGGTCGGTCTGTATCAGCACATGTTTCTGGGGGACTGGCCGTTCCAGAACATGCCCCAGCCCATGAGAGGCGTCGTGGAAACCATCGTGAACCTGATTATCACCTGGTTCATGATCCACATTATTTTTTATAAGATACTTGGCCTCGGTTTCAACTTTCTCAGCCAGGACAATATCAATGCGATTGCCGAAGCCGGCAAGACCATGCTGCCGAGCGGCAAACCCTTAACGCTTGACGCCATGACGGCAAAATCCGCGCTTTTCGGTCAGCGCGCCGTGGTCTGCTTTGTTCTGATTGGATTTTTCAGCTATCCGTTTGTCACCATTCTCTTCGGCAAATGGCCGGTCCGGCCCAGTGACCTGCCGCAGCCCCAGGCCGGCCTTCTGGAAATCGGCTGGGCCTCCATTTTGACGTTTTTCTTCTATTCCGTTCTGATCGTTCCGTTTTGGGGTTTTCTTTACGGCACGGTTTTCGGGACTTCCTTTGGCCTGAATACGCCCTGGTGGACCAGCATTGTCGGTTTTTCCCATGTTCACTGGGTATTCGGCTGGTGGGAATGGATGATCGTTATCCTGTTCATGACCGCC
>JACRBZ010000074.1 GCA_016219185.1 Deltaproteobacteria bacterium
ACCCTGCACAAATAGCTTTTGAGTTTCTTTATCGGCAAACGTTTTTATCATGGCATATCGTGTAAATCGTAACGTTACACTTGTCAAGCCAAATGTAATTCATTGCTAATTCCTGCTATTTCTATTTCAGAAAAATCAAATTGACAAGATATCCTGAAGTATCATACAGGATTGTCTGTAAAATAAATTGTATTCAGCAATTGATGGTTTTATCCAGTTTACTGGTAGAAATTCAACCAACTGAGTACTATTTGGATTATAGTTACAAAGCTCATGTTCATTTTCTGTATATCATATAAAACCAGAAGATATACAGAAACGATATATCTACTTGATGGGCCGCCTTCGGCGCCCCATCGCCCCGGATGCGTAGCGCGCACCATTTATTCAGTGAGCCGAAGTCTGCACGTCCATGCCCATCAATCCGGATCGAGCAGACGCGCTAACCTGCGCGCTCCTCATCCGGGGCGTTGGCACCAACATGAGAATACGGAAAGATACTCATAAGGAATCGATGGCTCCTATGATAGATGACCTGCTCAACGACGACCGGCTGGCGCGGCTGTTCTCGAAGGACGCCCGCCACTGCGCGTTACAGCTCTGGATCTTGCAGATCAAGTCAGAGCAATCGATTGAAAATCGTGTCGTCTACGGCCGTCTGCTCCCCTACAGCTATTCAAACAATAGCTGGTCCTCCAGCAACGATGATAACTTCCATCCCTTCGGGCAAGTCCAGGCTCAGGTTATCCGGCTCAACCTGTACGTCAAAAGCCTCCACTGTGCGGACCTCCTACGGCAATTGAGCGCCGGCCGAACCATCTCGGAAATCAGCGAAGAACTGAAGCTCGGGCTATCCGACCTGTTGAAGGAGCGGTTTGGCACGACCGCGCTCGCCGCCGATGACCTGGTCTACCGCCCCGTCGCCTACCTGCTCAACCGGGACGCGTATGACCGGCATTCGCCCTCTAGCCCGCATGGCGGAGCTGGGGCCTTCAGCGCTTCAATCACCCAGACCAACAAGGGAGCGCTGTTCAGCCTGGGTCAGGACTACGACGTCGACTTGACCAAATCGGTGGTTAAGCACCTTAACGCAGATACAGGCCTGGACTTCGGTGGCCCCGACACTGCCCGGTTCGGCGATCTCGAACTGCTGGTCTTTCCTGCGCTGGACGATCTGGAACGGCGTTTGCTGAGCGTGACCTGGGCCGATGCTCCGTGCGCCCTGGTTGCCCGATTCAATCCGATGCAGGTTCCACGCTTCAGCGGCTTCCAGTTCCGCCTGAGCATTACGAACGACGGCCAAATCGTCTACTCAGGCGTCGCCACAGCAGAACGCGACGCGGAAGGCGTATTGGAGTGCAAGTTCGAGTTGAGCGACGAGTTGCGAGCCAGGACCGACAGCACCGAACTGGAATTCTTCGGCTTCCATGGTGACCATTGCCGCGAGGGCACGCTGTGTTGCCGGTGGCGGATCGGGTACGTTCGGGAAATTAATCTTCAGGGTCATGTGGCGGACCACGGGGCCAGCCCGGTCAAGTTCGACTGGCTGGAAAAAACCGCTCGTCCGTCCGTGTCGGTGCGGGTTAAGTCAGCCCTGACGATCAATCGCGGCGATCAGGGATTCACCAACCGCATCGGTGATCGTGATGCGGACCCTTGGGTCCCGGCCAACCGCAATCTCAAATCCCTTCTTGCGCGGCTCCATCCCCCGAGGTCGGAGGGGCGGTTCTTCCAGCGCTGGGGCCAGGGAGACCACGAGGGGCGGCTGCAATTTGTGGAGTGGTTCAGGGAGCTGCTGGCCAAGTACCAGCAGCACCAGATAGTCATTTTCGATCCCTATTTCGAGGCCGCTGGCCTGGGTCTGGTGTTGCTCTGTGCGGCACCAAAGGTGGACTACATCGTCTTCAGGTCACTACCCAAGCCATCCGAGATAGGCGAAGCGTCGCGGTGCGAATCCGACAAGCCCACGCCCACCGGGATTGACAACCTGATGGCCAACTGTGAGCACAACCGTCGCCTACTGAAACACATCAAGCTGCGCATCTACGGCCTGAAGGAAGGGCGACTGCATGATCGCTACATCCTGATCCTGGGACCGGACAGACTACCAGTTGCTGGCTTCAACCTGTCTAACTCGTTTCAGAAAGCCGCCGAAAACTACCCCTTGCTGGTCACCCCGATCCCTGCGGATATCCTGCTCCAAGTTGAGAAATACAAGTCAACACTGGTGCAGGAGGCGCAGGCCGCGCAGCCCACAGGCGAGACCGAGAATCCCTCCATGCGGCTTCTCTTCGACTCCACGGCGTTGCCGACGGCGTCACTACGCTACCAGCCACTACGCTTCCTCGAGAAGACCCAGGCAGGCGACGTGCTGAGCGTGTGGACCGGCGAGCCGTCGCTACAAGGCTTGAGCGGCGATCTGTTGAAAGAGCGGATGGTGGCGCTGGACCTGCTCAAGGATGACTCGCTCGCGCTGCCCGATACGGCAGGTCTGCGCAATTGCCTGGACGAGCAGGTAGACGACTTTGCGGACTTCACGGCGATTTGGGAGGTGCTCGGCGAGGTGCTCGCGCATTCACGCACCGAGGACAGTCGCTTTCGCGAACTCGAGTCCGAGCGTGGCTTTCTGGAATTCCTGGCGCGGTTCCTCGATGCATCGTTCAACCGCGCACATAACGAAGTGGACAGGGAATTGGCCGTGACGGACGCCTGGTTCTTTCGGAAACCGGTCGAGACCCTGCTACACAGCTCCTATCACCCAGATCACTTGTTCCATGCGACAAAATATACAGCCCTGACCTGGTCGGAGTACTTCACCATCAAGTTTCTGTGGTGGTATGCCCCAGACTCTCTGTTGGCGATCGCCGAAGCCCAGATGGGTAGCGTGCCTGTAGAGCCTCAAGGCCCCGAAGTGGTGCGGCTGTCCCTGTTGAGCCAGATCGTCAGCGAGATTGCGCTGTCGGTGCAGTTCGACATCAGCGAGGGGCAGCGGGACCGGCTCGTTCGTAGCGGCAATGGTCTGCTGCAATGGATGGGACTGAATGCGATTGAGATGCAAATGGAAAGGCCAGGAGGGCTCACCGAAGTGCTGCAGTTGATGGCCGCCTTTACCTACCCGGAGCGAGTGCGCGCCCTGGGCTGGATGGTTCATCGCGCGGCAAGGAATCCGAAGAAGGCCGAGATCTACAAAGGCTTGGTTGCGGCGCTGCACGAGACACTGCCGACGGCAATTCCTGCCGAAGAGCTTAGACGCTTGGTCGACTCATTGCGCGGGCATATGCGGCAACTGGCCTGGACCGAGCCGTGGCTGTTCCAGGATGTGGTCTTTCCCTTGTTGCGGAATGACCGCGCCAACACCGACGATGCCTGCGAAATATGGGTTCAGGAGCTAACTTCTTTGCTGGGGCCGCAACTGAAGCACCAACCTCGGCTGTTTGACCGAGCACGCGAAGGCCAGACGACCAACATTACCGCATTCCTCTTCGCCTATAGCAACCCCGATCGGCAGCAGGCCAGCCTGAAGTCGATGCGGGCGATCCTGAAGCAGCAAAGACGAATCGTGCAACAGCCCCTTGCCAGTACCTCTGACTGGACCCGATGGGACGACGCCCTGGTGGTCTCGATGTGGATTCTGACCTTTGCCCAGTGGGGTCAGTACTACCTGCAAGGGCGCGGCATGGTCGTCGCCGAGTTGGAGGAGCTGTCGCGGGACGCCAGCGAGCTTGCGATGGTCAGACCGATGGTCGAATGGCGGTCGGAGGGCGCCGGCAAGCAGGGCGAGTTCGCCGCGTTCCTCGACCAGGTGGAGGAGTTCCTGGCCTCAAGCGACGAGTAGTCAATAGTTGATTCAGCGGTGGCCTCGGAAAACAATGGGGTCAAACCTCGATTAGTGATCAAAAAATACTTTCTCAGCTACAAATCACAAATCAAGGTTTGACCCCAAGGTTTGACCCCAACGAAATAGGGGACACCCATGGAATTATGCGTTTCCTGTCCTGATTGTTTCATGGCCGGAGAGCCAACCAATCGTTGCACCAGACGCCGAAAAACGTGGCGCTGGTGAACTTTTTGTTATCCAGAACAGGAAAGTCATTTGAAAGGAGGCGCAACATTGCTAAAGGAATTTGGAGATATTGCAGTTAAGCTTTCCCGCAACCCGCTTGGTGTTCTTGCATTGGCATTTGTATTTGTTTATGGGATTGCTGGCTACGTTTCTGCAAGCTCTTCCTTTCAAGGGCTGGAACGCTTAATTCTGGTACTGTTCATTGTTTTGTTTCCCGTCTTTATCCTTATAGCTTTCTATCGCCTTGTCGCAGTGCACTCCACCAAGCTGTTCGGACCGTCCGACTTTGGGGATGAAAAGAATTTTCTTGCCTACACATCAGGCCGGATCACACACGAAGAAGCCAAGAAGCAGGAACAGGCTCAGCAAAATCGTACGCCTATGGAGTATAAGATACTCAATACCTTGTGGACCAAACAGGTCAATATTGACCCAGATTTTTCTGTTCTTTGGACATTCCGTATCGACCACGGGTCTCCGGAATTCCCGGAATTTCGTATCGCAAGTAGCAAACTCATGGGAGAAGAACTCGTTGGCGAGACCAATGATGGGCAAGTATTCCTGACCCTTAAGGGATTTGATTATTGTAAGAAACATTACAAAGAGTTCCCTGCGCACCAGTGGTGGCCCGATGAGCCTGTTAAGCAAGATAAACTTGAAAAGGCACTGAAAAATGGATAACCATGCCATGCATCGGATCGCGTACCGCTCCCGCTGATGTTGGCGTTAAACGCCAAGGAGACAACATGACAGTTAAGCGTATGGACAACGTCGGCATCGTTGTGGAAGACATCGATGCCGCCATTGAATTCTTCACCGAACTTGGTCTCGATCTCGAGGGGCGTGCTCCAGTTGAAGGAGACTGGGCAGATGGCGTCACCGGATTGCGCGACATGTGCGTCGAGATTGCCATGATGCGCACGCCGGACGGTCACAGCCGTCTTGAGTTGTCCCGCTTCCTCGCGCCGCCCGTGGTCGCCGATCATCGCGTCGCCCCAGTGAACGCTCTCGGCTACCTACGCGTCATGTTCACCGTGGAGGACATCGACGATACGCTCGTCCGGCTCGGTAAACGCGGCGCGAAGCTCGTCGGCGAAGTGGTCCAGTATGAAAACATGTATCGACTCTGCTATATCCGTGGTCCCGAAGGAATTCTCATAGGGCTCGCCGAACAGCTCGGGCAGCAGACTTCCCGAGAGAATCCCATAGGACGTAACCGTTGAGAACTAAAGAATTGGCGTCTAACCCGGCAGTCCGCTCACTTCTACGTTCGCCGTACCATCGGAGAGCACATGAATAATTGGGGCATTCCTGACTGGCTCGAAAAAGAAGTGAGAGAACGGGATAGGACTTGTGTCTATTGTGACATCCAATTAATCGAGAGGATGCCCCCACGCGGCCCCCGGAAAGCTGTGGCAACGCGGGAGCACATCATCAACGATCAAAGTATCGTCAGTCGTGAAAATATTGCCCGATGTTGCGTCGCGTGCAATTCAAGCAAAGGGACAAAGAAACTCTCAGATTGGATTCAATCGAGTTACTGTAGGAAGCGCGGAATCACCAAAGATATGGTTGCAGAATTAGTGAAAGATGCTTTGCGCGTTGACGCCTAAACCTCGCCGGGCCTTATTATGGGGCATTATTTGAAAATCATTGGCGGCGTGGTTTGGGCCGCTTATCCCCGGCGTTCGGCCTGCATGTCTGGGATGCATCACGGGAAAGCACATGGGCAAATATGATAAACTTCTTTTCCAGATCTTGAGGGGCACATCAGGCGCAAACATAGGGTTTGATGATCTGTGCCAACTGCTGCTTCGACTGGGCTTTGAGGAATGTAGACGTGGGAGTCATCACACCTTCCGGAAAGAAGGGATTGAGGAAAAGATCAATCTGTAGCGGGACGACAGCAAAGCCAAAGCTTATCAGGTACGCCCTTAAAATATAAGCTGGGAGGTGAACTATAAATGCAAAGGTATGAGATCCTCATCTACTGGAGCAAAGAGGATGAAGTCTTTATCGCCGAGGCACGGGAACTTCCGGGTTGCATGGCTCATGGAGACACTGAAGAGTCTGCTCTCCAAAACATAAAAGAGGCCATCCATCTGTGGATCGACACAGCACGCGAATTTGGCGATCTCGTTCCAGAGCCTAAAGGGTGTCGTCTCATGTATGCATGAAGCGATCGAAATGGCCGAACGAAGCGATTCGAGCCGGCCGCCCAACCACGCGGTAAAAGTCCTGGGCGTATTCTCAAGACTATTGGCCGCGTGGTTGGGTGCTGTTTAACCGCAGTGTTATATCTATTAGGCCTATTATGCAAATTTCAGATAATTTTTTAAAAACTAAAACTGAAAATACCTTAGAGTTGAAAGAGAGGCTTTCAAAACGAATATTTTTGATGTTACTTCTCGTATTGAGTGGGATTACTATTTTTTTTATCACTTTTTATGAAAAACCAAGTTGTGATCCAAGATCTGATATAAGAGCAAGTTACTTACTATATAGTTTTGGTGGTATTCTTGTTTTTAAGGGTATTCTTTATTTTTTAGGAAGAGTATCAATTCGGGTAGATAAATTAAAAGGAGTATTATTTTTTTCAACTATGTTACGTGATTTCTTTTCTAATTCATTACAAATCAAAATTGCACAAATTAGTCATATTCAAATTGAAACTTTGCCTGGTGGAAAGGGTCCTGATTATGATGTTGTTAGAATTATTACAGATAAAAAAGATATCTTAGTTTATAGTGGGCATAATGTGTTCCTTGTAAATAATTTATCAAGAAGCATGGCTGATTTTATAGGATGCCAAATATTTTATAATTCCAAGGTATAACAATCGCTTGGACACATACGGACCAAAAATAACGCCCGTTGATCAGGCGCATCGTTATCCTGACACGAGATCCCATGCTGGAATATCTTGATGAGGAGGTAACCATCACAACAACGATCCGTAATATTCCGACCGGGGTATTCCTCTCGAAAACTGAAGGCATTGATGACCAGGATTGCGTTGTCAATTGTGGCCACTTGGCACTGATTCTGGCCGGACCACACGGAGCGATGACCGATCGACAGACAATCAATTTGAAAAATGAAAAGGAGATAACAATGATTATCAAGAAATTAGGAGACGTCCCGGTTACCACCATGCATGGGTCGGAAAGCGTGAAAAAGCAAATCGTAATTGGACCCGGCGACGGATCAAACGAGATCGTGTTGCGGTACTTCAGCATTGGGCCCGACGGAACCAGTCCGCGTCACGCTCACGACTTTCCACATTTGGTGAAAATAGAAGCTGGAAACGGTGTACTCACGGATGAAGCGGGTCTGGAGCACCGGTTACAGAAGGGTGACCATGTTTTTATCAAGGAAAACGAGGTCCACAATTTTAAAAATACGGGGACCGAACCGTTTGATTTCATCTGTATTGTGCCGCGACGCGGAGAATCATAACGATGTGCATGACAATGGCTGCTGCAAAAGAAGGCGAAATCAGCCGTCAGGAGGAGTAATGATGAAGAACGTGAGAAGAAGGTCACTTGGATTTGCCATTGTTTTAATCTGTCTCGCCGCAGGCATAGGTGTATCCCATGCAACCAGTCCCAGCGCCCCAAAGACTGAGGTTGCGCCAGCCATTAAGAGGCAGGTTGAGGATGTGCTCGGGGCACTTGCCAAGAAAATGACCCGGCATGCGCCTGCGGACTCTCAGTCCGTCATTTCGCTGCTTACACGCCACCTGGGCGAAAACCCTTACATCTATGGTGCTGCTTTTGCGTTTGCGCCCGTGAAAAAGAACGGTGAACTGGTCAAATCCTCACCGTATGTTTACCGGAGCGAGGGCAAGTTCATTGAAAAGAATCTCATAGACGCTTACGACTACACGGTTCAAGACTGGTACGTTCTGCCTGTCAATGCAAGGAAGCCCGTGTGGAGTGAGCCCTATTATGACAAAGGAGGTGGTGATGCCTGGATGATTACCTACTCGATCCCAATCTACGCCAAAGGGAAGCATCCCCGGCTTATTGGCGTTCTTACATCGGATCTGTTTCTCCCGAATGAGTGAGAGCCAATATCTGTCGCAAAATTGAATCCGAATATCCAACCCTTTGATTCGTCCTTACAGCTTAGCCGTTTGCACTTCACGAGAAACATTTCATGATAAAAGCCGCCAATACGATTCTTTATTGCAGTAAATGGGAGGACACGGTCCGGTTTTACCGGGACCAGTTGAAGTTGCCCGTCAACTTTTCCACGGACTGGTTCGTAGAGTTTTCCCTGAACGCGATGTCCCGGCTCAGTGTTGCGGACGAAAAACGCGCTTCCATCAAGACCTCCCGCGGAAAAGGCATCACCCTGTCATGGGAAGTGGATCGAATTGACAGTGCATGGACAGATACAGAGAAAAACGGGCTAGCGCCGACGCCAATCCGAAAACACCCCTGGGGCGCCCGTTTTTTCTTTCTCTTTGACCCGGAAGGACACCGGATTGAGTTCTGGCAATCGTTCGCCGATTTAACTTAAGCAGTTCCTTAGTTTAGCCCAGGCCGTAATAGATAGAGGATACCATTTGAACAGGAGGAGCACATGAAACCAGGAACCATGGAGGCGTGTTTGAGGAAGCAAGGCGTTTGCATCGTTTTGGTATTTTTCGTTTTACTGGCGGCAACCTCGGCCCGGGCCGACGCACAGAAGAAGGTGGTTGCCGGCATCGATTCGGCAAGCGGAAATGCCAGGCGCGTTTCACAGCAGATCTTCGATTTCAAGGAACTCGGGCAGCAGGAATTTAAAAGCTCCTCGCTCTTGATGGAGGAGCTGAGAAAGCTCGGATTTTCGGTAACCGGTGACTTGAAAGTCCCGGACGATCTGATAAAGGACGGCATTTCAAAGACCGCATTCCGTGCCGAACTGCAAGGGAAAGGCCCGGGTCCAACCATTACGATCATGCTTGAATATGATGCCCTCAAGAATGGGCATGCCTGCGGGCACAATTTGATTGCCACTTCCGGGCTCATGGCCGCTGCCGGGCTGGCCGATGTCATGAAGGAAACGCCGGGCCGGATCCTCGTGATTGGAACACCGGATGAAGAAAGGGGCTCTCTTGGCGGCGGAAAGGTGGCGCTGCTTGAAGGCGGCCATTTTGACGGAACAGATGTGGTATTGATTACCCATGGTTTTGATCGCTGGACGGTGGATCAGCGGATTCTTGCCATGAAGCGGGCAACATTCGTGTTCAGGGGGAAATCCGCCCATGCGGCGCAAGCACCACACAAGGGAATCAACGCCCTTCGCGGAGTCATTTTTACCTTTAATGGCGTGGATATGCTTCGGGAGCATGTCCGTCAGGACGTGCGGATTCACGGGATTATCAAAAAAGGCGGAGAGATGGTGAATGTGGTGCCTGAACTGGCCGAAGCCGAGTTTGCTGTCCGGGCACTCGACACGGGGACAATGGAGGCAGTTTATCAGAAGGTCGTGAACTGTGCCAGGGCGGCGGAGCTCGTTACGGGCGCCAAACTCGAATTCAGCGAACCCCGGAGTTCCCTCAAGGCCCCGATCATTGTTCCAGCCTATACGAAGATGGTTATCGATCAAGTCCGTACCCTGGGCATTCCCGGCTCGGAGATCAAGGATCAGGAAGATTTCGCCTCTTCCGATCTTGGAAATGTCGGGTTCACTTACCCCACGACGAACCTTTGGTTTAAGATCGCACCGGAAGGGACAGCGCTCCACTCCGATGCATTTCGTGAATATGCCGCTTCGGATGACGGATGGAAGGCCACGGTAATTGCCGCCAAAGCCATTGCATTGACGGCTTATGATCTTCTCACTCATCCGGACAAGGTCAAGGGGATTCAGGATAAATTTAAGGAATTGAAGTCCAGGGAAGGCAATTAGGCGGACATTGTGACAGCGTTCGCTTTTGGGCTGGTTCTTACGGCCGCCTTTATTCACGCCACGTGGAACTACCTGGCCAAACGGGCCGGGGAAGGTGGCGCCGCTTTTGTCTGGCTCTTCGCCGTTGTCTCATGCGTTTTTTATGCTCCTGTGACCCTCTTTATTTTTTTCTGGCAAAAACCGCATATCGGCTCTCTCCAGCTCGTATTCATGGTAGGCAGCGCCTTCTTCCACCTGGTTTATTTCCTGATCCTCCAGAAAGGGTATCGGGTGGGGGATTTGTCCCTGGTCTATCCGCTTGCTCGCGGGACCGGACCCACCCTCTCCACACTTGTCGCAATCCTGGTTCTGGGGGAGAGGCCCGGCGCTTTGGCACTCGTGGGTGCGTTCCTGGTTGCGGCAGGCGTTTTTTTCCTGTCCGGGGGATCGGGCGGTTTCAGGGGGAGTCGTAAGTTGGGGGTGGGATACGGGCTGCTCACCGGAATCGTTATTGCCGCATATACCCTCTGGGATAAGTATGCCGTCAGCACCCTTCTGATCCCTCCCCTGCTTCAGGATTACTGCACGAACCTGGGTCGCGTGATCATGCTTGGCCCGGTGGCTTTCCGGAACTGGGGAGACGTTCGCAAGGAGTGGCGGATTCACAAAAAAGAAGCGCTCGGGGTGGGACTTCTCTGTCCGCTGTCTTATATCATGGTCCTGACGGCCCTCATATCCGCTCCGGTCAGCTACATTGCCCCGGCGCGGGAGGTGAGCATTCTAATTGCCGCTGTGATGGGATCAAGGCTCCTGGCGGAAGGGGATGCCCGCCGAAGGCTGCCGGCCGCAGCCGCGATCGTCATTGGGGTCATCGCACTGGCGGTCGGATGAATCGCTTGCCCGGGCCGACACACCGGGGTTGCTGCCATTGATTCGGTCAATATAACTGCCAGGTTCGTTATCCGGGCTTGAACAGGTGCTTTTGCTTGTCATATGCCCGGCGGGACAGTTCCTTTCAAATATCCTTGTCGCTTGTCCTTCGGAAATTTTTCGATTGCGTACCGCAGCATCGTTCTTGGCATCTGCCGGTAATGCGCACCGAGAAAAGCCTCTTCTCTTTGCATGTCCCGCTTGCCTGTTTCCCGAAGCATCCAACCGACCGCCTTGTGAATCAAATCCTGTTTGTCGGTCAGCAGTATCTCGGCAATCCCGAGTGTCTCGTCAAACTTGCCCTGTTTGATGAAATGAAATGTCGCAAGAATGGCGATCCTTCTCTCCCAGAGACTTCGGGATCGAGCCAGTTGATAAAGAGGCTCCCGGCTTTTGCCGTTCAAGTATGCGCCGACAATGTGTTCCGCGGATGTATCGACCAGGTCCCAATTATTGATAAAACGCGTGTTGTCGAGGTAGAGCGTGTAAATACCGGCCCTTTCAGAATCGCTTGAATTGGCGTAATTTCGCACCAGAATCAGCAGCGCAAGCAATCTGTCCTCGTGATACGCGCTGTGGAGGAGTCGTTCGGCGAGTTCAAGCGAAATGTCCTGGTGCGCCCTGGATAGCTTGCGAAGTACGGGCACGCGAATACCCCTGAAAAGATCGCCTTCGCCGTATTGGCCGGGACCTGTTTTGAAGTACCTCTGGAGGAATGCCCCGTCCTCGGGGTTCGAAAGACCGGCCAATTGGCTTTGTATCGCGTTTAACATGCTTGGGTCCTTGTATTCATGCCGAAACTTTTTTTCATGAACAGGCGTATTTTCCAATGTCACCCTTTGTTTCAAGCCAGAATCCATTGAATTTCGGGTTGTTTCCGGGATGTGGTGTACGAATGCCCGTAGGCCGGGTAACCCAGGATCAGAGCTGCATATACCTTCTGGTTTTTTGGAATCCGCGCCTTTTTTCTTAACGGAGAGGAGAATTTCAGGGCAAGGGTGAGAAAGCCGATATAACAGGTCCCAAGGCCCGAGGAATGGGCGAAATTCATGATGTTTGCTGCTGCGATATTGCAGTTTTCATTGATAAAATTCTCTTTTTCAGGCCCGTGGACAAGGATGAGAACAGGGGCGCCGTGGAGAATGTAATCCCTGCCTTTATCCGCTTCCTTGATGTAATAATCCATGGGGTCCAGATATCTGTTGATATTATCCGGGAACAGGCTTTTGAGAATGAAATAGATCACTTTTCCCGGGCCTTTCCGCGATTTTTCATACAGGCTTTTACCGAAGCCGAACACGCTTTTCGACAGATCATGGAGGATGGCCTTGTCGCTGATCACGGTATAAGCCACATTCTGTTTGTTGCTGGCCGTAGGCGAATGGCTGGCCAGTTTCAGGATGTTTTCGATGATATCCGGCGGGACTTCCGCTTTTTTGTACTGGCGGATGCTTCGCCGTCCCAGAACGATTTCCCGGTACACATCCGGTTTTATCAGATCGATATCGATTTTAGTGATCTGGTGATAATCCATGGATTCATGGAAAATAGCCGACCGGGGGCAGACAGCCACGCAATGGCCGCATCGGCTGCAGAGTTCGGGGGCGACCAGGATCGGTTCGCCGTTGACAATTCTCCAGGCGCCGGCCACACAATCCCGGGCGCAGAGCAGGCACTGGTTGCACCTGTCTTTGATTCGCTGAATATTCATTTGTCGGGCACGATTTTTTGAATCAGCGCTTTCAGCCGTTTTGAAAATGCTTCGGGAACCGGTTTTTCGTTCGGCGCCAAAGACCGGCACAGGCCGATGGTCTGCTTGAGGGTTTCCAGGCAGGCCTTGCAGGGAATACAGTGCCTGGCATGGTCTTCAATATCTTTGCAGGTCAGCTCATCCAGCTCATTGTCGATGTATTCGGACAATTTCGCGAACATTGCCAGACAGTCTCTGCGGTTGTGTTCATGTGCCATGGTCATAATAGGTTTTGAGTTTTTCTCTCAGGAAAAGACGCGCCCGATGGAGTCTTACCTTGATGTTTTCGGTTGTCAGGCCCAGAACCTGGGCGGCTTCCGCGGTGCTGAATCCCTCCATGTCCCGCAGCACCAGAACCAGCCGGTATTTTTCCGGAAGTGATGCAACGCCCTCCTTGATAACTGCGGAAAGCTCTTCATTCAGGAGTTGATCCAGCGGGATGGAGGCCCAACCCGGCACCTGCACCGGAATCTCGGCATTCTCATCTGGAATGAACTCATCCAGCGAGAGCTCTCTTTCCGGCGCATATTTGGATTTTCGTTTTTTCTTCAGGCAGGTGCTGGTGGCAATGCGGTAGAGCCAGTTCTTGAATTTGGTTTCATATCGAAAATCCTTCAGATATTTGAAGACATTGATAAACGTGTCCTGAACCATGTCTTCGGCATCTTGAACATCCCTGCACATGCGCATGCCGAAATTATAAAGTTTCCCTTCGTATCGGCGGACCAGTTCCGGAAACAGTTCCGACTGCCCGGCATTGATCGCCTGGATCAGCTCAAAATCATCATCCGGTCTGATCTTTGGATTTGGGGAGATCGGCATTCGTTTTTTTGCCCGTCACCTGACAGGCGTCTTTCATTCAGGTGGAAACCCCGAGCTTTGGCAGAATATAGGCCTGAAGAACAAACCAACCCGCCACAACAGCCAGCAATATCAATGCTTCTTTCATATCACAACTCCCTTTATTTAAACAAACAGATTATGGAAATGACTCTGTTGGTGTTGAACCCGAAAAAAGGATTGGGTTACAGGAAATAAATACGAGACCAATCGGTATGAATTGAAGCGAGCCATTAAAAGATGATGCGTTCTGCGTTTTGAACCAGACGCCGGGCTTCCTTTTTCCAATCTTTCCCGCCGATTTGAATGGCCAGCTCTTCGGTCATGTGCCGGGGGATCACATTCGCATTTCTGCCAAGACCCTGGATACAGGACGGGCAGTGGGTGAGCAGTTTGATGCCCGAATGGCCGGAAGCGCCCATGATTTTGGACAGGGCGCGCTGTTTTCGCACCTGCATGGCAGTTGTTATATCCGGCCGGCTCAGGGAAAGGGTTCCGGCTTCCGAACAGCAGTGGGGAACCGGGGTGACGCGGTATCCGCAGGTCTTGAGCCGGGCTTCAGCTTGACCGTCCAGGGAATCATGACAGGGCCGGTGATAGAGACAGGCTTCCCTGGCGTCGATTTTTACACCGGATTTCAGCACAAAGCCGCAGACATCGTGAATGCCGCAGCCGAATATCTGCTGCATGTCCATCTGGTCCAGTGCCTCCCGGCAGGTGCCGCAGCTCACCACGCAGGCGTCAAAGGAAAGATATCCCAGCATTTCCCGAATCTGACTGAAGATAATGGCGTTTTGCAGCACTTGACTGCCCCGGGTCACGGATTTGGCATTCACATGGGCCGGATATCCGCAGCATAAATAGGCGGGCGGCAGCACCACACGGGTTTGCGACTTTAACAGAATGTATATGGCGGCAATTGAAATGTTTGAAAACAGTCTTTCCGAGCCGCAGCCCGGAAAATAAAATACCGTAGAGGACGCAGGCTCAGGTGGCTCGATGCAAAGGCTTTGATTCCATCCGGATGCGGGAAGCACATCCCGGAGCGTTTCCCTTGACAGGGGTGTAACCGGAGTACGCAGGTACGAGAGACCCGGAGCCTGAGCCGAGGGCATGGCGGTCAGCAGTCGGCATCCCGTGCGCTGAATCCGGGCTCCGAATGCCAATGTCTTTCGCATCACCCGGTTTGTTGCCCCGGACCGGCTTTCCAGATAGGAAAGCGTTAGCCGGGTGGCCATGGCCGTGTGCTTGTATCGCAGGGTTTCCAGAATTTCGCGCTCCAGAATGGAGATCTCGCCGGTGTCGATGCCGACCGGGCAGGGTGGCCGGCATTTATGGCAGATGGTGCAATGGTCCGCAATTTCTTCCAGATAATGCAGGAGTTCAAAGCGGGTCGAGTGAGACCTCTGGGCATCGTAGAGCATGGCTTCGATCAGGGAGCCGATGGCAAGGTTCTTGTTCCGGGGATGGTAAAAGAGGTTTTCCGCCGGATAAAATACGCAGCAGTCCGCCTTGCACCGGCCGCAGCGGATACATTTTGAAATTTTTTCAGCCAGGATTTCCAAGGATCCGTGCCGTAGAATTCTGGCTTCAAGCCCCAGCAGGTTAAAGGATGAGGCAAAGACTTTTTCGGGAATTTCCGGATCATCCAGTTTTCCGGGATTCATGATGCTTTCCGGATCCACCTGCTTTCGGTAATCGGCCAGATCCTTCAGCTTTCGGGAATCCAGATATTTGAGCTTGGTAAAGCCGATCCCGTGCTCCCCGCTGACCACGCCTCCCAGTTCCACGGCTCTTGCCATCACCGCGTCCGCGGTTTCCGCGGCCCGGATCATCATGTCCCGGTCATTGGAAAATACCGGAATGTTGACATGGACATTTCCATCGCCGGCGTGCATGTGTGTGGCGATGATAATCAGCCTGCGGCGAATCTCCGCGCGGCTTTCCCGGATCCGGCTGCAAACAGTTGGATTGCCGTGAAACAGCCCCTCAATCTCGCCGATCAAGTGCTGGAGGTGTTTTTCCTCCTGAAGCGCGTCTTTGCCGGCAAATTCCAGCAAATCAATGGCCTGCCGGCATAACTCCCTGGCCGGCGCCAGCCGGTCGCTTAGCCACAGAGGGTCTTCGGTGGCTTCCAACTCTTCCAGAATCGCGCCGATCTGCCAGACCACGGTTTTCTGGTTGTAACGATCCTCCTCGCTGTTGAAAGCATCCACGAACATCGCAAAATCCGCCAGGGCTTGCAGCGGCAGGACGATGTCCTCATTCAGCTTAAAGGCATTGGTCCGGCTGGCGATGGCTCCCAGACGTTTTCTGTCCTGCCAGAAGAGCCGGGCTTCCTCCGCGTCTCTGGCAACAAAAAGACAGGTGTTGGGATAGGGTTTCAAGAGCGCGGTCAAACGGTTTTTTCCCAGCGTCACCTGTTCCGCGGAGTGTCCCACAATATCGATCAGGAGCACGGCCTTTGGCAGGCGGGTTCGCGGGGCCTTGACCTTGTAGCCGATGGCCCGGACATATTCCTCATCAAAATGCTCGAGGGCCATGAGCGCTTCCCTGCCCTCATTCACAAAGGCTTTTGAAATGTTCAGGATCACCCGGCTGGCCTCATCCATGTCTTCTCCGAAAAACTCCAGACAGCAGGTGGTCTTGTGGGGATAGGCCGGATGAAGAATGAATTCCGCGCTGGTGATGATGCCATCGGTGCCTTCTTTCTGAATGCCCGGAAGGCCGCTCAGGGCTTTGTTCGTGATGTCTTTCCCAAGACCCGGGGTTCGGATCTCGGATGCATCCAGGGATACCAGGCCCACCAGGCTGTTGCGGCTGTCTTGGATTTCAAAAAGAACCGTGTCTTCGGGCAAGATTTTGCGAAGCGGATGATGCATGCGCCGGACGGTCCACTCCTGCCCCTGGGCCATGGTGATCCGGTACGACAGTAAATTGTCAATGGCCGTTCCCCAGAGTACGGCTGTTTTTCCGCCGGCGTTTTCCGCGATGTTTCCCCCGATGCTCGATGCCCAGGCGCTGGTCGGGTCCGTGGCAAAGACCAGCCCGTTTCGGGCTGCAAGGGATATGGCCTGCTCGGTAATGACCCCGGCCTCCAGCCGCATCACCGCAGTTTTTTTGGTGTTGCCGTCCGGATATTCAATCTCCGTCTCAAAAATGCCGTGAATGTGGTTCAGTTTTTCGACATTCAGCACAATGCAGTCGGCGCCGACAGGAACGCTTCCGCCGGTCAGTCCCGTGCCGCCGCCCCGGGGAATCACCCGCAGCTTGAGCGCGGCGATCGTTTTCAATAAAGGAGAGATCTGAGCGGCTCGGGTCGGGTAAACCACGGCAAGGGGAAGATAGAGCCGCCAGTCCGTTGCGTCCGTGGCATGGCTGATCAGGGAAAACGGATCAAAGCACACATTGCTCTCGCCGATGATGGCGCCGAGCGTTCGGTGAATGAGCCTGCGTTTTTCCCGGATACTGAAAAACGATTTTTCCAGTTCAGCCAGAAAAGACCGGCAGGCATCAACAATGGCCTGTTCATCCGGATCATGGGTCAGATGGGTATTGACGGCCGCCAGATCGTCCCTGGCCGTGGCCAGAAAATGATGACGCCTGCGGGAATTGTCGATGAGATCCTGATAAATGAAGGGATTGCGGAAAAGCATGAAAATATCGCCGATAAAGCGAAGCAGGAGTCTGAGCAGCTTTCCCCTGACCCGGCGATAGCGAAGCTTTTCAAGAGCATACCAGGCTTTTTTCCCCAAAAGAAACCGGACGATCTGGCCATCATCCGCCGAAGTATAATTGTAGGGAATTTCCCGGTTTGTCACGATGTGTACCGAAGCAGGTCAGGTCCATTGCGATACAATGGTTGAGGCCATGAAAATGGAAGGCTTCGGGATTGTTCCCGAAGCCTTGAGAGACTGCTATTGCAGGTAATCTGCAACGTTATCTTACGTTGTATTTTGTCTTTAATTCCGTCCAGGTAGAGCTGGCCATCAGGCGTTTGAGACCTTCATTCAATTTTTTCAGGAACTCGGTGTCTTCTTTTCGACAGGCATACGCGGTTTCATCATCCGGCTGCCCATAGCTGCCCAGGATTTTTATGTCCATTCCTTTTTCCTTGAATTCTTCCGCAGTAGACTGGGACACCGCGGCAACGTCGATTCGGCCGTTCATGATATCATCCAGGGCCAACTGTGCGGAATCGTACTCCTGAAGTTTGAATTTCTTTTCTTTATCCGTTATCAGCTTGTCTTGAATCCAATTGGCTTCCGAAGAGCCGCGTTGAACGCCCCATTTAATATCCGGTTCCATGGTCTGATCCGGCATAATGGGATTCACCCTTTTGGCAACCAGAACCATCACGGTTTTATAATAACACGTTGAGAAATTGACCTGTTGTTTACGCGGTTCGTCGATGCTCATTCCGGATGCAATGAAATCTATTTTGCCGGCTTTCAGGGTGGGAATGACGGTTGTCCACTGGGTAGGCTGGTGCTGGACCTTGAAACCCATTTCCTTGGCAATCCAGTTAATGGCCTCGATATCCAGGCCATCGGGTTTACCATTGCTGTCAATAAAGCTGAACGGTGGATAATTGGGGTCGATGCCGTTAATATAAATTTTTTCCTCGGCCGCAGCCGCGCCGCTGAACACCATACCGGCCAGAGCCAGTATTAACAGTCCTTTAAATGTCGATTTTTTCATTCAATACCTCCAAATTATTTAATGGTCCTCTAAACGCCCGTGATCGATCCGATCACAAAAACAATAAAAACCGTTCGCTCGGGAAAGTCTTTCTTGCGGTATTTCCCACGCTTAAGATTTTCATTATATTCTCAATTCCCGTTAACTCCTTTTAATGATGACCTAAAATTACATGAATTGTCAATATTTAATATTTTAGGCTTTTTCCTTGACCTTCATGCGACGGATCGCCGGCGCCATGATTTCACCGATGAGGGTCCGGTAATCCATTCCGGCTGCCTCGCCGATAATGCATAAATCAGACCATCCGGGAGTCAGCCCCGGCAGCGGGTTGCATTCGATAAAATGGATGCGCTCGTTTCTATCCAGCCTGAGATCCACCCGTGCCACATCCCTGCATCCCAGGGCCATGAATGCGCACCTGGCCACATGCTCCAGGTTTTTTTGAAGCGAGCGGTCGATATTCGCCGGGGCCTGATATGAAATGGATTCGTTGGTATCCAGCTTATGTTCGAAAGCATACACCGGAAAGCGGTCTTCTTTGTTGTTAAAGAGGATTTCCATTGGGGGCAGCACCTTGGGCCGATTTTCGCCCAACAGTCCGACGGTGAATTCTCTGCCGGAAAGATATTCTTCAACCAGAACCGGCTGGTGATATTTTGAAAGCAGCTCACGGGAGAGCCTTCGAAGGTCCGCCTCGTCCTGTACCACGTTCATTCCCATGACCCCTTTTGAACTGCCTTCGGCAATGGGTTTGATGATCACCGGAAAATGAAGGTTTCTGGGAAGCCGCTCCTTTCCCGTGCGCATGACGATAAAATCGGCCGTATGGATGCCGGCCTGACGCACCATTTTTTTTGCCAGGACCTTGTCCAGGCAGATGGACAGGGCCGCCGGATCAGACCCCACGTAAGGAATATTCAAAAGCTCCAGAATGGCCGGCACCTGGGATTCCCGGTTCCGGCCATGAATGCCTTCGGCAATGTTAAAGACAAGATCCAGGGGCATGGAGCCGATGATGGACGGCAGCTCCGGCGTTGCCTCAATTTCCACCACTTCATGGCCGAGGGATGAAATGGCGCCGGCGATGGAATCGATCGTTGCCCGGCTGTCAAATTCCGCCTCTCTGTCATCATCGTTTGAATCCAGAGGCTTGATGCGCTTCAGGTTGAACGTGAATCCAACCTTCAGGGCCTTTCGCCGGTTTCGGGAACGCATGGACATCTGAATGCCGTAACGATCCACGGCGCTCTTAATGACCGCATCCAGAACCGCTTCCATGGTGCCGAGGCCGGCAAGTGCGGCGGAAGCATGGACCGTGGCGCCCGGCTCCAGACTGGGAAGGGCATTGGCTTCGATAAAATACACCTGGTCAGAGGCGGTCAGACGGTAATCCAGCCGGGCCAGGTCGCGGATGTCCAGGACCTTGCAAACGGTTTGGGACAGGCGCAGGAGGTGTTTTGCGGTTTTGGGGGAAAGCCGTGCCGGCACCTTGACGGTGACGGCATCCGGCAATTGCTGAAGGCTGTAATCATAAATGACATGTTTATGATTTGAAACCATTGAAGGGTCAAAGTGGTATTCTCCCGGTGAAAGGATTCCCCCGGTTTTGCGGGATGCTTTTTCCAGGAAGGGGACAATCACATCCTTTCCCTCGATAAACTCCTCGATCAGGACCCCTGCGGGATATCGGATCAACAATCCCGTCACCCGTTTCAGAAGCTGGTCCGGCGTTTCTACGATGGACTGTTGATCAATGCCCTTGGAACTGCCTTCGTAATTGGGTTTGATGATCACCGGATAAGTCAGATCCGGCTGCATCCAGTTGTGGACGCTTTCCGCAAACACCCAGCGGGGCGTGGGCACGCCGCTGGCAGCAACCAGCATTTTGGTCAGGCGTTTGTCCGTGGTCAGGGTGCACACATAGGCATCGGATCCGGTATACGGCATTCCGAGCTGCTCGAACAGCCCCGGGTAAAAGGCCTCACGGCTTTTTCCCCCCCTTCCGGCCGCCGTATTAAAGATCAGGTCCGGATTCATGGCCTCGAGCCTTGCCACCAGTCGTGATGCAGGTCCCGAAACCTCGACCCGCTCCACCTGATGGCCCAGGGTTTTCAGCGCTCCGGCAATCGCTTCAACCGTTTCCGGCCTGTCAAATGCCGCATCCTCTTCTCTGTCGGTCAACTGCAAATTATACGTATAGGCGATTTTCATTATGGTTCAGGGCGCGAAGGGATGATCAGCCGAGGCTTTTTTCTTTGGCGATTTCAACATAGATGGAGTTGGGAAATTCCGCTGCAATCCGGGCATAACCTTCTTTGCTTTTTTCCTTATTTCCCATTTTTTCGTATACGGAAGCCAGATTGTAAAGGTTGAGATCTTTCAGGGAGGCGTCGGTGGATGTATTCAGCATTTCATAATATTTGGCGGCCGATTCGTAGTCTTTTTTTCCTTCGTAAGCATATCCCAGGCAGCTTAAGATGAGATTTCCGTAAAACGGGGTGTTGCTGAAATCTTCCAGGGCGGTTTTGTACAGGGCAATGGCCTTGTCGAATTCGCCGGCTCGAAAGCAGATATGGGCAAATTCAATTCCGGCAATCTTTCCCATGTGTCTTGCGGAATAGTCATCCAGAATCCGGGTAAACGATTTTTCAACGGCCTGATAGGCCTTTACCGGATCATTGGTTTTCATGGCCGTCTGGTATTGGGCCAGGCTCTCCGTCAGAAGTGCGGACGCCTTGTTTTCGGCATGGTGCAAATAGGCCTGAAAGCCTGCTGTTGCAACAATAAGCGCAATCACAACACCGATGGCCAGGGTAGCCTGCTGTTTATAGGTGGTGAACCATTGAATCATTTTTCCGGAAAAAGTGATGAATTCATCAGGCTCTTTCAGAAGCTGTTTGCGGGTTAATTTTTGTGCCATGATACCTCCAAAAAAGGTCAAAAGTCAGAAAAAGTCAAGTTTAGTCCAGAAGATTTCGAAGTCTTTCCCATCCGGCATGGGGGATGCCGGCGCCAACGACCTGGCAGACTTCATAGCCACAGGCCGAGGCCAGTTGGCCGCATTTTTCCAAAGAATACCCGTTGACCAGGCCAAATAAGAATCCGGACGCCCACAGGTCGCCGGCGCCGGTGGTGTCGATGGCGCATCCGTCTCCGACAGGCGCGACCCGATGCGTCTTTCCCTGTCGTGAAATATAACTGCCGCGGCAGCCGACCTTAAGGACGGCGATCTCGGCCCGCGAGGAAAGACTTTCGATCATGAGGCTTTCATCGGTATGGCCCGTAAACGCACGGGCCTCGTCTTCGTTGGCAATCAAAATATCGACAAATTCATCCACGATCCGATCCAGCAGGGCTTTGTTGGATTCAACAACCGTGAAGCTGGCAAGGTCCAGCGAAATCCGTGCGCCGGATTTTTTCGCAAGCGACAGGGACTGCAGCATCAGGGTCGGATTAAACAGCAGATAGCCTTCGATATGAACCACGGCCGCGCCTTCAAAATGGGCATCGGCGATTTCTTCGGGCTGAATTTCCGAAGAGGCGCCAAGATAAGTCAGCATGGACCGCTGGGCATCGGGCGTGATGAGGGAAAGCACCCTGCCGGTGCGGGAAGGGGAATGCAGCAAATGGGGCTCCACCCCGTTTTCAACCAGGCCGGTTTCAAAAAAAGTGCCCATTGGCCCTGCCCCCCGTTTTCCGACAAATCGCGAGGCGCCGCCGAGCCTGGCAATGCCGATCATCGTGTTGCAGGCAGATCCGCCCGGAACGACACTGGGCGTGGATTTCAGGTCCGAGAGCAAGCTTTCGATAATTCCATTGTCAACCAGCGTCATGCCCCCCTTGACAGCCCCGGATTTGTGCACAAAGGCATCTGTCTCATGGGCGAGGATATCCACCAGGGCGGAACCGATGCCGACGATTACATTTTTCATATCTTATCCTTATCTTATTCCGGTTCGCATTCAGCTTGAATGTGAACTGGAGAATTACCATACCGTGGATTCGTGAATCCATCCCTTGTCGCCATCCGCATGTTCAACCAGAATCCATTTGTTTTTGCGTTTCAGGACCTTAAAGGGAATGCCGATACCGACGGAAAACAGGACCTTGGCGTCCGGCTTGGGTTCCGAGCGCAGACTGTTTTTATCTTTTGCGGTGATGACCGAAGGTGTATTGCCGACCAGGGATTGATGAACCCATCCTTCATCCCCCTGGAAATCCTTTACCTGATACCATTCTCCGGCTTTTTTGATAACGCTGAAAGGATAGTATTTTTCGGATTTCCAGAGCACATCAAAATTATTGCCCGCGCCGGATCGAATTTTGGCTTCGGCTGCGGAAACCGACAGGCGCTGTTCGGCCTGAGCAACGCCGCACAGAAGCAAAAAAACAATTACTACGCCAAACCACGGGGATCTGATTTTCATAGCAATCCTCACACGCCAAGATTCAGAAGTTTTCCCACCTGAAAGACCAGAAAGGCCATGACCCAGGCCAGAGAGGTGCTGTATCCGATACTGAACAGCATCCATTTCCAGGATCGCAGCTCTCTGCGAATGGCGGCCATCGTAGCAAGACAGGGCAAATAGAGCAAGACAAATACCAGCATGGAAATGGCGGACAGCCGGGTCATGCCAGAAGAGAGCAGGGCAGTGCGAAGAGATTCGGAGTCTTTGTCACTTTCGGCGATATAGAGAATGCCCATCGTGCTGACAACGATTTCCTTGGCGACAAAGCCGGAAAGAAGCGCCACGCTCCCCCGCCAGTCTATGCCCAGCGGTGAAAAAATCGGCTCTATCATTTTTCCCATGCGGCCCATATAGGAGTTCTCGATTTTTTCAGCCTGCATGATCCGTTTGATGGCTTCGATTGAGGCGGTTGTTTCTTTTTCCAGGGCGCTTCGAGCAGCAGGATCCGCGGATGCCTGTCCGTCTTCGGCCACTTTCTGCTGGAGTGTTTGAATCTCGCGGGCAAAGTCTTTCGAATAATGGATGTTCCGTGGAAAGGCCGAAAGCGCCCAGATGATGACAGAGCCGATCAAAATGATATTTCCCATTTTTTTCAGAAACATCTTGCTGCGTTCCCACATGTGAATCATCACGCTCTTGGCCATGGGCACCCGGTAAGGCGGCAGTTCCATCACAAAAGGGGCATCCAGGCCTTTTAAAAGCGTGGAGCGCAGCATGCGGCCCGTAACGATGGAAAGAATGATTCCCACCAGATAAAGGGAAAAGATGACGGTTCCGGCCCTGCCGGCAAAGAACGTGCCGGCCAGCACGATATAGATGGGCAGCCTGGCCGAGCAGGACATGAACGGGGTGATCAGGATCGTCAGAATGCGGTCCTTTTCACTTTCCAGGGTCCGGGTTGCCATGATGGCCGGCACATTGCACCCAAAACCCATGAGCATCGGGATAAAGGATTTTCCATGCAGCCCGATCATGTGCATGATTTTATCCATCAGAAAAGCGGTCCTGGCCATATAGCCGGTGTCTTCAAACAGGGAGATGCAGAAAAACAGGATCAGAATATTGGGGAGGAAAACAACCACGCTCCCGACGCCGGCGATAACGCCGTTTAGGAGAAGATCCTTGAACAAGGAATCGGGAATATGGAGTTCCAGAGCGGACGACAGCCCGCTCACGCCGCTTTGAATCCATGTTTTGGGGATTTCGCCGACGGTAAACGTCAACTGAAACATGGCCCAGATAAAAAAGACAAAGATCGGAAACCCGATAAACCGGTTGGTCAGCACCCGATCGATATTCCGGGAAATATCCACCCGCTGCCTGGCTGAGGTGGTAACGGTTTCCTTGACAATGCCGGCGATAAACCCGTAGCGCTCATCGGTCATGATAATTTCCGGATCATCGTCAAACCGGTCCATGATATACTGCCGGGCAATCTGTATTTCATCCTGGACCGTACGGAGGGAATCACCGGCCAGGGTCATCACCTGATCCCGAACGATCTTGTCGTCTTCGATGAGTTTGATGGCCGCCCATCGGCTGTTGCACGGAAGCGCGCTGGAAATGTTGATTTGCAGGAAGTCCTGAAGCCTGGAAATGGCGGATTCAATGTCCTGGCTGTATCTGACTTTTCGACCCTCGGGAATGTGATGCGTTTGTTCTGCCGTTTCAATGGCTTTTTTTAAAAGCGCGTCCATGCCCTCGTTTTTGTTGCCGACCGTAAAAACAATCGGAACATCCAGCAGATCGGAAAGTTTTTCGGTATGGATTTTGATGCCCCTGGACTGGGCCATATCGGCCATGTTCAGGGCAAACACAACCTTGCAGTCGATTTCCCTGAGCTGGGTTGCCAGATACAGGCTGCGCTCCAGGTTGGAAGCATCGATAATGTCGATGACCACATCCGGGTGTTCTTCCAGAATAAAATTTCTGGCAACAATTTCTTCGATGGAAAATGGCGTCAGGCTATAGGTTCCGGGAAGATCGATGATTTTAAGTTCATATCCATGGCGGTTGATGACGCCTTCTTTTTTTTCAACCGTCACGCCGGACCAGTTTCCCACTTTCTGGTGGGCGCCGGTCAGGTTATTGAAAATCGTCGTTTTGCCGGAGTTGGGATTTCCGGCAAGGGCGATGGTCAGTGTTCGGGGGCTCATGGCTGGTATTCCTAAACAACGGATGGCGGGCGGCGGTTATCCGAAGGTTTCTGTCCGTCGTCTGTCTGGATGGGTTCAACGGTGACCTGGGATGCTTCTTCAACCCGAAGCGACAGGTGGTATCCCATGACGATGATTTCAAGGGGATCTTTTAGCGGGGCGTATTTGTCCACATACACCTTCGTGCCTTTGACGATACCCATTTCAAAGATGCGCCTTCGAAGGGCACCGGTTCCACCCACACGAAGAATCCTGGCGGTCTGTCCTTCTTTGATTTCACTCAGCAGCATAATTGCCTGTCAACAGGCGTTCTCCTCTTGAATCGGAAGCACCATGATTTTTTGCGCCAGACCGCGTCCGATAACAAATCGTTTAAAATCAACCGCAATGGCCATCTGCCCCTTGCCAATGTTGGTGATGACCTGCACCTCGTCGCCGATTCTCAGCCCCATGGACAGCAGACGCATTCGCGATTCGGAGCCGCCGATAAATTCTTTGACTTTTACCCGCTCTCCTTGATTTGCCTGAGTCAGGGACATCAATTGGGCGTGATCCTTCATGCACCGGGCACAGATGCCATACAGTTCCATTTTGTGCTGAAGGGTATGAAACCCGAATCCGGAAGCGATTTTCAACTGGAGAACTTCCAGTTCGTCATTCTGAAATTCGACGATGGCATTGCACCGGGTACAGATCATGTGATCGTGGTGCTCTCCCAGATGCATGTGTTCATATCGGATATGACCATCTTCAAACCGGTTTTTTTGCGCAAATCCGAACCGGCACATCAGTTTGAGCGTTTCCAGAACAAAGTCGGGGGACAAAGTGTGCCCGTTTTGTTCGATCAGGGAAACCAGTTCTCCAGCCGTCACATGATGTTCGGAATTCAAAAAGATCTCAAGCACTTTCAGTCGGTCATCAAAATGATCCACGGCTTCCTGTTTAAACAGCTTTTTGAATTGATCCTTTTCCTGACGGTGAAGCTGTACCATGTCAAACTTTCCCCCAAGTTATTTCAAATACAATAAGAATCGAACGGAATGCTGTCAATGCGGGACGGATTCGGATTACCGGGGGCCGGGAATGTCAAATGTTGTGCAGGAGCCGCTGGAACAGCTTCGGGTCTGGGCGGAAGCGCTCGAACTTGCACTGCCGCCGCTTACTGAGAAATTTGTACTGCTGAGAACGCGCTCAATTTCCTGGCTGTCGCATTTGGCGCATTTGATCTCGGCAGTATCCTGAGCGCTGGTAAAGAGGATTTCGAAACATTCATTGCATTTCAAACACTTAAATTCATAAATCGGCATATCGAATCTCCATAAAATTCTTTGGCCTTCAATCTTCGGCTTTTGTCCATCTGTATATTTTAAGACTCAAACAACAATTTTACCACAAAGCGCGCGCCTTTCCCACGGGATTTTTCAAGGGCGAGGGTGCCGCCATGTCTTTCCACGATGTCGTGACAGATGTACAGCCCCAGCCCGGTTCCCTTGCCGACAGCTTTCGTGGTAAAAAATGGTTTAAAAATATCCTGACGGATGGCATCGGGAATTCCCGGTCCGGTATCTTCACACTCAAAAATAACCTGATGATGATTTCTGTCAACATCGGTTTTCAGAAAAATGGTTCCGGAAGATGGTGCAGCCGCCTGAACGGCATTTTGAATGATATTTAAAACCACCTGGCCCAGGCTGGCAAAATTCCCGTAAACAAGGGGCAGGTCTCCGGCGTACTGCTCGCTGATTTCGATTTTCTGGTTTTTATAAAGATTTCTCAGCATCTGCAGCGCATCCTTTACAACGGTGTTCAGGTCAATGGCATCGTCATAGGTTTGCGTCTGTCGGGACAGACCCAGCAGACTGCCGACAATGGCTTTTGCCCTGGCCAGTTCCTTCCCGGCAAAAGCCAGATCATCCTGAATTGCTGAATTCAACGGTGTATCATTTCGTGCGGAAAGATCCTCAAGGGTTGACTGAATCAGGCTCATGGCGCTGGCAAGGGGGTTATTCAATTCATGGGCCGTGCCGGCAACAAGGGTGCCGATTGCCGCCAGGCTTTCGGATCGAATCAAAACTTCCATGGCTTTTTCTTTTTCGACGAGCGCGGTTTGAAGTTCAAGGGTCCGCTCCGAAACTTTTTTCTCGAGATTTTTATTCAGGTCTTCAATTTTCCGGTAGGCTCTGGCGTTTTCGATGGATAGCGAGCTCTGGCTTGCCAGGGTTTCCAGCAGATCCAGGTCATCCGCCAGAAAGAGATCTCCGGATTTTTTGTCTCCAATCGCCAGAATTCCAATCAGGGTGTTTTCAAAAATCAGGGGAAAGACCACGGCAGCCCGGATGCTTTCCAGCTCCGCATATACCTGACGGGAAAACGCATCCTCGGATTGCTGCATCTGCGGGTCTTTCAAAAGGGGTTGAAGGCGGCGTTTCATCCATATCACCAGAGGGGAATTCTCGGAAATGGCATCCGTCGGCAAAGACGGGTCCCCGTTGTTTCGGAACCGCACGTATGTTGGCGGCTTCGCATCATCCGATAAATACATGCAGCAGTGACTGACCTGCATGGATCCGGAAATCGTTTCAATCAGCAGGGCGGCGATCTGCTGAATGTCCAGTACAGCGGAAATGGTTTGACTCAACTGCTTGATGGTTCGTCTGTATTCATATCTGCCCTTGAAGAAATACCGGTCAACCAGGATCTGTATTCGTGTTTTTACCGGACCGAAAATAACCACCACCAGAATAAAGAAAAATATCGGAAAATATACCGAGTTCGATATGTCGATGCCCGAAGCGCTCTTGTGGATTACCGTGACAACCAGGGCGTATATCAGGGTAAGCATGATGGAAAGAATTGAATATATAACGCTTTTTCGAATCAGCAGCCCCATATCCAGCAAATCGTAACGAAAGAGTCCCACGGCAAAAATGGACAGGGGGATAAAGCTGAAATTTCCCGGCGGATATACCGTGTATCCCAGCAGCGGAAGCGTGTTCATGCCGATCAGAAAACCGAGAATGCCAAATCCGCAAAAAAGATACTTCAGCCGGTTTTTCAGGACACTTTGGGTTTCCCGCTGAATGGCCTGATGGATCAGTATCAAAACATAAACCGCGGCGCCGGCCGTCTCGATTCCCATCAGAACATACAGAGCGCCGCCTTTTCCGAAATAGCCAAAGCTGTGCCGCTGCATTTCGGCAATAAACAGGGGGGTTGGGGTAAAGCACATCAGAATAAAGGCAAAAAAATAAGCTGTCCGGATCAGCCAGAGGCGGCCGGGAATTTTTAGATAGGCATGAAAAAAATGGATATAAAGGGGGATCAGGTAAACGATGAAGAAATGGTCCAGTCGGCTGATAAAAAGAGCTGTTTGGGAGGATTTGCAGTTAAAAATCACCAGGATGTCGATGTAGAGAAAAGCGCCCAGTATGCAAATCACGGTAAAGAGACGGTTGATTTGTTTTTTTCGACCGCGTGAAGCAGACAGGCAGGCCAGGGAGACAAAACAGCATAACGTTAAAAACGGCGGAATACTGTATAAAAGTCTCATGACGATTCAAGCAGTTCGCGGGCATGTTCCCAGGCGGCGGGGGTAAGGGTTTCGCCGCCCAGCATTCGCGCCAGTTCATGAACCCTGTCTTCGGGATTCAATGCCTGAATGGTTGTGGATGTCCGGCCTTCCTGAACATTCTTGGTGATTCTGAAATGGTGGTTCCCGAATCTGGCAATCTGTGGCAGATGGGTGATGCAGATGACCTGATGATGTCTGGAGAGATCCAGAAGTTTTTTCCCGACAACCTCCGCCACGCCCCCGCCAATGCCCGAGTCCACTTCATCAAAAATGACGGTTTCTACGGAGTCAGTACTTGAGAGAATGGCTTTCAAGGCCAGGACCACCCGGGAGAGCTCTCCGCCTGAAGCGATCTGGGAAAGAGGCTTTAATGCTTCGCCCGGATTCGGGGCGATCAGAAAAACCGCCCGATCCACGCCGTATTCGGCCAGAACCTTGCCTTCACAGGTCAAAAACGGATCGGAGGCGTTATCCGCCGGCGTGTTGCGAAGAGCGATCTCAAACCGGGTATGGGGCATTTTAAGCGCGCCAAGCTCTGTTTCGACGCGTTGGGCCAGGGCAGCGGCTGCATGCGCGCGACGGCTCGACAGGGTGGTTGCCACCTGGCATAACCGGACATGATGCCGGGCCAATGCGGTTTGGGTTTCCTCCAGTGTACCGGAAAGGTGTTCGATGTCGAACAGTTCTTTTTCGATTTCGGTCAGCCTGGCCAGCACCGCATCCAAGGAGCCTCCGTACTTTCGTTTGAGTTTATGTAAGAAATCAATTCTGGCATCGACCGCATCAAGCCGGCCTTCGTCGGTTTCGATGGTGTGAAGATAGGTTCGCAGGCCTTCGACAATATCCTCGATCCGGTACACGGCGTCTGCCAGCGACGCAGAGAAAGAGGCCAGGCCCGGATCGATCTGGGCCGCCTTATCCATTGTTTTTCGAATGGTTGAAAGACGCTCGGATACGGCGCCGCTTCCCCCATACAGGTTCTCGATGCTGTCCTGAACCGCCTGGTAGAGCATTCCGGCGTGCTTCAGCCGGTTCCGGTCCTTTTCAAGTTCCGAATCTTCTCCGGAATGGACGTGGGCCTCGGAGATTTCATTTTTTTGAAAAGAAAGCAGATCGATTCGTTCCGACTGGCGAAGGGCGGCTGTCTGCAGGCGATGCAGATTCTGAATCAGGGGCAACATGGCGTGATAACCGGCGTAAACTTCATTTCGAAGGGCCAAAAGATCTCTTGTCAGCCCCCCGAACTGATCCAGGGTCAGCAGGTGCTGATCTTCCTTTAACAGCCCCTGATGGGCATGCTGTCCGGAGATGGACGCCAGGCTTTCGGTGATGGCTGCCAGAACCTGAATGGTTGCCAGCCTGCCGTTTACAAAAATGCGATGCCGATCGGTTATGGAAATGATTCGCCGGATCAGAAGCCCCTCGCTGGGGTCGTATCCGTGGGATGCCATCACAGCGGCCGTGCGGCTCTCCGGTGAAATGAAAAACAAGGCTTCCAGTTCCGCGGCTTCCGCGCCCGATCGGATCATGGCAGCGCCCGCGCGGCTTCCCAGCAGGAGATTGACGGCCTGAAGGATGATGGATTTTCCGGCCCCGGTTTCGCCGCTTAAGATGGTCAATCCTTCGGAAAAGGATATCCGGAGGTCATCGATGATGGCAAAATTTTTAATGGAAAGTTCTTGAAGCATAAGAATTCGCAAAAAAAATGTGAAAATATGAAGCAGGTTGTGCTCACACGCCCCGCTGCCGGATGGCCTCTTCGATTTGGCGCGTCGGGTATCCCAGGATGGTGCGCACCGGGCCTGAATATTCGAGCACGGTAAACAGGCTGCCCTTGATTCGATATTCAGAGTCCCAATCGATGCCGAAACCCGCAGAATTTTCATTGATCGTAAACGGCTGTTTTTCGCCGTCAAGGCTCAGGCATCTGGCGCGCCCTTCATCGGGATCCAGTACCCACGCATCTCCTGTTTCCGTGGAAAAGAAAATCAACTGCCCCAGAGCCAATAACCGCGCTTCTCGCTGATGCGACAACTGGACAATGGTATTGAGTTCCTGACTGAGAGACGGATGCTTCGGATTCTGGCTGATGGGCTTCGATTGCGGTTTTTTGGTTCTGGACGGTTTTTTTCGCTTTCCCATTTTCCCTCCCGCACTTGAGGACAAAGACTGCATAAATAATAATGAATATTTCACAATATGGGCCGTAAAGCAATCGGTTGTTTAATGTTTCAGGAATCCAGAATAGTCATTCAAAGCCGAAATCCGGCGACGTTGACGCAGGCGATTTATTGACCAGCATGCTGGCGTTGGGGATTATCGCCAACGCGCCCTCGTGTGCGTCCACGATTTTTTGTACCTGGCTTGCCGAAAGACATTCAAACCCGATCCGCCTGGCAATGGATGGGGCAAGGCTTGTTACCAGGCCGATACGAATGCGTTTCAACTTGGCCATCATGGCCAGAGCCGTGCCCCCATTGCCCACATAGCTTGCGGTCAGTTGGTCAAAGGCCGCATCCCGGTTCTCCATTTCGAACCAGGGCAGGAAAGTCCGGGAGCCGATCCCGTCTCTGCATTGGGCCAGCACGATCAGCCAGCCGCCGTCGCGCACAAACGCGGCTGCGTTGTGAATGGCCTTGTGGCTCTGAATGAAATTGATATCCTTGGGAAAGCCGCCGCAGGAGGCCAGAACCCCTTCGAATCGATCCGCGACCTGCATTTCGCAAAAAGCCCCGTGCGCGGCGCAGGCCTTGCGAAAATGCCCGGTTCCCCGGCCAATCAACAAATCGCATACCCGGCCATGGCTGTCCAGGATGCCGTGAATGGCCATGTCGGCAGGCCGGAAGGCTTCATATTCAGCAAGATCCTCGGCCAGGGGATTGCCGTCCAGCACGCCCGGCTGGCATCCGGGAGCCAGAGAGCGCATCTTCTGGTCCAGAAACAGCCCATGGTTTGCATAGATGGCTTTTTTCTCCCCCAGTCCGGGAAAAAGCAATTTCCTGCCGCCGCCGTAACCGGCGAAATAGTGGTGCGAGATGGCGCCAAAGGTTATGATGCAACTGGCCGCAAGGCAATCGGAGCGAAAGCGTACCGGTGTTCCCCTTCGGGTCTTTCCCAGGGTGACAAACCCTACGGCATCATCACAGCAGTGATGGACCCATCGGCAGCGCTCATAGGCCGGGCCGTAGACCCTGCGGCATTCATCATCACTCTGGCGTTCATGGGTGCCATAAGCAATATGGATGGAGATGGCATCTTTTTCCGCGCCCTTCATTTCCAGTGAATCCAGAAGTAGCGGCAAGTATTGGGGATAGCCGCACAGGCGGGTCTTGTCGGCCACCACAATGGCGGGGCCACGTAAGTCCAGGGTCTCCTGGTTCAAATAAGCGGTTAGTCGCCGGCCAAAGCGTTCTTCATCCATTTGCGGCGTCATATCCCGCACCGTCAGCATTTTCGGGGCTCGAAGGAAATGAAATTCGACGAGCTCCGTTCCATGGGCCAGGGAAATGGACAGGGTCATAGTGCTCTTTAAGGTTTTTCAGGAGGAGCAATTGTTTTAAACTTGTCTTTTATCGCCCCACAAATCGGGCATTTGTCCGGAGCCTCTTTGTCCGTGACGTATCCGCAAACCTGACAGACATGATAGGCTTTTACGATGTCCTTGATTACATCGTAAATGGCGCGCTCATATAATTTCGAGTGAATGGCTTCGGCGTCCCTGGCCTGGCTGAATATCAGCGCCGCTGCCTGCTCGCCTTCTTGTTCGGCAACCGAGATAAAATCCGGATATTCATTTTCGCTGATGGATTTTTCGCGTTTAAAAGAATTCTTCAGATTGGTGTCCGTATCTTTTACAATCATGTCTTTGACAAGGGACAGATTTCGAGCTGCATGAACCCGTTCTGCCTCGGCAATGGCACGGAACAGCAGCGCAATCTGCGGAACCTCTTCTTCTTCAGCCTTTTCAGCATAGGCCAGAAGCCTGAAATATGCCTTTGCCTCGCCAACGAAAGCCGTGTAAACGTTTTCTTTTGTTTTTTCCTTCATGCGAAAACCCCCGTATTAAGATCGTTGATCAAAAACTGCCTGATGGACAGGTCCCGATTTTTTCATATGCCAAGGATTCAGGTTTATGTTATGGGTATAAAACGTTATTTGGGTCTGGCTTCAAATTCGATGAAAGAATGCGCCCGATCAATGGTGCTCCGGGTGATTATCCACTATCAGTCAGTCGTTTATGACTGATAGCAAAACAAGGGGGAGATTGCAACGTGTTGTTGCAGCATGAAATGTCAACATGACCGACAGGAAAAACCACTAATGAGCAGACTCGATAGTTTTATTCGGCGAATGCTTGCCCAGCGGGCATGTCTGAACTGGGCTGCCGAAGCTGTCGCCGATATCGCCGGGCCAGTCCTGGAGCTGGGCCTTGGCAACGGACGCACCTATGACCATCTGCGGGAGCTCTTACCCGAAAGGGAGATCTATGTTTTTGAGCGGGCCGCGAGGTCTTCTGTCCGGGCGCATGCCATGTCTCTTCCTCCGGAGAAATTTCTGATTCTCGGGGACATCGAAGACACCCTGATATCCGTGGCCACCCGTCTGCCCGCAAAGGCGGCGCTGGCTCACAACGATCTGGGAACCAGCGATGCCAGGGCTTATGAAACGCTTGCCTTAAGATTTGGAGAGCTGCTGATACAGTTGATGGCTCCTGGAGGGATCATCGTTTCCAATGTCATGCTGCTGGTTTCGGGACTGATATCCCTTGACACGCCTCCTGGCGTGAAGCCCGGCAGATATTTCATTTATCGGAATTTAAGGAATGTTTGATGAAAAAGCTGTTATTGTTTTTTGCGGCGGGATGTGTGGGCGCTCTGGCAAACAGTTTAACCATCTGGTTCTTCGGCCATCAGGGGATAACCCGGTCGATCGGGGTAGCCATGTCGCCAGCGTTGAGTCCTGAGTGGCTGTACCCGAGGATTGTGTGGGGAGGGTTGTGGGGCCTGCTTTTCATACTTCCGATGCTCAATTCGCGATTGTTTGCAAAAGGCAGTATATTAAGTCTGTTCCCCACCGCGGTTCAACTGTTTATCATTTTTCCATATGTGGCCCATAAAGGTATCGCGGGGTTCAAACTGGGTCTCTATACGCCGGTTTGCGTGCTGTTTTTTAATTGGGTGTGGGGCATGGTTACCGCGTTAACGATCAAGCTGGCCAAATAAGCCCTGCAGACAAATAGGTAAAGGGGGATAAGGCGTAATCGCCCTATCCCCCCTCTGGTGTTCACAAGCATTTTGGATGTTGCCGCCGTGGCTTTTTTCTTAATCCACCCTGGCAAATGCCTTTGCTTTTGCCATGCAGACAGGGCAGGAATCGGGTGGCTCGTTTTCACAGGTATATCCGCATACCGAGCAGACATAATAATCCGTCATCTCCTGATTGCTCAAGTCATAGATCGCTTTGTGGTAAAGGTCCGCATGAATCTTTTCCACTTCATTGGCGTAGGTAAAAGTCCGGAGCGCATTCTTATCGCCTTCTGCTTCCGCGGTTTTGATCATTTCGGGGTACATGGATTTAAACTCATGGGTTTCGCCGGCCAGTGCTTCCTTCAGATTCTCTGCCGTTGTTTTGATGCCCCCTGCTGTTCGAAGATGGTTGTGGGCATGAATGGTTTCCGCTTCGGCCGCGGCCCTGAAGAGTCTGGCCGTACGGGGATAACCCTCTTTTTCAGCCTGTTTGGCGAACGCAAGGTATTTCCTGTTGGCCTGGGATTCACCGGCAAAAGCATCCATCAAGTTTTTCTGTGACTTAGTCATGGCATCTCCTTTTTTGTTAATTGTTGTGATTATTTATTGTTCCGAATTTTTCTGGCATTCCGGGCATATTCCAAAAAAATCAAGACGATGGGAGAGAATTTTATAGCCCGTCTCTTCAGCAAGCTCCCACGACAAGGCATTAAGCGCGGAAAGATCCGGATCTGTAATCGATTTGCATTTCACGCACATGATATGCGGATGGGGATGGGGATTTTTTCCGTCATACCGGTTGGTTTCATCCCCAAAACCGATCTCCATGACCTCTCCCAGCTCTTTGAGCAAAGAGACGGTCTTGTAAACAGTGGCCAGGCTCGTTGTGGAAAATCGCTTCGTTACTTCGCGATGAATCTGTTCCACGCCGGGATGTTCACAGCTATTTGCCAGTATCTCGACAATGGCGATCCGCTGGGGGGTGAGCCTGAACCCTTTTTCTTTCAGCATATCAACCATGTGATCGAGTCTGGACATGCATGTATTCATTATTGGACTCCCGCAGCCGTATGGATCAATTCATCAATTCTTTTTGAAGCCATTCTTTCACCGGACCCTCAACGGCATAGACGCCTTTGTTGAATGCCACTGATTTTTCAAAAATTGCCTTAATCTTGTCGGGAAGTTCGAATTCCGCCAGTTCGACCGCTTCTTCCGAGTTTCTGCGGATCAGATAGACGATAGGGGTTTTCCCCCAGTTGTTGACCACAAAATAATGACTGACATCATTTTTTGAGCGGACGAGATTGATCCCATGCGCCCAGTTATTTCCCCATTCCAGGTATAGAACAACCGCCTCTTCGGGCGTCATCTGCCAGTCAATGGCATTTATCAGTTTTAAATCCTTACGGATGTCATTAAGCTTCATCATGTTGCCGTCCTCCTTAACAAATTGTTTTAAAACGATCCCTTATACAGGTTTCACATTTTTGAAGGATAATAACAAAGCCTGATAATCACGTCAAGATATTATTTGATAATTATTATTTGTAAATAATTGTTCATGAAACATTAATGCGGGAGACGAAGATGGTTTCCGCAGTCCTAATCCGGATACATCTGCATTTCGAAAATGCCGGAAAATTGAGCAATTTCCGGGTGGAAATCATGATTGGATTCAGCTATAACGCTTAAAGAAATCGGAGGCCGAAAATGAACAAAAAGGAAATTTCTCAGCAATGTCATGATTACATGCGGATAGAGAAGGCAATCGGTTATGTGGAAGCCAACTACAAATCTCGGCCCACATTGGATCAAATTGCCGAAAGCATGCATTTGAGCAAATACCATTTCGACAGGCTGTTCAAACGATGGGCCGGTATCAGCCCGATTCAATTTCTTCATTTTTTGACGGTCGAACATGCCAAGCAGAAACTGGCCGAATCCCGGAACCTTCTCGACGCCTCCCTGGAAACGGGACTTTCGGGTCCCGGCCGTCTGCATGATTTGTTTGTGACGTTTGAGGCGATGACACCCGGGGAATTCAAACAAAAGGGAGCGGGCTTGAAAATGGAGTACGGGTTTCATTCCACGCCTTTCGGGGAATGTTTTCTGGTCGTAACCGACAGGGGAATTTCTCATCTTGCTTTTGTCGATGCTGAAGACCCTGCCATGGTGTTAAGCCGGTTTCAGCAAAACTGGCCCGAGGCGACGCTGGCTGAAAACCAGGCCAGAACCGGTTCCATGGTGAATCGTATTTTTAGTTTGGATCAATCCCATGAATCCCGTCCTTTTCACTTGCTGCTTAAAGGCACGAATTTTCAAGTATCTGTTTGGCGGGCCTTATTGACAATCCCCATGGGAAATGTCGTCAGTTATCAGGATATCGCCGCCTATATCGGCCGCCCCAAAGCCTTTCGTGCCGTTGGCAGTGCTATCGCCGTCAATCCGGTTGGATACCTGATCCCATGTCATCGCGTGATTGCAAAATCGGGACGAATCCATCAATATCGCTGGGGAGTCGTGAGGAAGAAGGCGATTTTAGGTTGGGAAGCAAGCAAAAGCAGTTCTTTCGGGTCTGTCGGATGAGATTAAGCCTGCGTTCCGGCGAGAAATGGCGACTGCGTGGACATCGGCAATTTCAAAGGAGACCTCAATAAATGGGTAAAAAAGACAAAGACGATACTCTCGATGAATATCAGAAGTTAAAAAATGAAATCATCATCGAAAAGGTGAATGAAGTATTCCGTTCTCAGCCCAAAAACTACGTTGCCGCTTTGAACGAACTTGGCTTTGAGTACTGCGAAGATGATGAAGATGACGAAGAGATGGAAGAAAAGAATGCCAGGCCGGAAAACAAGAACCAGCGGGATTTGATCGCATTTTTTGAAGGGGAGCAAGATGCATCGGAAATGATTTTGGCAACCTTTCTCGCGGAGAGAAATGCAGAGCATCCCAATTTCCCGCTGATCAGGAAATATTTCAAAAATGCCAACCGAAAATTGAAGGTGCTGCTCCTATATGGCCTTGATCTCTATGCTACCCGGATAGACCTTTTATCCGATTTGGCCTATTTCCATGAATTTGAGAATATTCTGAGCATACTCATCGCGAATTACACACGGGCTTGTGTCGAGGAAAAGGACCTGGAAAAATTTACCGAGCTTGCTCAGGATTTTTATGATGCCACAAATCCCGACGGCTATGAAGCGCTGTTTGCTCTTCAGGAAATATTCGAACCGCATACGGAACAACGAAAAATCATTGATTTTTTGATTGCAGAAGAAGAGGAAGCGGGAAAGTCGATGATGCCAATTAAATTTTAAAAGCATCCACGAACAAAGGCATTCAATAATAAAAAACATTGGGGGCAGAATCGTGAGTCTTCGCACTTCCTTTCCACTGGTCGATGAAATTCTTGGTGCGTTCGCCGGCCCCCTTGGCGGGGCTATGGGCGCCTACCGGAATCATGTCTACCGTGTCCTGAACTATCTGCTCCTTCTTGCGCCGGAACAAAGCGGTGATGCCGATCTCTGGCACATTGCCGCTGCCTTTCATGACCTGGGTATCTGGACAGACGGGACATTCGACTACCTGGAGCCTTCCAGGCGCCTGGCCAGAAATTACCTTGGCGCAAAAGGACTTGCGCATTTTGTTCCTGAGGTCGAAGCCATCATCACCCACCATCACAAGCTTTCTCCTTACCGTGGGGTGTTTTCGTCAACGGTAGAGCCCTTCCGCCAGGCCGATCTGGTCGATGTTTCCCTGGGAACCATCCGTTTTGGCATCAGCCCGGCATGGGTTTGCGCCGTCAAGGCGGAGTTCCCGAATGCCGGCTTTCACCGCCGCCTCATTGCGCTCACCTGCCGGCAGTTTCTTTGTAACCCGGTCCATCCCCTGCCGATGGTACGCTGGTAGATGATATGGTTCCTGTACTGACTATGGTGATTGTTACGCGACAGGCACCAGTGGTGGCACATAGCGGTAGTTGAGTCCGGCTACATTACAATCTTGACAAGATAAATTGGTTGACGGAAACACCCTCTTCGGCTGATCGGATTACAAGCTCTCTGTGTTTTTCGGCAGGCACCCTAAGAGTCAAATGTCCCCGGAATTTCTTGAGACCAAATGGAGTGGGGATTGGTTCCCCTTCTTCCTTAAGCCAAGCAATGGTTTCTCCCACCACCAATTCTATTTCCCGCAAAGCATCCGCAAGCGTGTTGCCGTGGGTGGCCAAAGAAGGAAATTCAAGGCATCTGGCTATATGGCTGTTGTCTTCTTCAGACCATTCAATTCGGAATGTGTATTTGCCGATATTATTTTTCATGTTGCACCTCAAGCTTTTTTATGGCTTTGATAATATCCTTTACCTGATACGGCTTGGCCATCTTGCCGTCTTTTTGAAGATGAAGTGACTTCCCCTGATTCTGGGTTCGCCGAAATGCTTTTGGCAAATGGCAATCAAATCATCAAATGCAACATTGGATGGGGTGTTTAAGATGTTTTTCTTCATAATATTATGATAGTGAATGTGCTATCATTCGTCAAGAAAAAACCCATTGACGCCCTCCCCTGCCGATGGTCCGTTGATAGATGTCCTGAAATTCAGGGACATCATATTTTCCAGGCGGATCATATAATTGATAGGCGCATGGTCGGAAAGAAATTTCGGCGGATCCATCCACCTGCGGGCGTTGCTGGATTTGTGATGTATCCTCAATCAACCGGACACCCTTTCCGATACAGCCAATCCCGAAAAGAATCAACAAAACATTTGGGCTGTGAATCTTCGATGAAGTTTCTTTTCTGATTTCCGGGAATGAAAAAGATGGAAAGTGCGTGCCGGTTCTGTTAAAATATTGTCTGAAGCTGAACGGCAAATTATTGATTTTTTATTGATGAAGGGTTTTCAGGTGCAGCAGATGGGTTGTTGAAGGTTGATTTGCGGGACACCGATACCAGGCTGTTGAGACGATTGATTAAAAATAAACAATTCAACTCTAATCGCAGGTTGCCCGATGCCACGAAAAAAGAAAACCACGTTTATTCTCGATACCAATGTCATCCTTCATGACAGCGCCTGTATTTATCAATTTGCAGAAAACAATCTCATCATCCCCGTAACGGTTCTTGAAGAACTCGATCAGTTTAAAAAAGGCAGTGAAATCCTGAACTTCCATGCCCGTGAATTTGTCCGCACGTTGGATCTGCTGTGCGGCGAGCAACTATTCAACGGCGGCGTCCCAATCGGACCGGGTCTGGGAAAAATCAACGTCAAGCTGGACAGGAAATTCCATGAAGATCTTATTTTAAGCTTTTCGGAATCCAGGCCCGACCATCATGTCCTCAACATCGCCTACCTTACCGCAAAGGAAAATCCATCCATCCAGGTTATCCTGGTTACCAAGGACGTCAACCTGCGGATAAAGGCAAAATCCATCGGCCTCGTTGCCCAGGATTATAAAAGCGATCAGATAAAGGACATTTCAACGCTTTACACGGGAAAACGCCTTGTCGAAAATATCCCCGGAATCGTTTTGAATAAGCTGTATGAAGCGCCATTTGAACTGGATCCATCGGAGCTGTCCCTGGAAAAAGAACCCGTGGCAAACGAATATTTTATCCTCAGAAACGACAATAAATCCGCTCTGGCAATTTACGATTCGATCAGTCTAAAAATCCGTCGAATCGATAAAAATCCGGCTTTCGGCATCCTGCCGCGCAATGCGGAGCAAACCTTTGCCCTGGACGCCCCGACCAACAACAATATTCAACTGGTTACGCTAAGCGGTAAAGCCGGCACCGGGAAAACCCTCCTTGCCCTGGCCGCAGCCCTGCAACGCAAAAAGAATTACCGCCAGATTTTTCTGGCAAGACCGGTCGTTCCGCTCAGCAATAAGGACATCGGCTTTCTTCCCGGGGATATCGAATCCAAGCTGGATCCGTACATGCAGCCGTTGTTTGATAATTTAAGCGTCATCAAGTCTCATTTCGGTAAAACCGAATCCTCGCGGGATGACATCAATAAACTGCTGCAGGAAAATAAACTCCTCATATCCGCCCTGGCGTACATTCGCGGACGCAGCCTGGTGAACATATACTTTATCGTCGATGAGGCCCAGAACCTGACTCCCCACGAGGTCAAAACGATTATTACCCGGGCCGGGGAGAATACGAAAATTGTTTTCACGGGCGATATTTTTCAGATCGATCATCCCTATCTGAACACGCAGTCCAATGGGCTCAGCTATCTGATTGAAAAAATGCATGGGCAAAAACTCTACGCCCACATCAATCTAGAAAAAGGGGAACGCTCGGAGCTGTCCGAACTGGCCAGCAATCTTTTGTAGACCTGTTCTTTACCGCGCCATGACAAAGGATGTTGTTCTGAAGCGATCCGAGCTTTTAGGGGTTGATCACAAACATATCCTTCGGTTCAGCAAGCAAATCGATCAACCGTTGAAAGGCGGTGAGCAGCGGCGCGGTTCGTACATAATGCTCGTCGGCTGGGTCGGTTCGTCCCGCCAGTGACAAGCCCGGGATTGCGGTCATAGGCTGGTCGCCTTTATCGGTCCATCGGGCAATGCGCTTTCAGAAAGCTTCGCGCGCAACCTCAATTCTGTTACCCTCAAACGCCTGCTTGGCGGCCTATTTTTGCGTTGATATCTCTTTTTTCCATCACCCCACAAGACTCCACTTCGCGGTGCAACCCAATTATTCAAGACATCGGACGATCAGGCAATAAATCAGCAGGATTGGTCTACCACCTTTATTCCATCATAATTATAATATACTTCAAACTGGATCAATTTGCGGTTTCCTAAAAAGTTGGAATCTTAGGGAAAGCAGCGAATCCAGGTCTGATTTATGGTCTGTATGGGTTTTGCTCAAGCATTCTGTAATTGCGGCCTTAAACGTACCGAATGTAGAATAGTATCTGGAATACAGGCATTGTTTCTTTACGAATTTCCACAACCGCTCAATCAGATTAAGATTGGGCGAATATGCGGTTAAGAAACAAAGCTCTATCCCCAATCGATCTGCCATTTCCTTTACCAGTTTACATTTCTGATAACGGGCATTGTCCAAAAACAAACTGATGGGAATGCCCGGGTTAAGCGCAGACAATTTGGTCAAAAGTTCGCAAACACTCATTGCATTGATGTAGGTTTCATTGGTGACAGTAACAAGTTCATGCGTAATGGCATTTATGGCGCCTAAGACGTTGAAGCGTTGTCGGCCGGAAGGAGCTTTGATGAAGATCCGGGATAAAGACCATAAATATCCCAGAAAAGGCGCAAGAACAAAATGGGCTGCATCTACGAAAAATACTGAGCGGTTACCCGCTTTTGCCTCGGCCAAACGTGGCTCTATCTCTTCTTTAAGATAGACCGCTTGTTCGTCTGGATCAGCTTTTGCAGGGATCATTCCGACTTTGCGACAACGCAAATGGAGTTTTTTTTAAGGAACTCCCGAACTCTGCTTTCGCTACGCTTTATGCCTGTTATGGCTTCTATGTCACTTTGAGCCTCCTTGATCGTAGCAGGCGGGTTTTCACGAAAATGGGCTTCGAGTGATTTTATGTGGATTTCCAGATCACCGACCTGGCGGTAAATATTGAGCTCTTTAAGCTTTTCAATACCGCCTTCTTTGTACAACTGGAAGTAGTCCCGCATTGTGTTTTCAGATACTCCGCCCAATTTTGCAATTTGGGCATGCGGCAAATTGTGGCTTTTGAGCCATAAAACTTCCATACGACGTTGTACCATTGGAACCAGATAGTGATAACGCTCGTAGTTCAATTGATCGATAATTTCGGGTGTGAATTCAAGATCTATTGTCATGGATCAACCATATCAGAATATGGATAAAGAGTCTCTAAAAAACGCAATTTGTACCAATTCACAGTATAGAATCATCGACAAGGTGGAAAATAGATGTGAGCAAAGTCTACGAAATATTTCCATCATAAACAATTATGAGAAAAATATAGGAGACAAAAAATGCAAAAACGTAAATTGGGAAAAAGCGGCCTGGAAGTTTCGGCTCTCGGGCTCGGCTGCATGGTAATGAGTTTTGGCTACGGTCCGGCTGCGGACAAGCGGGAGGCGATCTCACTGATTCGGTCAGCCGTCGAACGTGGCGTGACATTCTTCGACACCGCGGAAATCTATGGCCCGTTCACCAATGAAGAGCTCGTGGGCGAAGCCCTTGCCCCCTTCCGGGGCCAGGTGGTGATTGCCACCAAGTTCGGGTTTGATCTTGGTGCCGACGTTGTGGGCGCTCCAGGCCTTAATAGCCGGCCGGAGCACATCAAGCAGGTCGCCGAGACCTCGCTCAGGCGCCTGAAGACCGATGTCATTGATCTGTTCTATCAGCACCGCGTCGACCCGAACGTGCCGATCGAGGATGTGGCGGGAGCGGTGAACGACCTGATCCGGCAAGGCAAGGTCAGGCACTTCGGCCTTTCCGAGGCTGGCGCACGGACGATCCGTCGCGCGCACGCAGTCCAGCCGGTCACTGCGGTTCAGAACGAATACTCGATTTGGACGAGGGATCCCGAGGCGGAGGTGCTGCCGGTATGCGAGGAACTCGGGATCGGCTTTGTTCCCTGGAGTCCACTGGGGCAGGGATTCCTCACGGGGAAAGTCGATGCCAGCATGACCTTCGACACCAACTCGGACCTTCGGGCCGTCTTTCCTCGCTTCACGCCGGAGGCACGGAAAGCGAACCAGCCGGTGGTCGATCTGCTCAAGAACATCGCCGGACGGAAAGATGCGACACCTGCTCAGATAGCCCTTGCCTGGCAGCTCGCCCGGAAGCCGTGGATTGTTCCAATTCCGGGTACGACGAAGCTGGAGCACCTGGACGAGAACATCGGAGCATCTGAAATCGAACTGACGTCCGACGACCTCCGTGAGATAGATGGCGCCTTCTCAAAAATCACGGTGCAGGGGGCTCGGCTTCCGGAAGAACATATGAAACTGATAGACCGCTGAAAGGCATGAAAATGTGTTTAAAGAAAGGAGATAAAACAATGGACATTAAGCGAAGCGGCTCACAACCATCCGGCAAGGGACCGGAAGAATATTTCACCGGAACAGTGCGTGTTGATCCGCTGTTCAACCCGCCCGATCCCGCGCGTGTTCTTGGCGCAGCGGTCACATTTGAGCCGGGCGCCCGAACGGCATGGCACACCCATCCGCTGGGCCAGACCCTTATCGTGACGGCAGGCTGCGGCATGGTACAACGATGGGGCGGCCCGATCGAGGAAATCCGGCCCGGAGACGTGGTCTGGATCTCACCTGGCGAAAAGCATTGGCACGGCGCCACGGCGACCACGGCCATGACGCACATCGCCATCGTGGAACAGCTCGACGGCAAGAGCGCCGTCTGGCTGGAAAAGGTCAGCGACGAACAATACCGGGCCGAATCGAGGGCTGAATGTCGTCATGCTGATCGTCCGGCAGGGCAAGGCCAAGACCGTTAGATCGAAGGAGGAGCAGTATGCGGGTCGTTAATCCGGGTTCAGGACAGAAATACGAGGTCACGCCGCTGGAACTCTTCTTCGACCTCGTATTCGCGTTCGCGCTGTCGCAACTCTCCCAGCATCTGTTGACTCACTTGTCATGGCGAGGTGCGGCCGAAACGGCGGTGATGCTGCCGGCCATCTTCGCGGCATGGTTTTCCACAAGCTGGTCGGCCACTATGATCCCGGTCGATCAATCCCGGACCCGCTGGTTGGTCCTGGTGGTGATGCTGCTGGGTCTGTTCATGAACGCTGCGGTTACCAAGGCCTTCACCACCTCCGGCTGGGCCTTCGTTATCCCGCTGCTGCTGATCCAATCGGGGCGCACCGTCTGGACGCTCGTAAATTCAACGAATGCGGTATTTCGAGAGCACTACTTCCGTACGCTTTTCTGGTCGATCGCCACGACTCCCTTGTGGATCGCGGGCGCAGCGGTGGGTCCGGAAGCCCGCGTGCTGTGGTGGGCGCTGGCTACAGGGATCGATCAGATAGGCAGATGGCTGGCGCACCCCGTCCCCGGGCGGCGGCTGCGATCCGAGAAAGTCGATTTTGACGCGGATCACATGCTGGAACGCTGTCGCCTGTTCCTGCTCATCGCTCTGGGCGAGACGGTATTCACCACCGGCACGGCCATCGCCGCGGCCCCGACGACAATGATGACTCTGATCACGGGCACGTTCGCGCTTGCGGGAACCGTCGCCCTGTGGGCACTGAGCTTCGGGCGTTCCCATCGGCTCGTCATTCGGCATTTGGAGAAGACGAGTGATCCCATTCGCGCCAGTCGCCACGCGGTAAACGCGCTGATGGTAATGGTTGCAGGACTCATTACCGTGGCGGTCGCCAATAGAGAGGTGATCGCGCACCCGCAGGGACACACCTCGTTTGCGCTGTGCCTGCTGCTGAGCGGAGGGCCGATTCTCTTTCTTGTTGCCCAGGGCTGGTATCTGTGGGCAGTGCCGAACGTTCGATCTCAACTGCATTGGGTCGGCGGGATTGCGCTACTGGTTGTCGGCCTCGCCGCAATGGCTGCCCCGCCCTATGTTGCATTAATTCTTGTCGGCGCGAGTGTCTCGACCCTCGCGATACTTGCCAGATAGCGGGACCGGATCAGCAGACGAGCCGGCCCCGGATCGCAGTCATGGGCTGGTCGCCTTTATCGGTCCATCGGGCAATGCTCTTTTTCAAAGCTTTGCGCGCGACGTCCAGGCTCTTATCCTCTAACGCCGGCTTGATGGCCTGTTTTGCATCGCTCTTTTTATATTGCCATGCCGGACGCCACGTTGCCGGGCAACCCATTTATTGAAGATATCGTACGATCAGGCAATAAATTAGCAGGATTGGTCTACCGGACATCGAATGAACTGGCGTATATATCACCCGTAACAAGTCAAACGACGATTCCATTCCAAACAGCGGCCCAAAACCGGTTGTTTACGGAGAAAAAACAATAACGATTTATGGAGAAAGAAAATGACAATGAATGTAATTGGTTACGCAGCACGGTCAGCAAAGGACGCCCTGGTCCCACATCGATTTGTACGTCGCGATCCGCGACCTGATGATGTGGTTATCGAAATTCTTTACTGCGGCGTATGTCACTCGGATTTACATAATGTCCGCAATGACTGGGGTCACAGTGTTTACCCGATGGTACCCGGTCATGAAATTATCGGCCGCGTGGTAAGCGTCGGGCCGAATGTCAGTCGTTTCAAACCCGGTGATCCTGTCGGTGTGGGCTGCATGGTCGATTCCTGCCGGCATTGTGCGGCCTGCGAACAAGGACTGGAGCAGTATTGCGAAGAGATCCCGACATACACGTATAACGGGATTGATCGTCATGATCACATGCCCACATTCGGCGGCTATTCCGAAAAAATCGTTGCATCGGATAAATTTGTACTGAAAATTCCCGATGGGTTGGATCTCAAAGGCGCCGCGCCGCTGCTTTGCGCCGGGATCACGACCTGGTCGCCGCTACGCCACTGGAAAGTGGGTAAGGGCAGCAACGTTGCGGTGATCGGTCTGGGCGGCCTCGGTCATATGGCGCTGAAACTGGCAAAAGCGCTGGGCGCCGATCATGTCGTTCTTTCCACCGATGAAAAACAAATGGCGGCCGTAAACGGCCGGTTCGAGCTGATTATCGATACCGTTCCCTATGTCCATGATCTCAATCCGTATATGCCGTCGCTGTCAATCAGCGGCACGCTGGTATTGGTCGGGTTTCTTGGCGGCCTGGAGCCTCTATTGAACACGGTTCCATTGATCATGGGGCGTAAATCGGTGGCGGGTTCCGTCATCGGCGGTATCGCCGAAACCCAGGAACTGCTTGATTTCTGCGGCAAGCACGGCATCACTTCCGATATCGAAGTGATCAAGATCCAGAACATCAATGAAGCGTATGAACGTATGCTGAAAAGCGATGTGAAATACCGCTTCGTGATTGATATGGCATCCCTGAAGGGCTGATGGCGAAAGGAGACTAACATGAAAGCTATAGCTATAAACGGAAGCCCCAGACGAGGCGGCAATACGGAGATCATGCTCAAGAAGGTGCTCGAACCCTTGGAAGCGGCCGGCTGGAGCACGGAGTACCTGCAGATTGGCGGAAAACCCGTACGAGGGTGCATTGCCTGCATGAAATGCTTCGAGAAGCATAACGGGCGGTGCGCCGTCGAGAAGGATGATATGAACGATTACCTGGAAAAGATCTACGCGGCCGATGCAATTATCCTTGGTTCCCCAACCTATTTCGCGGGTATAACCCCGGAGTTGAAGGCGCTGATCGATAGAGCCGGCTTTGTCGCGCTGGCCAACGGAGGAATGCTCAGGGGCAAAATCGGGGCTGCGGTCGTGGCAGTCCGACGCGGTGGCGCGACCCACGTTTTCGATACCATCAATCACATGTTCCTCCTGTCTTCCATGGTTGTTCCCGGATCCATCTACTGGAATCTGGGCATCGGCCGAGACAAAGGAGAGGTGCTTGGCGACGACGAGGCCATGCGGAATATGAGCCATCTCGGTCAAACGATTGCATGGCTCGGAAAGGCCATAGGCTCGGTCCCCGATGCCTTTCCCATCCCTCCGTATAATGTGGACATCGGTCGTGAGTAGAGGTTTCTGCTCGATGATCAAATGGCATCGAGGCGGTGATGTCACTATGGATTGACCGACAAAAAAGATAGGAGGTAGAAAATGCAGATACGTAAACTTGGAAACAGCAACCTGGAGGTTTCGGCCATCGGGCTCGGCTGCATGGGAATGAGCATGGCCTATGGTCCGCCTGCGGACAAGCAGGAGATGATTGCTCTTATACGTAAAGCCGTGGAAAGCGGCATTACATTCTTTGACACCGCAGAGCTTTACGGCCCCTACACGAATGAAGAACTCGTAGGCGAAGCTTTGGCTCCGTTCCGCGGGAAAATAATGATAGCCACCAAGTTCGGGATCAAGATCGATCCCAGCGGGCAGCAGGTGCAGGACAGTCGGCCCGAGCGCATCAGGCAGAGTCTCGATGGCTCGCTCAAGCGGCTCAGGGTCGAGGCAATTGACCTGTATTATCAACACCGCGTTGACCCGGAGGTGCCGATCGAGGATGTGGCGGGAGCGGTAAAGGACCTGATCCGGGAAGGCAAGGTCAAGCACTTCGGCCTTTCCGAACCGGGAGTGAAGACGATCCGCCGCGCACACGCGGTCCAGCCGGTGACCGCGATCCAGAGCGAATACTCGCTGTGGTGGCGACGCCCTGAAGAAGAATTGCTGCCGACGCTCGAGGAGCTCGGAATCGGGCTCGTTCCATTCAGCCCTCTTGGTAAAGGATTCCTAACGGGAAAAATCGACGAGAAGACGAAGTTCGATAAGTCCGATTTCCGCAACATCGTACCTCGATTTACACCGGAGGCCCTGAAAGCGAATCAAGCCCTGGTTGATCTTCTGCGCACGATCTCAGACCGGAAGAAAGCGACACCCGCTCAGATAGCGCTCGCCTGGCTGCTGGCCCAGAAGCCATGGATAGTGCCGATCCCGGGCACCACAAAACTTTCTCGCCTGGACGAGAACATCGGAGCACTTACCGTCGAACTGACGTCCGAGGATCTGCGTGAGATCGACAGCGGCGCCTCAAAGATCACGATCCAGGGTGCCCGGTACCCCGAAGCCCTGGAGAAAAGGACCGGTCTATGAGGCGTAAAAACAAGTGCTTGCCTGAAATTGGCATTCGTTGCAACACACGCTTTCCATTCTCGGATCTGAATGATCTCGAAATCGCAGGTCTGCGGGTGATATTGCACCTTTGAAACGACCTCTTATCGAAAGGAGGGGTAATTGCATGAACAAAAAACTCACGGTGATTCTGGCAGGCTTTTTTATCTCGGTGTTCAGCATTGCAAGCATTTTGGAGGCGCAGACCATGAAAAACGAAGGTTTGAACGCAAAACAGGAAAAAATCGTCACCATTGCGGCCTTCACCGCCAGCGGCGATCTGCAGAAACTGAAACCGGCCCTGAACGAAGGGCTGGATGCCGGTTTGACCATCAATGAAATCAAAGAAGTCCTCGTGCAGATGTACGCTTATGCGGGATTTCCCCGCAGCCTGAACGGCATCAATACCTTCATGGGGGTCATGGAAGAACGGGAACAAAAAGGCATCAAGGACGAGATCGGCAAAGAACCAAGCCCCATGCCTGCCAATAAAAGCAGAATCGAACTCGGAACGGAAATTCAGACTATCCTGATAGGCGCGCCGGCCACCGGGAAGTATATTACTTTCGCCCCCGCTATTGATAAGTTTTTGAAAGAACACCTTTTCGGAGACATCTTCGGACGCGACAACCTGGATTTCCAGAGCAGAGAGATAGCAACCATTTCGGCCCTGGCCAATCTGGAGGGGGTCAATCCCCAGCTTCAGTCTCATTTTAACGCCGGCTTGAATACAGGTCTGACCGAGGCGCAGTTGAGGAGCCTGATATCCGTTCTCGAAGCCAAAGTCGGCAAGAAAGAAGCCCGCAATGCCCATGAAATATTGGATAAGGCTCTGAGCAGCAGGGCAAAATAGGGCGCGATCCCGCACGTGTCAGCGGTGGGATTGTGACGTTCGAGCCGGGGAATATCGCTGCCATTGGAAGGACAGTCGACAACAACACCGGAAACACGAGCCGCAGTTAAAAGGTCATGTCATGGGCAATCTGAATATTGGAAATGATAAAGAAGTATTGCTTGGCACTGTCACGCAATTATTACCTTATGTGGGTTACCCCAGAGCATTAAATGCCATAAGGTGTATTAATGAAATTGCCGGATAGAATAATCGGGGCAATGACCATCAGAAATAGAACATCGGAGCGGTTGCAGTCGAACTTACGTCCGGTTCTGCCTGATTCTTGCCTGATTATACGAGACCTTCGATAAATGGGTTGCACCGCGAAGTGGCGTCCGGTAGAATGATCCAACAAGGAGATATCAATGCAAAAACAGGCCGTCAAGCAGGTATTTGAGGATAACAGCATGGAAGAAGCGCGCAAAGCTTTGGGAAAGAGCATTGCCCGATGGACCGATAAAGGCGACCAGCCCATAACCGCGATTCCGGGCCTGTCACTTTATCGGCGGGACGAACCGACCCAGCCGACGAGCATCATGTACGAACCGCGCATTTGCATGGTCGCGCAGGGGGCCAAACGTGTACTGCTCGGAGACGACACGTTTGTGTATGACGAGCACCATTTTTTGATCGCCTCCGTGGATCTGCCCACGGTTGTGCAGATTATCAAAGCGAGCCGGGAGAAGCCTTATCTGGGGCTCGTATTGAAACTGGATCAGCGCGAGATGGCACAACTGATGGTGGATAGCAATCTTCCCCCGCCGCGTTCGCAGCAGTCGAGTCGTGGAATGGCGACCGGAGAGGTCACGTTGCCGCTTCTGACCGCCTTTCAACGGTTGATCGATTTGCTTGTCGAACCGAAGGACATCCCGATTCTGGCACCGATCATGCAGCGGGAAATTTTTTACCGGTTGCTTGTGGGCGATCAAGGCGCGCGTCTGCGCCAAATAACGTCGGCGGGAAGCCAGAGTCAACAGATAGCGCGGGCAATCGATTGGCTGAAGGGCAATTTCACACGGCCGCTGCGGATCGATGACCTCGCCTCCCATGTCAATATGAGTCCGTCGACCTTCCATCATCATTTCCGAACGTTGACGGCCATGAGCCCGCTGCAGTACCAAAAATGGCTGCGTTTGAACGAAGCTCGGCGGTTGATGCTCTCGGAGCGCACGGATGCAACTACCGCAGCGTTTCACGTGGGCTATGAGAGCCCTTCCCAATTCAGCCGCGAGTACAGTCGTCTATTCGGCACCCCGCCGTTACGCGACATCACGAGCTTGCGTCAACTGGCTCATGGTGAGGGGGCATAGGCTTAACTCGCTGGAATTGACCCGGCGTGAAGCGCCACTTAAAAAGAGCTGCGTTAACCGAGCTTACGATCTGGCCATAGGAAAAGGCGCACGCCATCGCTTTGGACGCCAAAACCACCATGTCGGACACTGAATAGAAGCTGGCGGAAAAATTGGCGAGCATTCGGGTCAGGTCGATGAGGCCGGGCAGCGGGGCGCCGACACGGCGCCAGATGAAATCCGGCTCCGAACTTCCTGTGATCTGCATGACCTGGTTTCGGATCAGTTGTTCGGTCGCCCTGGTTTATGATGCTTCCCATCGGCTCAGTCCAATCCCTTCTTCTGTAAAAACATGGACATATGGTCCGCAATTTCGACATTGTTCAGATCCGAGAATGGAAAGTGCGTGTTGCCGTGAATGCCTGTTTCGGGCAAATGCACCACGGTGACATCACCGCCATGGCGGTTCACCGCATCTCGCCATAACCTTGCCATGGACAGGCGTACGCGCCATTGGTCCTGACCAGGGTTGGCAATTGGTTTCTCAGGAATGTTGTCGCCGTAGAAGATGATAATTGGAATTTTTGTAAGCTTCATGAATTCCGCCAAAGGCACGCCAACAGCCTCAAATGGTCCGGCAGAACTCGGCATCGGCGAAGGTACTTCGTCGTTTGGGAAGATGAAATTGCTTCCTGGTTCATAAGAAACGATGGCGCGGACATTGGAATTCTTGACTGCCGTACGCCAGCCCATGCCGCCGCTATGCGAATGTGTAACAAGGATACCAGGGCCAATCTTGTTGAAAAGAGCCGACACAGCGTCCGAGTTAACATCGATGTCGATAGGACCGGTGTCGGGTGTCATCTGGCGGAAGTACTGATTCATGGCCTCCGGGTCACGGGAGAATTGCACGCCTGGGAAGAAGTCCGGCCAGATTCCAACGCGGAATGTGTCGAACCATTTCTGTTCATCGGCCACCGGCGTTAAAGTGCCCGGCTTGGTACTTCTGCCTGCATTGCCACGACGCGGTTGGTCAACCACGTACACCCCGAAACCACGGCGCAGGAAAAGGTTTTGATACCCCTCGCGCCCATCCGGTGTTGTTTCCCACGTCTTCGAGAACTGCCCGAAACCGTGCCAGAGCACGAGAGGCAACTTCCGACCGTTCACCGGGATCTGGTAAAATACATAGGCGTGATCTCCATGGAACGTCTGTCCCTCAGGAGACATCTTGACCGGATCGAACGTACCCGGGTTGGTGACCACCGTCCCGCCGACAGCAAAACTGCCTTGTTCTTGGATGACGAGCGGCGCCGGCTTGCCGGTTGCGCCGGCAATTGCCAATGACGACGCAAGCAAGCTGATGCAGATCAGCACGAGGGCAATGAATGCTTTCCGATTTTTCTGATTCATGAAATTATCTCCTTTGCTGGTTAACGCAATGCCTTATCTAAGAACTCTTTCCCAAGATTCGTTTTTCCATATCATCTCCTTTACCTGTTCAGTGCATGCCTATTGATGATTTTCATCTTAATCCAGGATGTGCTGTGGCAGGTAGATCGATCCTGTCGATTTTTTGCCTGATAGTCCGGATCATGAGATAAATCGTTTCACAACCCCTACCTTCGGGTGGTCTGCATTTGAAATATTCTGCGGTATTCACCGGGGGAAATCCCCGTCCATTGGGTAAACATCCGATAAAAAGGTCTTTCAGCGGCATAGCCGACTCGATATGCGATTTCGCTTATATTGAGTTGCGTGTTCATCAGAAAATGAATTGCCGAATCCCGCCGCAACTGATTTTTGATCTGCCGATAGGAAGTACCTTCGTAATTTAATTTGCGCCATAAATGCTGATGGCTGATATTAAGGGTCCGGGCGAGCTCGTCAAAATTCGGGAAGCCGTTCGTCAGGTCTTTTGTCAAAAGCTTTTGCCGGACCAAGCGGGTATACGGGTGGGTTTCCGGATTGAGTAAAAACCAACCGGCGGAAGATCGTAAAAATGTCGATACATCCTGCTGACTGCGGATGACGGGCTGGGACAACACCCCTGAATCAAATATGATTTTGTTCCGATCGGCCTCGAAAAAAATCTGGTTATTGAAAAGATATTGATATTTTTCAATAATTTCCGGCTTTGAAAAAGTAAAATGGACGGATTGAATCGGATAAGGGGCACCAATCAACCAGCTTCCAGCCCTGTAAGAGGTCACCATTAAAAATTCAATGATAAATTTCTTATATTGCGCGGCATCTTTTTTAAATCTGATGCTTAGCGCGCACAGATGGCGCTTTTGATCCGTAGTCAATTCCCAGCGGAATTCATCGGTTAATAACCCATAAAAATCGTTCACAAACCGGATGAGACTTTCATAATTCGGATAACCCGTGGCAGCCTGGCAGAAAACAGGAAATGCCCGGGTCGGGATTTTATGCTCCAGGAACCCCAGCATCTCATCCTGCAGATATTCACGGATGGCACTGAGAATACGATAATATATCTGAATTGAGATCCGTGTGTTCAAATTGTGTAAAACATCCGGACTCACCGCTGCCTTTTCTAATAGTAACCGTACATCAACGCCCTTGCTTTTGGCCCCTTCGAGAAGCTCTTCAACGAGTTGCGCCTGGATAGTCGGTTTAATCAGTCGACTGTCTGTCATCATAATATCCTGAATGAAAAAATGAGATATTTTGTCATATACGGAGAGATTCCCGGTCATTGTTATTTATTTATCTGCTTGCTATCCTAAAATATAACCAATTTAAATTAAGCCATAAACATAAAATTAAAGTTTATCATAAACCATAATGATAATTTTGTCGCGTCGAAATATCGGCTCTTTAATCATAAGAAACGGTCAGAGAGGCCTTGGGCTTGAAAATCGGTCAATTCCCCCTGTATCCGCCGGTGGAGATTTTTGCAGCCATGGCGAATACCTGAAACAATAACAAGTTGCTTATCCAATACTGCGTAAAGCAATGATGCAATTCAAGTCATACAGGAGTTATTTTTCAAAATGAGCCTATCGTTTTTTCATTCATTGATGAATCCCGAATCCATTGCCATTGTCGGAGCAAACAACAACCCGATGAAAATGGGTACCATGCATGCCTTGAGTATAATCGAGGACGGTTTCAAAGGAGAGTTTTACCCGCTGCATCCGTCGGAACAAACGGTTTTAGGCCGAAAAGCCTATGCGAGACCTTCAGACCTGCCCAAACCCCCTGACCTGGCGATCTTTGTCCTGCCGGCCCAGCATTTATTGCCTGTATTTGAAGAATTCGGAAAAATCGGGACAAGGTATGCCATTGTAATTACGGCCGGGTTTAAGGAATTGGGACCCGAAGGGATTAAGGAGGAACAGCGGTTAAAGAAAATGGCCCGGAATTATGACATGCGGTTTCTCGGCCCCAACTGTATGGGAATCATGAACCGGGAAATTTCCCTGAATACAACGGTGATGCCGTTACTCGGAAAACCCGGAAATCTCGGGATGATTTCACAAAGCGGCACATATGTCTCTCAAACCATGCCGTATCTTCAAAAACGCGGCATCTATTTCAGCAAGGCCGTTAGTGTGGGCAATGAGGCGGATATCAGCATCGTGGATGTGCTGGAATATCTGGGGGAAGACGACAGCACCAAAGCGATTGCCATCTACATTGAAATGATTCGGGATGTACGGCGATTTCTGGATGTTGCAAGAAAGATCACGCCCAATAAACCCGTGATCGTCCAGTATGTCGGCGGCAGCGAAGCGGGCGGACGGTCCGGAGCCAGTCATACCGGGGCCATGGCCGGAAAAGATTTTCTTTACGACGGATTGTTCAAGCAAGCCGGAATCATTCGGGCTCATTCCATTGAAGACCTGTACGGCTGGGGATGGGCGTTGGCCTCCCAACCCGGGATAAAAGGCAAAAGAATCGGAATTATCACGAACTCTGGCGGGCCGGGATCCGCCATTGCCGATACATGTGAAACAGGAGGATGCGAAGTGCCGCCATTCAGCACGGATCTGCAGGAAAAAATAAAGCCCTTGGTGCCTGCCCACGCACCCTGCGGGAATCCGGTAGATCTTACGTTTTCCACGGACATGGAAATTATGACCCATAAAATTACAGACCATGTGATGAAAAGCCGTGAGGTGGATGGGATCGTTTTACACGGTGCCGTGTCATCGGGATTCATGTCCGCGATTTTTCCCCATGTGGCAAAATTGTTGCCGGGTCTTGGCTTGGCGGATATGTTGCAGCATAATCGGAAAGATCTATCCGATACGGTTCGGCTTCCTTTCAATCGCAACATTCCGATGACGGTGTCGTCTTTTTTTGACCGGGATGACGAATATACTCGGGCCTATCAGGATAACGGCGTTCCCGTGTTTGATTCCCCCGAAAAAGCTGCCCGGGCAATGGCGGCAATGGTGGCATACAAAAAAATCACGGACCGGAAGCCATATGCGTCAATACCGATTCCGGAAGCCATTGAAATCGCAAACCGGATTTTAAGTGATGCGCAGGATAACAAACAAAAATCGATTGATGAATACGCGGCCAAGCGGCTGCTTTCTTGCTACGGCATTCCAACGCCCGTTGAACAGATCGTAAACAGCGCGGAAGAGGCGGCAGGAGCGGCCCGAAAAATCGGCTTTCCGGTGGCGATAAAGGCATGTGACCCGGATATCCTGCATAAAAGCGAGCATGGACTGGTTCATTTGAATATTGCCGGTGCGCTAGATACCATCAACGCGTTTCAGGAGATCCAGCGCGCCTGTAACAGGCCTGTGTCCGTGCTTGTAAGCCAGATGGTGACCGGGAAACGGGAGTTTCTGGCAGGAATCACCTATGATGAACAATTCGGCCATTGTGTTGCCTTCGGGGTGGGAGGTATTTTCACCGAAGCAATCAATGATGTCACCTACCGCGTGGCGCCGATAGCTATGCGTGATGCCGAGGAAATGATAAACGATGTTAAAACATCCAGGCTTCTTGAACCCTGCCGGGGCATGCCGGCGGTTGATCGCCATGCATTGGCGGATGTTCTGGTCCGTTTAAGCCTCATCCCCCTGATCCATCCCCGGATTCGGGAGATTGACATGAATCCATTGATTATTTCAGGTGCTAAACCGGTCGCGGTGGATGCAGTAATTCTGCTCCAAATGATATAGCAATATAACATATTTAATTTTATTGAAAATTCTAATTAAGGAGGCAGCCATGTACGATTTTCTGTTGACCCCTGAAGAACAAGAATTGAAGAAACAAGCCCGTGAATTTGTTCGTGAAGAGATTACGAGTGATTTCTTAAGGAAAATGGACAAAGATGAAATCGTTTATCCACGAAATTTTGTGGAAAAACTTGCAGCCAAAAACCTTCGGGGCATTCGGTTTCCCAAAAAATACGGGGGACGGGAGATGAGCTGGGTAGCTGAGGTGGCCGCTACTGAAGAAATAGGGTGCCTTGGGATGGCGCTTGGGTGCGCGTTTGTCATGCCCTCCATTGTGGGAGAAGCCATCAACCGATTTGGAACCGAAGCCCAGAAAGAAAAATATTTAAAACCTTATATTGAAGGCAAGCTTGTTGCTGCCGAGGCTCTGACAGAACCTCGGGGCGGATCGGATTTTTTTGGGGCAATGACCCGAGCGGAACTGCATGGAGATCATTTTATCCTAAACGGCATGAAACGGTTTGTAGTCGGGGCGGAAGGCGCGGATTTCTTCCTGGTTTACTGCCGCACAAATTTTGAAGAAACAGCTCATAAATACAATCGGATAAGTCTGCTTTTGGTTGATAAGGGAATCGGCGTTGAAACCGAATACATGTACGGACTCATGGGATGCCGGGGCGGCGGAACCGGACGGCTGGTTTTCAGGGATGTGGTAGTGCCCAAAGAAAACCTTATCGGTGAACTACACGGTGGGGCATTGTGTTTTCACCAGATGATGATACCCGAACGCTTGACTTCCGCCGCTGGATGTCTGGGGACTTGGGGAGCACTGGATCTATCGGTACGGTATTCCAGCCGCAGGCGGGCGTTTGGAAAAGAAATTAAGCAATATCAAGCTGTCAGCTTCAAGGTAGCGGATTCCATCACCCAATTGGATGCAGCTCGTGCCTTGTCCTATGTAGCAGCGAGGGCGGTGGACCAAAATTATCCCAATGTCCGCAGACTTGTCAGCGAAGCAAAACGGTTTGCCACTGAAGCAGCCTGGGATGTGGTGAACAACTCCATGCAGATTATGGGCGGCATCGGTTATACGGATGTATATCCCATCGAACGCGCGCTTCGAGATACTCGGCTCGGCATGATCTGGACCGGCACCACCCAGATTATGAACCTGATGATCCAGCATGAATATTACGATGAAGTGCTGTCTCCCAATTATAACCGCCGGCTCATGGAAGATGACGCCACCCATCCGGATGAGACGGAACGGTGTTTTTCGGATGCAGACATGATGGAAGTGTTTGAAAGGAAAGAACGGACTCAATAGCGGGTGCGGATATCCATTTCAATGTAAATTGATAGGATCATGCCAGAAGTTCGGAGGTTTAGGCAAGTATTTCCTTTCGTGGGTCGATATAATACATATATTCGCTGCTATCTTTAAGTCAATGTCATTGATGCAGATGACCGTTGATCAAGCGAGTCCCGGATTGAAGGATAAGATGATCGTTATCGATAAGCGGTTCTGTGGGCCTCCGAGGTCCGGAAACGGAGGCTATGTTTGTGGGCTTCTTTCACAGTTCGTTGATGCCTCCTCTGTCACCGTTCGACTCCTGCTGCCAGCGCCGCTCGATACCGAGTTGGTGGTTCGAGAAACAGAAGTGGGTGTTGTTCTGCTCGACGGTGGCGTCGTTATCGCCGAGGCACGACCCGCAGCCTACATGCCCGAGCTACGAAGAGGCGGAGGCGGCATCGCGCCGATACCGGGGATTCGCGTCACATTGGTTCCCCACCTGCTTTGTATGCGGTCCGGACCGTCGTGATGGTCTTCATGTCTTTCCGGGACCCGCCGAAGGGAGCGAACGAGTCGCCTGCCCCTGGATTCCCGATGCGTCCGTCGCCTCGGCAGGGGGTTATGTATCTACCGAGTTCTTGTGGGCCGTACTTGATTGTCCGGGGTCTTTCACCTTTCCCCAGCCTGCTGGTGAAGCGATTGTCCTCGGAGAATTCCAGGTGGAACTCTTTGGAGACGTGTCCGTAGGTGAGCGTTGTGTGCTTGTCGCATGGCAGATTGCAGGGGAATGTGGAAAACAGCCTCCACAATTTGGACCAGATGTTATGCGAACAAAAAGGCCATGATCCAGGCAAAAGACCGCATGGATCTGGCAGCATAAAGGAAAAGTCCAATGATCTACAGCATCGGATACCAGAAAAGAACCCTGCCGTAACTCATCTCCATCTTATCGGCCCACGGAGTCACCCACATGGTGGATGTCAGGTCCAATCACAATATGTTGTGGCAGCTTAGATTTCAGTTATTTCTGAATACGAAAATAGTGAACCGGTCCCTGAATTCCGTATAATTTTCTTGACTTTTAAAAGTAACTGCGTTACTGTAATATAGTTACCTAATAAACACGGAGTTTAATATGCCTAAAGCACAACGCGGTCCCGAAGAAATTCAACTTGTCCGTGAAGATATCATGAAGCATGCCCTTGATCTCATCGTAACCGAGGGCTATAACGGTTTCAGCATGCGCAAATTGGCCACACGCCTCGGAATTGCCGCCAAAACAATCTACAACTACTTCCATAACCAGGATGAGCTGTACCTTTGCATCCTGACTAAAGGCTTTGAACAGCTACTCGAAAGAATCATAACCGCAGTCACTCCCCACAAGGATCTGATGGATCGATTGGGCGCGGTCATTGCCGCCTATGTAGACTTTGGTCTTGAAAACGCTAATATCTACAATCTCATGTTTACATGGCATGTGCCAAAATTCAAAGATTATGTCGGCACCCCCATGGAGGATGTGGCCAATTCCGAACTCGCAATGGCTCTGAAATGCGCGGATTTTTTCATGGACCTGATACGGGCCTGCATCGGAGATTCGCCAACACCTAATGAAAATGGAATCCGGTTGGAGATGATACAGATCTGGTCACACATGCACGGCTACGTGGCCGGTATTAACAATACGTTGCTGGATTATATGCATGAAGACCCACTTTCGCTGAAAAATCAGATTGTAACGCGTATCATCAAAAACGCTAAAGTTGATTTGGCAGCCCGCCGCCGGTGTGGCTTGAAATCAGTTGACAAAAATATCCTATAAGCAAGGAGGAGAAACCATGAAGTTTCAATTATTGTTGTTTATTCTCTACAAAAAACTGGTGAGGGCTGCTTCAGGAAATGATCGGTTTCAGAATTTCATCAAGAACAAGCAACTGAAATTTACCATCAAAACCAGCAGCGGAGCTCAGGGCAGACAGTTCATTTTCGACAACGGGAAAATATCTTCCTCTTCCAATATCCGAACCGGTTGCGACGCCGCCATGGTATGGTGCGACGGCAATACTGCTTTCAAGGTAATGGCTTCCGGCAATGATGAAGCATCCGTGGCAGCGCTTACCGAAAAAAAGCTTTTGGCGGAAGGCAGTTTCAAGGAATTCATGTGGTTCTCAAGGGCACTGGATATCATGATGGGGAAGGCGTAACCTTGCCTCGGTTTTTGAGTGTTATGGTTTTTTTGAGTTTTGGGTCATTCTTTCGAATTTACAATTAAAACAGGTTGTCAGTTCAGATATTAAATACAGGGAGGACAGACCCATGGAAGCTGCCGCCGTCAAAATTGGCCATAAACCAATCGGCCTGGTGCCGTATGACAAAGTCTGGGCCATCGGTGAGTCTGGAATGAACGAAAATCCTTCTCCGTTTCCAAGGGTAAACAGATTCCGCCGATTTGCCCTTGATACGGAATTTACGGTGGATCATGAAAGAGCCTGTCTGGTGACTGAGGCCTACCAGAAACACCCGGAAAAACCTCAGATCATTAAAGCCGCTGAAGCGCTGCGGCATGTTCTCCAGAATGTAAGCATCCGCATCCACCGGGACGAGCTGATCGTAGGGGAAATGGCAGCACCCATCAAATCCGCCCCCATATTCCCCGAGTTTTCATTTGATTGGGTCGTCGATGAAATGAAAAATCACCCCTGGAAAGACCGCTTGCATGACAATTATTATATCTCGAAGGAATCCGAAAAAAAGCTGCGCTCCCTGCATGAATTCTGGAAAGGCAAAACCGTCGAAGAAGCCATTATCGCCCGCCTTTCCGAAGACGAAAAAAAAGGCACGAATCTGGGCAGAGGGTTGTATCTTTTAAACCTCTATTTATTCGGCGGCGTCGGGCATTTACAGGCCAATTATGAAAGACTGTTCGCCCTGGGTTTCGGCGGTCTCAAAAAGCAGGTTATGAAAAAATTGAATGCCCTCGACCCGTCCCAACCTGACGATCTGAAAAAGCGGGATTTTTTCCAGGCCGAGCTCATCGCGCTTAATGCAGCTTCCGGCTATTTGAAACGCTATGCAGTCCTGGCGCAAACCCTGGCGGATAAAGAAACAGACGCCCAGTGGAAAAAAGAACTGATTCAAATTTCCGCAAACTGCGGCTGGGTGTCCGAGAATCCCCCCAGAACTTTCTGGGAAGCGCTGCAACTCTGGTTCATGGCCACCACGATCATTCTGATAGAGTCCAATGGTCATTCCGTCTCATTCGGCCGTTTCGATCAGTATATGCTGCCTTTTTACCAGCGTGACATCGCCTCGGGCCAGGCCAACAAGGAGTCTATCCAGGAACTGATCGAAATCGCCTTTGTCAAGGACCTGTGGTGGACCAAGCTCAGAGACCGGCTCACCGTCATCCCCAATTCGGGTCGCGGCATGGGCGGAGACAGTTTGACAGTGGGCGGCGTGGATAAAAACGGAGAGGACGCCACCAACGACTTAAGCTTTATGGTGCTTGATGCCCATGCGCATACCCGGCTGGGCGCGCCCTGGGTGGCGGTTCGCCTGCACAAGAATACGCCCTGGGAATTCAAGGTCAAGGCAATCAACACCATTCGTATCGGCACGGGTCAGCCCAAACTGTTCAATGACGAAGCCGCCATTCCCGCTTCGCTTCGGACCGGGCGGACCGTGGAAGATTCCCGCAACTATCATGTCGTGGGATGTGTGGAAATAGATGCCGGCGGCAAGGAATACGGCTGGCACGATTCAGCCTATTTCAGCATCGCCAAGATTCTGGAACTGGCCATAAACAACGGCCGGTGTATCGGTTGCGGCGCCCATTGCCCCCGCTGGGACGGATGCGGCGGCGCGGGCAGCCGCCTTGGCCCGGAAACCGGAAGCCTGGCCGATTTCAGCTCTTTTGACCAGGTCCTTGAATCCTATGACCAGCAGATGAAATACTGGGTCGATCAGATGATCGCTGGAACCGAAGTCATGGATCTGGTGCACCAACAACTGAAACCGCTCCCCTACCTGTCGCTGCTGATTGACGATTGCCTGGAAAAAGGCATCGATGTCACAGCCGGCGGCGCGGTTTACAACTTCACCGGCCCGCAGGCAGTGGGCGTGGGAACGGTCGCCGACGGACTTTCTACCATCAAGCAACTCGTGTTCGAAGAGAAAAAAGTCAGCGGCAAAGACCTGCTGGAAGCCTGTGAGAACAACTGGACGGGTTATGATGCCCTTTACGCCTTGGTAAACAGCACTAAAGTCCATCATTATGGCAACGATGACGATTATGCCGACGAATTGGCCAAATTCGGCGCGGACACCTACTGCAAATATGTCGAAAACCGGCCCAATTCTCGGGGCGGCAAGTATGTACCGGGCGTATACTCGGTTTCCGCCAACGTGGCGCTCGGATTGGTCCAGTGGGCATCTGTTGACGGCAGAAAGGTGCTGGAGCCGGTTTCGGATTGCGTGGGACCGGTACACACCCAGGCCGGATCTCACGATGTCAAGGGACCGACGGCGATTGCCAAATCGGTGACCAAACTGGATCACATCCGGGCCGGGAACGGCACCCTGCTGAACTGGAAGTTCACACCCTCCTGCGTTGCCGGTGATGTCGGCCGGGATAATCTGATTTCCCTGATGGACGTCTACTTCGAACGCAAAGGCATGCACAGCCAGTTTAACATCCTCAGCAAGGAAACGCTGGCTGATGCTCTGGTCAGGCCCGAACACTATAAAGACCTGTTGGTCCGGGTGGCAGGTTACAGCGCGTATTTCGTGGAACTAAGCAAACCGTTGCAATATGACATCATGGGCCGTACCGAGCTGTCCTTTGATTGATCAGTAAACGGTCATTAAATGTGCTGCAGCCATCCCATCAGTTGCGGCACATTTTTATTTTAAATTCACCTTAAAACCTGCAATCGATTTTTTGATGCTGGAGAAAAATCAGTTGGGCCTAAAATGTCTTCCGATCTCGAAAGGAATTGTATTTAATATTCAGCATTTTACGATCCATGACGGCCCTGGAATCCGTACAGAGATATTCCTTAAGGGATGTGCTTTAAGATGCAAATGGTGCAGCAATCCCGAGAGTGTGAACGTTAAACAGGAAATTGGCGTTTATGCTTCACGCTGTATTGGCATTGATAAATGTGGATACTGTATCAAAGCCTGTCCGCATCGCGACCAGGGTGTTTTCTATCGAAATAATAATAAAATTGCCGGCATTGATCGAAACATTTGCACCAACTGTCTGAAATGTGCTGCTGTATGTCCTTCGGATGCAATTGTGGTGTGGGGGAATTTAATGTCGATCGGTGATGTTATGGCTGAGATAATGGGTGACATGGCATTTTATGACAAATCCGGCGGCGGAGTGACCATCTCGGGCGGTGACCCTTTAATTCAATGGAAATTTGCATTGGAAATCCTCAAGGAATGCCGCGGCCAAAATATCCACACGTGTCTTGAAACCGAACTGCACTGTCGGGCATCCATTCTGGAAAATCTTTATCCGTATACCGACCTGGTGATTACCGATATCAAGCATATGGACCCTCAAAAGCATCAAGAATACACAGGTATGGTCAACGATATTATTCTCGAAAACATCATAAAAACAGTTGAAATGAAAAAACCGGTTATTATCAGGATACCGGTGGTGCCCGGACACAACAATAGTGAAAAAAATATCAAAGAGACCGCAGAGTTCATTAAAGAAAAACTAAAGAACAAGGTGTTACAGGTTCAACTGCTTCCCTATCGCCCTTTGGGAGTAGAAAAATATAATTCCCTCGGCGTCAAATATTCAATGACTGATTTTGAATATCCTGATCTCATTGATCAAAAGAATGACCTTGAGCATCTCGTGAATATAATGAAAGCATATGGTGTTAAAGCGGTTTCCGGATCTAATGAGAAAATATCATAACTTCACGGAGCAACCATGACATATTTTGGGCTCCTCGCTGTTTTGTATGGACCCACTTTGAAATGTCAACCATACTTGCATTATCCTTGGGTCCGGCAATCTTTAACGATACTTATGGTATTGTCAATATTTCCGGCACGCCCAAAAGTCAAGAATTGGATAACAATTCTTGAGATGGTTCTTCAAGTGCGTTTGTCACAAGAGACAGCAAGGAACCAAATTTCGTCGTAAAGCTCAGATATGGTTTCGATCTATGTGCTCAACGCCAAAATTCACCGGTTCTTCCTGTGCATTTTATGGAAAGAATTCAGTATTGTGTCCCCCGAATTCCAAATGACATCGTAATATAACATATTTATTTTATTTAATATTTAAAACCTTATATTGAAGGCAAGCTTGTTGCTGCCGAGGCTCTGACAGAACCTCGGGGCGGAGTGGTGAAAAACTTCTTGACGTGCGGACAATCCTCCTATATAAAAAACAGAACGGTCGGTATGTTTTGTGTAAGAGAAGCAATGTCCACCAAAAGGAGAAGCAATGTCCACCAAAGGCCTTCGCACCCGTCAGGAAATCGTCGGGGCGTCTCTTCAGCTCTTTTCCGTCAAGGGCTACTTCAATACGTCGATCTCCGACATCCTCCAGGCTACCGGCTTGACGAAAGGGGGGCTCTACGGTCACTTTGGAAGCAAAGATGATATATGGCACGCGACTTATGAGGAGGCCGTAAAGATTTGGAAAAAAATCGTGCTCAGAGATGCCAGATCAATTAGTGATCCAATAATACGAATCCAAAAGACACTTGAAAATGATTTAGAAGTCTACCTCGGTGGCAACGTTTTTGAAGGCGGATGTTTCTTTTTAAATATGCTTGTGGAACTATCAGGACAATCCAATTCCAAGAGCAGTCAAATCATGGATGGTATGTTAGGTTTTTCACAATTGCTGAGGAAATGGTTAATCGAGGCAGATGAAAAGCAAATGTTAAAATCAGATGTAAAAATAGATGAAATATCGAATTTTATATTAATTGCACTATGTGGTTGTGCCGCACTTTACACCGCAAGTAAGAACATAATCTTTGTGAAAACCACGGTTAACCAATGTATTAATTATATTGAGGAAATGAGGAAGTAAAGGTTATGATTCTTTCAAAATCAGTGGCTTTATTGAGTTCTTATAATATACCGACTGGTTGCATTATTTACTTATCTTTATGGATTAAGAAATGATATCAACTGGTAAGCAGACTCAGCAATGCATCAGCTTACTAATCGGAGGATGGTATGCATTTTAAAATAGGTAAAGCTTATGATGAAATTGTAATCGGTGAAGTATTCGGAGCATCAATGACAATCACAGAATGCCATTTGGTACTTGGGGCTGGACTTTTCGGCGATTTCAATCCACTACATGTTAACGAGGAATTTAGCCGTAAATCCCGCTTTGGTGCTCGTATATTGCACGGCCCTATTTCAGGAGCAATGGTTTCAGCTTCGATAGGTAATTTCTTTGGGGAAGCCACTATCGCCTATCTTGAACACAATTGCCGGTTCATTGGACCTGTTAAGGTCGGGGACACAATTACCACTTGTTGGACCATTACCGAGAAAATTGACAAACCACATTTGGAGGGGGGCATTGCGGTGTTGAATGCTAAAAGTAGCAACCAGAAAGGTGAGTCTGTGCTGATCGCTACTGGAAAAATGCTGCTGTCCAATCGCACGGCTTGCACGAAATCGGAGGGTCTCAATGACTGATGATCTGCCATCAATAGCCGATCCACATCCAATTTATAGAATTAAGACTATCGTTTTTCCTTGAAATGGATCGACTGAACGATATGTGCAAGTATTTTTGACTTTGAAACGGTCGGAAAATGCAAACCTTCATTCAATCCCGGGTAGATCCATCCATTAACAATGAAAGGAGAGTTCAAAATGACTCAGACGGTATATCGAGAGTTGCTTGAAGTGATGAAGAGCCGGGGAGGCCCGTACGCAGGTTTGGACATACCTGAGTTTTTCGTGCTGGTAGAAGAGCTCTTCGATCCCGAAGAGGCCGAGATCAACAATGTCCTGCCGCGAAAGCCGGCTTCCGTTGAAGAGATTGTCGCCAAGACTGGCCGAAGTCCTGAGGAGGTCTCAAAGATCCTCGAACGAATGGCCTCCAGGGGATTGTGCGGGGTTTCCAAGACCACCGCTGGCCTGCTCTACCGTGGATTGCCTTTCATGCCGGGTATCTTCGAGTTCATGTTCATCGGCGGCGGGGAAACCGAACGGGAAATGACAATCGCCCGCTTGATCCACACTTACAAGAAAGCCTATTCAGAGGATAGAGGCATTGAAAAGATTGCCTATCCCGTCACACGGGTCATTCCCGTTGCCCGGACGATCAAGGCCGGCAATACCATCCACACATACGATCAGGTCATGACTTACATAGACAAATACGACTTCATCGGCGTAGGAGCATGCTACTGCCGCCAGGCTGCAAAGCTTCGCGGCGAGGAGCTCCATGGAATGCCCGTCGGAGTTTGCATGTGGTTCGGTGAGATTGCAGAAAACCTCACCGAGCGGTTGGGGGGAAGGCGGGTAACCAGAGAGGAAGCCAGAGAAATCATGAGCCGCTGCGAGGAAGCCGGTCTAATCCATATGAGTCGCAACACGACCGATGAAATCGACTTCATGTGCAATTGTGATCGCTGGCACTGTGAGGTGGTCGGCAAGGTTTTGAAGCAACCCAGGCCCGGCCTTGTTTTTAATTCGGGGTTCGAGCCCTCATTTGATGCCGAGCGTTGCGTTGCTTGCGAGACGTGCATCGAACGGTGTCCGCCGGAAGCCTTGACGATGGGGGAAGCAAATGTGCCCGTGGTCAATACGGATCGATGCTTCGGGTGCGGGGTGTGTGCCACGGGGTGTCCGGAGGGCGCAATTGCAATGGAAAACAAGCCGGGTTTTCCTATCCCTCCCAGGACAGTGAAAGAATTGGCCAACGCATTGAAAGGCAGTTCTTAGGAGCAGCATGGCTTTATCCATCTCTCACCAGCCGTAGGGGAATCATTGATTGCCCTGTAGTCCGGCGCGGGAGCCTCCCAATGACGAAACCATTGAAGCGATGAGAGCCGCACAGCGCGGCAAGTTTGCATCATGGTCTGGCTCCGCCGATAAACTACTCGATGGGTTAAATGCGGACGATTAGGTATACAAACTCCAGTTTTTGGGGACCACCGCCTTTTGCATACTTTTGGTATTGTTAATATTTCCGGACCGTCCAAAACTCAAGGATAGGATAACAAATCATAAGCTCAGTCATTCGTAATATAGATCCATATCGGGGAAATGCGTTTTTACACATTCCTGACAGATCCCTAGTCGCGACGGGCTTAACCGCATGGATCCCTTTATCATCAGGCTTTTTTGGCCTTAAATCCCTCTCTGATAGCCAGTTAACTTTGTAGACACACGCATGTTTATTGTGGTCGCTGTAAATTCCCGTGTGACGAGACTTTGTGCGAATTCGTGTGTTTCATTAGCCGAACCCCAAGTATTTGGGTGAATAATCAAGAGGAAATTTTTCTTCCCCAATTGCCCTTTTTCTCCTGCCAAAAACCAATGATTTCCATTTGAAATCTGCAATAGTTGTCATGATTTTTCCCCGAGGATTACAGGAAGAAGGATAGCACATAAAGGAACCAAAATAATCCTTCAAAACGCTGTAAAAGATCAGTCTTGGCCTGATGCTTTGTCCGGCCTTTGCGCAGATGCCTTATCAAGATCAATGATCTTTTTTCCGCACACATAGGCCTTAGTAGCATATTGGGTGATATTTTGAAATTTATGGATGATCTTCCGCATTTCTTCGACATTTTTTTTCAGGAGACGGTATAATTTGGTTTGACGTTGATCCGCATCCGAGGCTGGCGTCAATTTTTCGGTGCAGGTTGTCACCACCTGGAGCGGATTGTTGAGTTCATGTCCGACAGCTCCGGCTATCTCCAGGACCGAGATCAATTTTTCCTTTTCCAAGTGCTCATTTTCAGCCTGCTTGACTTTGGAGATATCCATGAAATAGCACATAGCCGCGCGATTGCCCTGGTATTGGATGGAGGTGGCGGTTTCAAGAATCCATTTTGGGTTACCCTCTTTGTTGTCGATCAGAAATTCATAGGGAAACTGGCGTACCCCTTTTAACATCGAGATGCAGTTCTCTCTAGCCTGACTTCTGTGCTTGGGTTGTACGATGTGCAACGGTTCGGTACCGATCAGTTCGTCCTTGCCGTATCCCGTGATGCGCATGAACTCCGGATTTACATACCTGAAGCGGGCATCTTGGACGATATATCCGCCAATGGGGGAGTTGTGCAGGCTCAGTTCGAACTCTTTTTCAACCTGGTGACGCCAGGTGTTGTCCCGAATAAATCCTTCAATGGTCACAGGCTTACCATCGGGATCTCCTACCACGCTCCAGCGGTCGTGCATTACACGAATGGAACCATTGTTTTCAAGCAGGCGATATTCAATATCCCCTGTAGTATTGGGAGGTTCAAACGACAGCGCCCTGGCCGCCTTGACCTTTGCACGGTCGTCAGGATGGATATGCAGGAGAACGCTCTTTGGGGAGAGAACTCTCACCCCGCTTTCTTCGATCGAATACAACGACAAAAACAGTTTGTTGAAGAATGAGAAGGTTCGCGATTCGATATCGAACTGATAGATAGCATCCTGGGATCGGTTCGATAGCTGCTTGAATTCCTCTGACAAAAGGCGGATTATGGTGTTGTCCTGCTTTTTGGAGTCCATCAATTCGTGCTCCAACTCCTTGACCCAAGCCTCCAATTCTTCATAGGTGGGCTTTTTAGACATGGGGACTCCTATGGTCCAACAAACTAATATGGTTTATTTCCGATAAGATGCTTTTCTCATCTCAAGTATTCTTGCATTATCCTTGAGTCCGGCAATCTTTAAGGATACTTATGGTATTGTTAATATTTCCGGCACGCCCAAAAGTCAAGAATTGGATAACAATTCTTGAGATGGTTCTTCAAGTGTGTTTGTCACAAGAGGCAGCAAGGAACCAAATTTCGTAGTAAAGCTCAGATATGGTCTCGATCTATGTGCTCAACGCCAAAACTCACCGGTTCTTTCTGGGTGTGCATACGGCCTGCTTACGCATTGATATCTTCTCATATCTGATAGTATGAGACCCCACTTCGCTGTGAAAGCAAATTTATCGAATGGTTCAGACGATTAGGCAAGAAATGAGCAGGATTGGTCTACCTGCCTTCGCACGAACAGGTGTATGTAAATCTGCTATCACAAGACGAATGGCTGCTTCAATCAAACAAAGCCAGATTCAGCGCTGTGTCGCGCAGGACAGACAGGAAATCCGGGCCAAGAGATGCACTCTGGCCGGGTAGCGGATAAATTTCCAACAGAAAAGAACCCTCTGCAAAGGGGGACAGGGAGGTACGGATAACTCACAGTGAAATGTCGAAAAAGGCCGTGAGTTTGTCCCACGGAATGAGGTCCACCCGGTCGTACAGATCAACATGCCCGGCGCCCGGAACGATGTAGAGTTCCTTCGGTTGGGCCGCTAATTTATAGGCGTCTTCGCTGAATTCGATGGAATGCGCATTTTTACCAGCGATGAACAGCATAGGACGAGGAGAAATCGTCTCAATATCATTGAATGGATAGAAGTTCATGAATTTGACGTTGCTGGTCAGCGTCGGATGGGTTGTGAGTTCCGGTGACGAACCTTCAGGCGTGTATTCACCTCTCGGCGTGCGGTAGAAGTCGTAAAACTCTCGCTGAATGGGATGCGTGTTTTCATTCAGTTCATGCACTGTCCCACTGGTGTATTTGGTTTCACCACCCGTAAACTCCACGTAGCGTTGCTCCGCTGCCTCTGCGATGATTTTCTTTCTCTGCTCCAAGGTCAAAGATTTTCTGAGCGCGTTACGGCTCGCAGCGCCCATGTCGTACATGCTGACTGTCGCAATGGCTTTCATGCGCGGGTCAATCTTGGCGGCACTGATAGCAAAACTTCCGCTGCCACAAATCCCAAGAACACCTATCCGTTCTCTGTCAACAAATGGTTGGGTGCCCAGGAAATCCACCGCAGCACTGAAATCCTCGGCATAAATATCCGGCGAAACAGCGTTGCGAGGCTGGCCCTCACTCTCGCCCCAGAAAGATAAATCCATGGACAATGTCACAAATCCCCGTTCAGCCATTTTTATGGCATACAGATTCGCACTTTGTTCCTTCACTGCACCCATGGGATGCCCGACAATGATCGCGGGATTTTTTGTGTTTTTGTTTAAATTGTTGGGAGTGAAAAGATTCCCCGCAACCTTCATGTTGTATTGATTTTTAAACGTAACCTTTTGCATACTTGCCTTCTCACTTTTGTAAAAATTATCAGCTCCATTGGACATATCCTGAGCCAAAGCAGGGGTGCTGATGATGGACATCATGCCCAAAACGACAGCAATCATTTCTAACTTCCTTAACCTGTGCATTTTCAATTCTCCTATATTTTGTTTTTCTTCTGTTATAAAGCAGCCTTGAGCACCGCGATAATATCCGCTTCGGTCATTGCCGGCCGCCCCGGCAGCCTTGAGGCTGGCCACGGCCCGGTCGAATGTACCGTTGCGCTTGACGCTGCCCCCGCCGGTTACGATCAAGGCCTTTTTGCCATGCTTGCTTGCCACTTCACCGAGTCGCGAGAGTGTACCTGCCCCGAAGACAAGATGGGTGGGATTGTGAAATTCAAAGTTCATGAGAAAGCTCCTTTTCTTGAGTAGGTGATTGTTTGAGAGTGAATATAATGCCCTGCAGACTGACTTGGAATACCCGTTCCTCTCAAACTCTTGCCTATTTCTGCTTGAGAATTGATTTTCGGGCGCTTTAATATTAATAATATTGTCTGAAAATGACATTCGGAATAAGGAGGCAGCTTGCATGCCCAAGATGATTGAACTGTTACAAAACTTTCCGACAATCGATGACGGACCTTCTGAGTCCCGGCTTAACGGAGTCCTTTTATTTAAAGAGACAAAGTATATTCCCCGAAAACCGATGGTTTACAATCCCGGCATTTGCATCGTTGTTCAAGGCCATAAGATCGGCTACCTGGGTGGCCAGAAGTTTCGATATGATGCTAACCATTACCTGGTGACCTCGGTGACCATGCCGTTCGAATGCGAGACCTTTGCAAGCCCCGAGGAACCATTGCGTGGTCTCTACATAGATATTGATATGGGCCAGTTGCGTGACCTGATCGGTCGAATTGATTTACAAACAGAGATCGGCAATGGTGGTGACAGGGCATTGCCTCGTGGGATCGGCCCGGCCATCATGGATAAGGATATGCTGGATGCAACGACAAGGCTGGTCAGGTGTTTGCGGTCAGAAACGGAATCCCAAATTTTAGGACCAGGTCTAGTGCGGGAAATTCTTTATCGGGCGCTTTGCGGCACCCAGGCTCCGGTGCTCTATTCGCTGGCCATGCATAGTGGCACGTTTTCACAGATGGCGCGTGTCTTGAAGATTATGCAAAGCGACTATGCAAGGAAACTCGACGTGGAACAGTTTGCCAATACGGCCCATTTGAGTGTTTCTGCCTTTCATCGTGCATTTAAAGAGATCACATTGGATTCTCCCATGCAGTATTTGAAAAAAATCAGGCTTACGAAAGCAAGGGATTTAATGATGCAGGAAAGTATCAAAGCCTATATTGCCGCTGACAAGGTGGGATATGAAAGCTCATCTCAGTTCAGTCGTGAATTCAAGCGCTACTTCGGGCAGAGCCCTGCAGAGATGATGCGAGAATTGCGTGCCGCATGAAATGAGGTAGCTGATGCTATCTGATTTTTAAAACAGGATGTGATCGGCTTCGTGGCTCGGAAGAAACGAAAGCGGAGCATCTTCCAGTTCTCCGGGCCGCACAATGTCCTTCGGTATTCCATTCTCACCCTCACGATAGGCTATAGGATGCAAGCTTAAGCCTTGTACACCTTGCAGATGTAGCATTTAAGGGGCTCTGCACCCGTATCAGGGTCGAAGTGCTCGTCTCCGTAGAGAAGGTTTGCGCAGGATTCCTTCCATCTGTAGTCCGGCGCGGGGGCCTCCGGGTACCACCAGGCATGTTCCGCATTGACCACATCGGGTGCGATGCCCTCAAAGAGCCTGGCCTTGAACTTTGCCTGTCCATGGGGAGATTCCAGGTATACCCAGTCTCCTTCTTCTATGCCAAGGTTTGCCGCGCTATCGGGATGAATCTCCACGACAGGATCGGGATGCCTTCTCCGCAATGAGGCAACCTGGTGCATCTCGGAGTGGAAGAATTCCCGCATCTTGGTTCCGCTCATGAGGATGAAAGGGTATTCCTTGAAAAGCCAGGGAGTGGATACGGGGGAGAGCGGAGGCTCGACGTAGACGGGCAGAGGGGGTCTGCCTTCGTGCTCCATCACGTTCGAGTAGAGCTCGAACTTCCCCGATGGGGTGTGAAAACCTTCGGTTTCATACTTCCTGTAGCGCATCTCACCCATGAGGATCTCCTTTTTCTGGAATTCCTCAAAGCTCATCCCGGTATCCTCAAGGAGCCAGTTGAGGTAGGCATGCCGATCCGGCCAGGGGAATGCCGCGTTAAGACCCAGCCCGTGCGCCACATCGAAGATGACATCCCGGTCGTCCCGCGTTTCGCCCACCTGAGCGAGTTTCTTTCGAGCAAGCACGCACCAGATCTTGTGCATGCAGACCAGATCGTCCTGCTCGAGCCAGTGGGCTGCCGGAAGCACAAGATCTGCAAGCTGTGCCGTAGGTGTCATGAAGAGGTCGGAGACAACGGTGTATTCCATATGATCTCGAAGAGCCCTCTCGACGGTAAGCCCCTGAGTCCCCGTGACGATAGGATTGGACCCTATGATCCATATTCCCCTGACCCGGTACGGATCGCCCGTGACCACGGATTTCCAGAATGTTGGCGGATGGCAGTTGGGAGCAAAGGGGTACTTGCCGCCGGTAATGATGCGTGCCTTTTTCTCAGGCGGTAGGAACTGTACGCCGGCAACGCTCATATCCACCAGAGGAGATTTGGGCTTCACCCCCTTCGGAGGGATCCAGAGCACGTCTCCACCGGGTATATCGATATTTCCCGTAAGCCCCATCAGAATGAGGAGGGCTCTTCCGGTCTGGAAGCCGTTCACGCTGGTGTCGATTCCATTTCCCCACTGAAGACTTGCGGGACGGGTCGTGGCGTAGGTCCTGGCGGCGGCTCGGATTTGATCGGCCGGGACTCGTGTGACGGGATCGGCCCACTCGGGGGTGAAGGGCCGGATGTGCTCTGCAAGGCGGTCAAAGCCGAAGGAGTACTTTCCCACGAACTCGTGGTCGTAGAGGTCTTCCGTGATGATCGTATGGATCATGGCAAGGGCCAGTGCACATTCACTGCCTGGCCGGAGCTGGAGCCAGTGGTCGGCCTCTTTGGCAAGGGAGATTCGCCGCGGGTCTACAACGATGAGCTTCTCGGCCTTTTTGACGGCCCGCTTGAACATGGATCCGCACATGCCGTCTGAAGCACCCGTTTCCACATGATTGCAGCCCCAGTTGAGGATGCAGGCGGGAGTCTTTCCGCCAAAGCCGTAGATGTCGCTGACGGGAAGGCCTCCAAGGGTGATGGCGCTTCCGATGACCCTCGGGATATAGCACAGATGGCCCGGGTTCACGAAATTAGGAGTCCCGAAGGCATTGGCAAATCGGATGGTGAATTCCGTATAGGGCCTTCCCGTCCCCTGGGCAACGGCAAGGTACTCGGAACCCGGTTCCCGGCGGATGAGCTCGAAGCGCTCGACCATCTCGGCGATGGCCTCATCCCAGGAGACCCGCTCCCACTTATTCTCCCCGCGTGCTCCCGTTCTTCTGAGGGGGTGCTGCAACCGGTCCGGATGGTAGAGCATCTCGGGCGCGGCCGCACCCTTCGGGCATAGAAATCCCCTGCTGGTGGGGCTATCCGGATCTCCGGAGACCTTCACCACCTTGTCTCCTTCCATATGCACCAGAACCTGACAGACGCCATGGCAGCCACGGCAGGATGATCGGACAACATCGGTGATACGACCGCTCATAGCTCACTCCTTATTTTCTTTTTCAGGCTATCGGTGGCAGCACCTCTTGAAACAGGATGCCGAGCAATTGACTTCCTTCCGGGCGACTCCAGTCTTGGGCGAGTTCCGCCATGAGCGTGTTTGTCGCGGTCAGTACCACTCCCTCCCGTTCCATGCGCCGTCTCGACATGTCTTCCGATATTTCGTAAGGAGACCCTGAAGCGTCCATGACCGCTTGCACCTGGTAGCCCTCGCGGCGGGCGCTGATTGCAGGAAAGACAAGACACACGTCCGTCGTTACGCCTGCCATGATAAGGTTTCTTCGGCCCGTGGCTTCGACGGCTTTCTTGAAATGTGGATCATTCCAGGCATTGACGATGCCGGCGCGCTGGATTCTGGCGGCGAATGCTTCGGGAACAATATGCTCAAGCTCCGGTAGCAATGGCCCCTGGATGTTTTGTTCTTGCGAACTCGTGAGAACGACGGGGATATTCAATATCTTGGCTGTCTTGGCGAGAGCCAGTGTGTTTCGCTTGACCATATCAAGGGGGATATTCTTGATGAGCTTCATCGTCCCCAGTTGATGGTCGATGAGCAATAGGGCACTGTCAGCGGGTGAGAATGTACCGATCATTTTGTGATCCTCCTTTCAAGGTTGATAAGTGTCGGGGTATAAGTTTTCTCTCCCTGGCGATTGTTCAGGTTATCTCACAGTTCCGAGTTCAGAGTAGACGTCCGGAAGCTGGCGATTCAGCATGATCCGGCTCATTTCGTCGGAACGGGAGAATTAAATCGTTCATGGATGGCGTTCAGAATCCGGAGTGCATTCTTAAGGTCTTGCGAAGAAAGGTCGGTAACAATACCGTTAGCCCAAGTTCCCTGTAAAGCCATTGCCTCGCAAAATGTACGATTTCCGGTTTCGGTCAACACATAGAGAGGGGACCGTTCATGACGAGGGTTTGGGCGCTGCTCCAAGAAGCCCTCATTCTTCAACTTGTTGATTTGTTTCTGCGCTCCCTGACGTGTGATACCAATGGCTTCGGCGATCTGCGGCGCGGAGAGAGGCTTTCCGGCGAACGCTGCGGCGGTCAGTACTTGCCAGCGGGCGCTGGTGAGATTGAGCGGCTTGACAAGTTGGTCGCCAATCTCTAAAAGGCGGCCGTTCACCCGGAAAACCGCAAGTATAATGTCGGTCAGGATATCGGCTTCGGGGGTGCGTTCGATTGTCACTGTGCGTTCCTTGACGGTCGGTTGGATTTTGCAAAAAAGCCTCATTAGGACTGCTCGGTCTCCATTATGACAACCAGTTTACAATAATGGAAACTGGTTGTCAATTTTTTTATCACTGATCAGCCTTCGGAAAATAGAAACCGCATCACAGCCGGATTCGAAACAAATATTCATTTCATAAAATTCTAACCCGCCACTAGTTTTCTGCTAACAATTTCCCCATACCATACGCCCGATTCAGCAGTTGATTTACCCTGACATCGGTCTGGATTCCTGATCAGACCGGATTCCGGTTTATCGATACAAGAGGAATGCCTATTATGAAAGACAAGCAGAAACATATCGCGCTGGTTGCGCACGACAATCGAAAAAAAGATCTCATCGAATGGGTTGAATGGAATTTTGATATTCTGCTAAAACACCAACTCACCTGTACCGGTACAACCGGCAACCTTGTCGAGATAGCGCTTCTACGCAAGCTCGAGGAAAAAAATTGCCATCAAAAACTGTCGATTCATAAATTGCGATCCGGGCCTCTTGGCGAGGATCAGCAACTTGGCGCTTTGATTACTGAAGGGAAAATCGACATCGCCATCTTTTTTTGGGATCCGATGCAGCCCCATCCTCATGATGTCGATGCCAAGGCATTGCTGCGAATCGCCGTGCTTTACAACGTTCCCATGGCATGCAATCGAGCCACGGCGGATTTCATTATTTCCTCATCTTTGATGGCTGATAAAGACGCAAAAATCATATCAGATTCCCGCCTGAAAGCTGCCATCGAATTTACTTATTAATTTGATGCCATGTGACTTTAAAGCCCCCGCTTAATTTTCCGGATTGGCCCGAAACAAGGATACATACACACATACCATTTAATGAAGATATTTGGAGAAAGCAAATATGTTGAAAACACCCAAAGCGATCAAACGGGATATCTTAAATAAATTCAAATCACTATTATATAATCATGACACTATTCCACCCAATTGGCTGCTGAAAGATTACTGGCGGTTGTTGACGTCGCAGGAAAAGGGAAATTTTAATCAGGCTGTGACCGATCTGATTCAAAAAGGGCTGATCGAGAAAGTGCACGGCCGCATCCCCACCCTTCGATTAACGGATAAAGGCGCCGATTTAATTTGCTGATTTACAGAAGACGGTTTCGAGGAATTTCATGCGTGAATGCAAGATTATGGTTTTGTGGGCACTGTCAATTGGCGTTTCATTGATGCTGGGTGGTGTGCCTCGGGCCATGTCATCGATGGAAGGAGAAGAGATCCGGTATGTGGTAACCGCCAAGGGATTTCAGATCGGAAATGTAACCGTTGCCCAGAAGGCAGTACCCAACCATGGTGAACAGGAGATATATTTCGAGAACAGGACCGATGTCAGCGCATCCTTTCTTTGGATGCACTATCATCAGTCTTTCTCGGAACGTGCGGCTCTGAAGAAAGATAACCTGGTCCGGTATGGCCGCCAGGGAAGAAACAATGATGCGGATGTTTCCGTGGAAGGATGGTTGAGTCAGGATACCTTTAATTTGATGGTGACTGAAAACGGCAAACAGGGAACGCTGCTCATTCCGCGCCGGGATTATGATCGAACAACTATGGAGTGCCCGGAAGCCTTTATGGACTTTGGTGCCAGCGGAAAAGCGACACTGCGCATCCTCGACATGGAACATTTGATTATTGTGACGCGCAATTATCGGCTGGTGCGGGAGGAAGTCTATAAATTGGGGGAAAGTGAGTATCCTTGCCGGGTTGTCGATTTTTCCGATATCTACAAGTCCTGCCGGCGCTGGATCGGCATGGACAATGGCACCATTATCATGTTCCGCCAGGATGGAAAAAGCAAGGAAGGATCATATTCGGTGCGGGCGGTATCGCTGCATCGACCCCTGCCCTGCAATCAGCATGAATGGATATGCGACCAGCCGAAGATTTCACCCGACACGGGTTCATTTTCTTCAAACTAAAGGCTCATGGGAATGCTTCCGGGATCCGATCGAGCTTTTCGGGCCGGTACTTCACATGCGAAATCATCCGGTTCGAGCAACCCAAATAGAGAGAAAGGAGGCCTAATATAAACGCTGTTGATGCGAGATGTTATCGGTAAAGAGGCATGGATCAATTCACAGAAACCCGTTAAAAAAAATCAGAAAATGAAGCGAAAAAGGAGGAAGGTGAAAATGAAGCGAAAAAATCTTTCCGTTATTCTATCGATGACCTTTGCCCTGATATTTATGGCAACGGTTGCAGGCGCCAGTCAGTTGAAATATGTGTTTTTCTTTCTCGGAGACGGCATGGCGAGTTCACAGATTCAGGCAACAGAGGCGTATCTGACCACCTTGAATGGCGGCTCTGCGATGAAGGCCGAGGATCTGTTGCAGAGCGAAAATCGACTGAACATGAGTAAGATGCCGGTTCATGGCATGCAGACGACATACGATGCTTTTGCCCTGATGACCGATTCCGCATCAGCGGCAACGGCGTTTGCCTGCGGCATCAAGACGGTTAGCGGCACCATCAACATGGACAGCACGAAAACATACAGTTATAAAAGCGTGGCTCAGTTGGCCCATGAGCAGGGAAGAAAAGTCGGTATCATCAGCAGCGTTTCCCTGGATCATGCAACTCCTGCGGCATATTATGCCAGCGTGTCCACCCGTGACTATATGAATAACATTGCCACGCAGATGGCTGCGAGCGGCTTTGAATTCTTTGGCGGTGGGGGGTTGGTATCACCCTACGGGCCCAAAACAAGCGGCGATACGAGCAATAACGCCGTGAATCTGCTGGTTGCAAATGGTTACACCGGAAGATTCGATCGGGATGCGATCATGGCCCTCAAAACAACACCGGCAAGCAAGGTCGTATGCATCAATCCCTGGCTGCAGGATGCTGCCGCCATGCCATATGCCATCGATCGACCTGCAGGCAATCTTTCTCTTGCGGAGATGACCGATGTGGCAATCGACAATCTCTACAAATTAAACAACGGCGGAAAAGGCTTTTTCCTGATGGTCGAAGGCGGCAAGGTCGATTGGGCCTGTCACGCCAACGATGCCATGGCAACGATCGGTGACATGCTTGATTTTGATAATGCAATCGGCGAAGCGCTGACTTTCTATGTACAACATCCGCAGGAAACCTTGATCATTGTTACGGGCGACCATGAAACCGGCGGCATGAGCATCGGCCATGCCACCACAGGCTACAAGGCTTACTACGAGAAGTTACTCGGCCAGAAAAACAGTTTCACTTATTTCGCCCAGAACCAGTGGGCCGTGCACAAAGCTGCCAATAGCGCCGGATACGACTGGACGCAGACTGACAATCTGGCCAAAAATACAGAGATGATCAGCCTTATGAAAGACGCGTTCGGTCTTGACTGGAGCAAACTCAACGCCTACCAGAAAGAAAAACTGGAAGATGCCTATGACAAGTCCATGTGCGGCACCAACAAGAACAGTACGGATGCAAACCAGCTTCTCTACGGCAGCTATGAGCCCATCATCGTATCGATCACGCATATCCTGAACGAAAGCGCCAGCATCGGGTGGACCACCTATTCCCATACCGGAGTACCGGCTCCGGTTTTTGCCGAGGGAATAGATGCGGATCAATTTAGCGGCTTTTACGACAACACGGACATTGCCAAGCGTATTGCTGTCGCAATGGGTATTCAACAGGATCTGCCTGTCTTGAAATAAAACCTGGACTTGTGTTTAAACCGGAAAACAGCGCCGGTGCTGCTGCGGCGCTGTTTTTTTATGATCAGTATGAAACAGGGAGATATGCATGTCACGTATGCGGCGCGAATGGCTTTTTTCGATAGTTATTACCATTGTCTGCATTGGGCTGTGGTTCATGGATCTGTCACAAATTCCGCAACAGACAAAGGGGCTGCACTGCCGCGGCTTGATTACCGCCGTGGATAACAGCAGGGTGCGCGTGAACCTGATTGTCAGAACCGAAAACCAGTTTCTCACCGTTCGGCTGCTGGACGGGCCTTACAAGGGGCAGGAGATGTCTCTTACCAATATGCTTACCGGCAAGATGGAAATGGACGAATTTTATGAAGTGGGCGGCGTGGTGCTGGTGGAATATGATGTCGTTGAAGGTAACCCCGGCCACGGCCTGGCCCGGGGATATTACCGGCTGCACTTTGAGCTCATTCTGATTTGCTTGTTCGCAGCGCTGCTTCTGGTTACTGCCGGCGTTACGGGACTGAAGGCCATGCTCTCCTTTGTTTTTTCCGCCATCGTGCTGTGGAAGCTGTTTTTTCCGTTATTGCTCAAAAATTATCCGCCGCTGTCCACCGGCCTGATTATTGTTGCCGTGCTCATCGCGGTTGTTACTTTCTCGGTCGGAGGACTGAACAGGCGCGGACTCGCCACCTTTATGGGCTCCATGCTGGGCGTATTGATGACATGCGGGCTTGCGGTCTGGTTTGTCCATCTCTTTCGTCTCCATGGCGCGGTGAGGCCATTTGCAGAGACCCTTCTCTACTCCGGTTACTATTACCTCAATCTGACCGACATGTTTATTGCAAGCATATTCATCGCCTCCTCCGGTGCCATCATGGATGTGGCCATGGATATTGCAGCGAGCATGGACGAAATCAAGAACAGCCATCCTCAGATCGGTCTGCTTGAACACATTCAGTCAGGTCTGCGGGTCGGTCGGGCGGTCATCGGAACCATGACGACCACGCTGCTCCTGGCCTATTCAAGCAGTCATATTGCCATGTTTCTGCTCTTCATCGCCAAAGGTCTTCCAAGTTCCAATATTTTGAATGCACCCTTTGTGGCCGCGGAGGTGTTGAACATTCTGGTGGGCAGTTTCGGGCTTATCACCGTGGCGCCATTCACCGCGGCAGTGGCCGGGCTCCTCTACAAATACTGCGGACAACCGGGCAGTATGGAATCGTCACCTTGCATCAACTCCTAACCCGCTCCTAATTTCCTTCTAACAATTTTTCCATAATATGCACCTGACTCAACAGTTTAGCTGATCCTGACGCAACTCGGGTTTTGCGATCAGGTTGGATCCCGGTGTTTGCCGGAAACGATCATCGAAAAAAGAGAAAGGCCTTTTATGAATAATCAGAAAAATATTGCGATAGTCGCGCACGACAATCGAAAAAAAGATATCATCGAATGGGTGGAATGGAATTTTGACATTTTGCTCAAACACCAGCTCACCTGTACCGGTACAACCGGCAACCTTGTCGAAAAAGCTTTTTTACGCAAGATCGAGGAAACAAACAGTCATCAAAATATATCGATTCATAAATTGCGATCCGGGCCTCTTGGAGGGGATCAGCAGCTTGGCGCGTTGATTACTGAAGGAAAAATCGACATCGCCATCTTTTTTTGGGATCCGATGCAGCCCCATCCTCATGATGTCGATGTCAAGGCATTGCTGCGAATTGCCGTGCTTTATAACATTCCCATTGCATGCAATCGAGCCACGGCGGATTTTATTATTTCCTCGCCGTTGATGGCTGAGAAGGACGCAACAATCGCGACAGATTACCAGGACTATCTTCATAGAGATATTCCAGAATTGAAGTAAGATACCCGGAGAAGGAAACATGTCAAAAACAGCAAAAGCAATCAAACGGGATATTTTAGATAAATTTCGAGCGCTGCTGAGTAATCATGACACAATTCCACCAAAGTGGCTCATGAAAGACTACTGGCGATTGCTGACGTCGCAGGAAAAAAGCTATTTTGATCAGGCTGTGTCCGATCTGATTGAAAAAGGGCTGATCGAGAAAGAAAGCGGCAGCATCCCCACCCTTCGATTAACGGATAAGGGCGCCGATTTAATTTGCTGAATCGATCGACTATGCCAGAGACAGAAGAATCGGGACCAGCTTTTTTTCATCGATAATCGACCCATCTTCCGCGTGAACCAGATCCATGCCGAGAATTTGAATCCCTTTCTTGTCCAGATTATCGATTTCCGAAGTATTCGGGTAATCCATGCGCGATTTATCGATCAGAATATAGGTAATGATGTCGTGGGCGGACGGAATGTCCGCACAGTCTTTCAAGAGATATTTCAACAAGACCTCGATTTGATCCATGATTGAGTATCCCAGAAGCTCGGGGTCCGTTCCCATGTTCGGAATAAAGATTTTCGGGCAGGGGTTTTGGCTGATGGCCCGTCCGACTCCTTGTGGTAACATATTTACTGCAAGGCTGGAAAAAAAGCTTCCCATCGGAAAACAGATCACATCGGCTTCCCGGATCAGTATCGCCATTTTCTCGCGGATGGAGACGTTTACTGGATCGAATTGATTCAGCGTTGAAGTCAGATAGATGTCTTTAATTTTGGCCCCAAGGGTTGGACAGTCCTTTCCGGTTATCCGGTGCTGGCCCAGAACCATTTCTCCGGTCTGCAATTCCGCAGCCATATGAAGCGGCGTGTTGACAACCGGTCGAACCGTTCCCCGCACTTGAACCAGTTTGGAGTAAATATATATCACGGGATCCAGATGAAGGTCATAGCTGAGATACCCGCCCGTGAGAACCAGATTTCCGATGCTGGCGCCTTTTAAATCAAACGATTCCGGCATATTCCGATAAAAAACGTTGATATGGTGCCGGATGATCTTTCTCATGGGGTGAGCAATGCGACTTATCAGAGAGTGATTTCCGCTGACAATGGCTTCCATCATTCGGTGGAGCTCTTGTGGATTTGCCTGTTTGGGCAGCCGGTGGGCAAAAAGATCGTATACTTCCGGGTTACCTTGAAACGTCTGATCCGCCAGGGCCATCAAACGGTTTCGAATGTCACCCACCGCCGGCATTCCGAAAGCGATGCGCAATGGGGCGGAACTTCCGCCCGAGTCGAAGGGGGTAATGATATGGATCGAATTATGTGTATAATGAATCAGCTCCTGACAGAGTTTTTTTAGCGCGCTCCCGCCGCTGAAAAATAAAATCTTCGGTCCCAGCTCCGGACATTTTTGAAAAAGTGTTATTCTGGCGGGATCGGGGATTCTGACGGATTTTTGAACATTCAACTGCATTGAGGGGCTCCGTTTTTATTGAAGATCAGGGCGCGATCCTTTTTAACACATAGTCGACATAGTGCTTTGCGCCGTCCATATTCCGCGCGATTTTCATGCCCTTGAACCCGCCGAAAGCAGAGACCTCAAACACCAGCGGGCCATCCGGGGTTTCAACCACGTCCACGCTGGTAAAATCCAGATCGAAAAGCGCCTGAGCCTTTCTGGCGATTTCGATGGTTTCCGCGGAAGGGTCGTAGGCGACATATTTTCCACCGTTTACCGTGGTCGTATTCCAGGATGTGGTGTCATTGCAGCGGGCATAGGTGGTGATGTACTCACCGCCCAGAAAGACGACGCCCAGATCCCTGCCTTGAATATCCAGTTTTTTCTGAATATACATGATCGGATTTTCCAGCTTGAAGTTTTCCACCTCGATATGCGCCTCTCTGCTGTGACGAATCACCCGCATTCCCCTGGCCTTGGTCGAGTAAAGTGGTTTGAAAACCGCTTCTTGATACTCTTTAATGATTTTGAGAGCTTGATTCGCATCTTCCGTAATGGCCGTCGGCGGCATGGGAATCCCCGCCATGCGCAGCGTGATGGTGCAACTGAGACGGTCGAGTACCCGAAGAATATTCAAGGGACGAGAGAAAATTCGAACACCTCGATGCTCCAGAAAACGAAGAATTTCCAGGCGATCCAGAAGATGGGGCGAATAATAGGGTCCGATTTTTTTAATGATGATGGCATCCAGTTGCGTCAAATCCGTTCCGTCATACCAGACTTTCCCATGGGACAAATCCAGGCAGACATTCTGCATTTCCACCAGAAGGCGTCTTCCGGTTACACCGGCAACGTAATCCGCCAGGAGTTCGGACGACCACCCTCCATTATTTCCAATAACGGCTATATGAGGCATAATGATCCTTGCTCATGATGCGATCTGGATCGCATCGCAGTTTTCATTTGATTGTTCAATGGTTGAATCATTCCAGGTCAGTTTGATGGTCAGTTTTGATTTGCCCGCTTTTTATCCATGGTCACTTAACCCCAATCGACTTTTGTATTCCCCGATCACCAGCCTGCGATTCATATTGGCGGTAATTAATGCTTTTCGGATATGCATATCGTCCCATGCGGGCTGAAAGCCAATTTCGCGGCTGACTTTTTCCCGATCCTGTTTATCCGGGTCCCTCACTTTTTCACTCAGATGGGTGTCATCGCCCATGAACAGTAGCAGTTTGTTTCGACTTTCGTTCACCGGGTTGTTTTTCCGATTCAGGACAGAAATCAGAAATTCGGTGTATCTTCGGGACTGCGGATTCCAGACTTCATATCCATCCACATCGTAATCCGCCAGAAGAATCGGCCAGAACTGCTCCGGGTGCGGAATGACGATTCCGCCGCCCAGGGACCTGGCTTCTTCGATTATTTCGGAAGTTCTGTAAAAATATCGCATGGAAAAATGGGATTTGACGATCTGTTTGACGGCGTGAAGAAAGGTTTGCGCCCGATTGATCCACGCGTCTCCGTATTCCGGGCGGTATTCATCCAGAAAATCCCGCATCAGCTTGTTCTTGAACATCTCTATCGGCAACTGATCGTAATGACGTTCTATCAGTTCATGTAATTTTTTGATTTGAACGCGGACAAAGCGGATGCAGTCATCCGTTGCGCCGGTTTCTTCTGCGGCCTGTTGAAGGCGTTTCTCATTGGGCTTGATCAGGGTATGAATAAAATCATTCAGTTGATTCTGCCGATATTTCAGGGTGTATGCCAGCATGGATTTCAGAACATGTGCCGATTCCACCTTTTTAGCTTTAAAATGAAGCAGCAACTGGACTTTCTGATTAAACCCCCGGGAATAGGCGTCCACTTCAACCCCCGCGTATTCATGATATGTCATCAATACATTATGCTGAGTGGGAATGATCAGTTGCGTGCACATATTGGGAAACATATTGTGTATGCGCTTTTCAATCAGGTCCAGGGGGATGAATTCGGGATGCCAGTGGACGGCCAGAACGGTTTTTTGGCGGGGATGGATTACGGAAGTGGTCAGAATCCGGTCTGTTTGTTCCGGGGATAAACGGGTTGATGTAATTTTTTCAAAAATTTTTTCATCATTTTCCGTGATCTCCTCGGAAAATTTTTGGGGATAAAGCGGAATGCATTCTGATTTGGATTTCAATAATTCCATTGCTCCCTTTTTTCGTTCTTTCTACGTTTACCATAAACCGATTTACATGCGACGCTTTTTTTGAGAGGTGGTATTACGCAGTGTGAATGGGGCCGGAGACCCATTCAGTCTGCATCGTGATGGCAAGCTCTTTTCATCGCTTTGATTTCAGCGAATTTTGCCTGGCATTTCTGAATATCGACTTGATGAAAAGCTTTCTGAAACTCGCTGATAAGTTCAAGAAATGCGGGATACATGTTGTCGCCATGGCCCGAATAGGTGGTCATCAGCTCGGCATTTTTGCAGAACAGCTCGGTTTCCAAGGTGGAAGGAAGGCTCCTGTTTTTCAGGCGATCTCCGATTGTTTTAAAAGTTTTTTCCATTCGCTTTTTCAAAACGGTATAATCGGGTTTATCGCTATCCGAATCGGCAGCCTCAACCCGATCAATCAGAATATCATCCTTACCTTCGTATTTGATCTTGCATTTTACATAGGGCTGCCCAAATTTCTTTTTGATACTGATTTTCAGTTTTTTCAGCCTTGAAAAATCAATTGAATAGGTTGTGGATTCAACCGGATTGTTGGATATTCCGTCAATGACGTGTTGGAGTAATTGTATGGAATGTTCCCCATAAACAATGATCTCATCCTTATTCCCAAAATTTTTCATGATAAATCTCCTGGTTACACGCAATCGAGTTTCATTCCGAAGCCGTATTTTCGTGTGAAAAATGGGGATGATGGTTTCTTTCAACCCTGAAGCGAGTCTGAGCTTATTATTATGGCAAAGTATTGTTAGGAATTTGTTAGCCGGATATTAATATTTTTGAGGTTGTATCATCCCGACTTTTCCGTTACCATTTGCGATACAGGATTGCGTTTCTTTCGGTTTGTTCTTCAGAGGCATCCGCCTCAGCCAGGCAGGGTTCATCGCCGGAAATTCGAATTTCGTCTTCTGGCTGCTCCGAAAAAACCGCTTCCTTCCAGCTTAACTGAATTTCAATTCTCTGCTTTCCTTTTTTTTCAGTTGCCTCCAATTCCACTTCGATTTGCCCAACCGGTTTGAGGGTGACAAAAGAACTTCCTTTCTGAATGACCATTTTTCCTTCCCGGAAACTTTTTACCATATCGGAAAGCAGAATGGCTACCGCATCTGTTTCCATTTTACATTTGATATTCACTTCGTTTTTTTTCATTTCCCGCTCCGTTCTGTTGAGGGTTGCGTTTTTTGTTATTACTGATTCTCCTCGGAAAAGACTGATTCGACAATGTCTTTTGAATCCGGCAAAACACCATCTGTCGATTTATTCTTCAGTGATTGAAGAAAGACGCCTTGTTTCTTTTTTTCTTCCTTAATTCGTTTTTCGGCTTTTTGTAAAAATTTTTCGATTGCCTTATTGATCGTGGTTTCAATATCCAGCCGCTTCCCCATGCTTCGCGCTTCTTCCTTTGCCAACAAGAGACGATTGGCCAGATCATCTCGGATGTTGAAAATCATCCGCTTGGTTTCGGCTTCTTCTTTGAAAATACCCATGTTGTCCTCTTGATTGAAAAATGATATCAATGTGTACAATATTTGTACGAGAATATATATTTTATCAAAACTTTTAAAGAGACATTTTAATTTATATGTCTAATTATAATTATTTGATAATTCAAATCGATAAAACGATTTGCTCATGCCTGTTTATGGATATATTTTTGTTGAATATCAAATATTATCATGGTATTTATCATAAAAATATTATCATTTTATTTCAAAACAACGCGGGGTAATCCATGGCCGACCCGATGCTAAAAACCAAAAAAGAACTCATCATCATGCTCCGGGACATGGAAATGGCGATGCAGTCGCTGCAAAATGAGCCTCGGCGGCTGCAAGGCGAATTGGAAAGAGCGCTTTCAGAAAATGATCGGATTCAGGATGAAGCCAGGCGAATCCAGCAAGCAAATGAAAAATTGATGCTTCAATATGATTCCCTTAAAAAGGAACATGAGACGCTGGAGCTGCGCATGCAGGAGAGCTTGCAAAAAACCGACATTGCATATGAACTGTTTAAAAGCTTCGTGGACGCCGACAGCCGAAAGACCCTCCTGATCGATACGACATACTCCATTTGCTATATGAACCGGTCGGCCGCCGCCCATCTTCGTTTGCCTGAACCCGGCGCTATCATGGGCCGCCGGCTGTTTGATTTTTTTGCGTATAAGGATGCATTGAAAGTCAAAAAGAAAATCGATGAAGCGTTTTTCAGTGGAGAAAAAGAAAAAATCAAGGAAGTGGCCTTCCTCAATCCAAAAGGCGTTGAAACGCAAATTGATCTGAAACTGGCGCGGGTGCGTTATCGGGATAAGCCTTCAATCAAGATGACCATCAAATGACAGAAACAATGAGTCTTGATACTTCATGGAATGCCCTGCTTCGGCCGTGGATATCCGACCGGTATTTCGATGTACCCTATGCCTGTCCGTTTGAAACGGATGCGCCGGATTGTAGCATAATCAATGCCTGGTGGCTTTGTGAGATCTCTCGCCTGATTTACAGACAGGGTCCGGACGAGGCGGGTCCGGACGCGCTCATCCCCACGCGATCCGAAATTCTGGATGGTGCGGGGCTGCGTGAAATCGAAACGTTTGCCAACGGAACCAATTATTGTGCACTTGTCGAATCCCGGAACAGAACATCCCAGCCGTTTGCAGTCCTTGTATTTCGCGGAACCAGCGGATTTGAGGGATGGCTCTCCAATCTGAAAGCCGTTCAGACCTATTGGCCCGGGGGAGGTTCGGTTCATAGCGGTTTTAAGGCAGATTTTTTAGGGCTTTGGCAAAAAATCGAACCAACCCTCTCCAAAATCGATCTTCCCCTGTATTTCACAGGCCACAGTCTGGGGGGTGCGCTGGCCATACTGGCAGCCTCCGTATATCCCGCCAGAGCGGTTTACACGTTTGGCGCACCCAAAACAGGGGATTCCGTTTTTGCCGATTCCCTGAAAGACGCCCGGATATACCGGTTTGAAAACGACCGCGACATCATCACCACCGTGCCGCCTTCCGCCATTCCATTTGATTTCTGTCACGTCGGCGTTCCGATCTGCCTGAAAGATGACATGCGAACAGGCCTTGAATCCGACAGTACTCGCGGATTGACCGATCCCCCCGAATTCCTTTCCGACCATGCGCCGGTCAACTATACGATCCGACTGGAAACCGGGCTATTTCAACAATCCCGAAGTTCCTGAGCGCGTGCCGTAGCGCCCCGGCCGACCAGCCCGGACCCCGTGGTTTTCTTCGCTTTTCAAAGACGCTTGGCGTACCATGCCGCAACACTCAGACCGAGTACCATGGGCACGACGAAAGCCGTCAAATGAATTCCCCAGGTTATAAAATTATCGATCGCCAATCGGTCATAAGGCACGAGCGCCACAGCCATGCCGTACACACCGCTCCCCATCATGATGGCTGCGGCGGCGAGACGATTCACCGGACTACCAGATCTTGTCATCGGAGAGCGTCTTTGGGGTTCTAAACCCGTAGAATCGATTTCTGGGTATGAGGCCGATAATGAGCGGTATGGCGGCAATGAATAAAAGGAGTGCCGGAACAGCAAAAGGTTGACTTGTCATCGTTTCGCATCTGTTATGGTTTTATTTTTGTAAATCTACATCTGTTATTTCTTAACAGAACGCGTATCATCTCGCAACTATGAAAAATTCATACAAAATTTTCAGGCAGTTGGCGGACTGCCGCATGCTTTTCGGAAATTTTCTCCTGTTCCTGTTCACCCCGGAGGATTCCGGTGCCACTGCCATGTCGCGTGGCAACAGGCTGCGATACCAACGATTTGACAACCGTCTCTGCGGGGCGGTCAAGATCTGCTTCTGGACCGGAGTCGCGGTTCTTTTCTGGATCAGCCTGCCGCTTTTTCTGCGTATTGTCACATTTATATAACGGGTAGAAATACTGAAGCCAGCGGGCGGTGGCTGGTTATGGCTGCCGGTCGATCCTATCTCTTTTTAACCAGCAAATCGACGTCCACCGCGTAAAAATGTGTACCATTTTGGTCCTCCCATCCGGACAGGTTCCCAAATAAGCAGGTTATATCGAAGAAACCATCCTGGTAGAGATAGCTGCAGCAGTCACCGTTGTTTGAGGTTTTCGCTGCCTTGAAATACGCTGCGATCTGCTGCAATTCGATCCGGGATTTGTGCGATTCGTCGTCCGAAAATTGGAACATGGCGGTTTCCGGGAAGAATTCGATCAGGAGGTCACCCTTCTCAACCCTGCTGATCTTGTTGCTCCTGGCGTCAAAATTTTCCCGGAATCTTGCGAATAACTGGTAGCCTTCGATAGGCAGGACGAGAGATTGATTGCCGCAGTGATAATAGAATGAGTTCCGCTCATAGTTGTACGACTTGACGTATTCGAAGCCCAGCTCTTCGGTGAACGATTCCGGCGTTATTGCCTTCCTTGAGGTGGTCAGAGAGGCCAACGTCTGCAACTTGCCGTAATCATGGAGATACATCACGATGGAGGATATGTCCGTCTTGTCTTTGAAAGGCAGGGGCTCCTTTGCCAAAACAAGTTTGCCGTTTTGGATCAGGTTATTCGTGTCGAGCAGCTTCAGCAAACGGTCTTTTTGATTCATGTAAGAAACGTTGAAGGAACTCCATGGGCCGAGAATTGACAGCATCGCGATGACGAGAAGAGAAAGGGGGATGACGATAAGATTCCGGCTCTTCCTGATGATCATAAAAACCGTGATGAAGAGAAGCCATATCGCCAGCGCCAGCACATAGTACCGGCGGAACGTTATGCCGTAGGCCAACACTCTTTCAAAGATGGCAACAAACAGAAGAAACAGCAGCGGTATCTGAAAAAAATAGAAGTATCTTGAAAACCATTGACACCACTTCGCGTTCTCGTCTTTTTGAAAAGGAAAGATGATCAGCAGCGATACGATCCCGAATGCGGCAAAAGACAGGACGAGATAGGATACGGTACCTTCGGGCAATTGCCACTGAAAAAGAATCTTGCCGCCATAGGCATACAGAATTCCGAGATATACCGTGGTGAGGGGGACCATGACATAGACCCCGATGTTTTTAAGCCATCCGGGACCGTGCCCCGCCACCTCTTCCGAGCTGCGTGAGTTCGGAACGCCGGAAAGAAAGAAAATGGGCGCGAAAATCCAAAGCGTGACGATCAGTATTCGGGTCTCGTCATGTCGAAACAAGTCCGTCTTGAAGAGAATATCGATTGCGCCGAGAGCGACACTTGTGCCGGCGATGATAACCAACGTGTAAAGCCAGGTAATGACGAGACGAACGAATAATGCGGCATGAAAATGCCAGTAATAATCATCATCTCCCGCGCCCTTCTTCACGCAGACGAAACACAGGAGAACGGAGCTGATGAAAAAGACTGCAAACCGGGACCAGTAAAGGGGGATCAGGGGTTGATCCGGAAGGCAGTAAAAATAGAAACCGGCGGCAATGACGAAAACACCGTCAACGACGGATTTTGCACGCTTTCCGATCCACATGGATTCATAAAGGAGCCTTATCGAATACAAGACGGGAAGCAGGACAAGCAGGCTCATGAAGATATTGCGGGAGGCATACTTCAGCGTGTCTTCATGGTAAATGTCCATGTAGAGGTGATTGACCGCACCGACACATAAAAAGAAAGACAGCAGGCTGAATCGACTTACCGTCTCCCTTGTTCTGTTCGTCAGTTCCCGGACCGACAGCATTTTGAATTTCATGTGAGTGTTCCTGATCAGATTAACGCAACAGCTTGCGAGGAATTGTGGGCATCGTCATTTCCCGTGATTTAACGTCGCCGATACGGTCTGTCACCTCGGGACTGACGGGTGCTCAGCCTTAATCAGTCAGCGGCCGGTTGAGTTCCGTGCGCCAGGTGGTCGGGTCGGGGCTGGAGTGCGGGCCGACGACATAGCATTCCCAGAGATCCGGGGCTGGTGTGTGCCCTTCGGTCTCGATCCAGCGCATGAATTCGCCCCAAGCATCAGGGAGACCCTCGTAAGGACCGAGATAAACCGTCCGTGCTACTTTCATGGCGGGCCATTGGCTCGGCTTCACGCGTCCTGCGGCGACCACCGGTGCACTGACCTGCACGCAAAGCTCGAAGTCAAAAATATCCAGGGTTATCTTTAAGTGGTGGGTGAATACCGAGCCGACGGGCGCGATGCCCTGAGCGGCGATGGTGTCCATCAACTCGCCAACGCCCGGTCCAAAGACATTCATCATTTCCTCTCTCGGTATCGTGAAGTGAATGATGGCGGTCAGTCGGTCAGTGGTCTGGACGATCTGTGGTGTTTCGATCATGATGTATCTCCTTTCAGTTGGTGTGCTGGGCAGGGGGAGACCCCCGAATTAGCCGGATTTCTCCTTACGCTTTTCAGCAATTGTCTTCCAGTGTGCTGCTTCATTGGAATCCACAGATATCCCATGAAGACCACATCTGTATATTTCGCTCAATAATTGTGGTGCAACGGCGCGATATATATGTTTCTTTTTGGAGGCCGCAGATGTCTTTAGCCATTTGATCCCTGTCGCAACATCCGTCACCCCTCCTTCGCCGTTCAAATACATAGTGCCCAGATTGAACATCGCCTCTGGATTACCGCTTAACGATGCTTTCTTATACCAAATGCGAGCTTGCCTTTCGTTGACAGGGAATCCGTTTTTCCCCCAGATGTAACTGAGAGCTGCTTCCAGTTGCGCCCTTGCATTACCTTCTCGTGCGTTCTTTAATATTTCTTTCTTCTTATAAGCTAACATGCAGATAACCCGCGAGCAACCACGGCCAAGGATTTATGAATGATACCGATGAACTTGCCCCAATCACAATGGCTCGCTTCATATAAATAGATCCTCGTATATTCTAAAATTTCCAATGACGGGGATAAACGGCCCGAACCACGCCGCCCATGAGCTTCAGGAAAGCCGCAAAATACACACGGCGTGGTTTGGGTCCGCCTTTTGCGAGAGGCCCTTATGTCCTGAGTTTTTTGTCGTCAACGCTTTCTTTTCCATGAAGCGTTTGATCGCGCTGCAATTACTCACGTTTCTTTTTGAACAGATAGCCCGAATATTGGAGCCGTTCCTCACCTCCGACGGTAACTACCCGGATCGTCTCGCCCATGCCGCGCCCAAGCCCGTAAATCAGCGCCTCCTTGTCGGAAAGCGGCGCAATCGCAATGCTCATCCTTCCATCGATAAAAAGAGGCATGGCATATTCCAACTGGAGCAGGCCATTGTCCCGGCGAAGGCGTATTTTATCGACCAGTATGGCGTCATCACCGGCATTGGCGATCTCGTATTCCCCCACACGCGTTTGCCATGCCTCTGAAATCGGCACCGGAGTTATCCGTTCTCCGACCAGCACCTCCTGTCCGTTCATGCTGGCCTTCACAATTTCGCGCCCCGCCACCGTGGCTCGTGAGATGCCGACCTGGTCCAGTTCGCCCAGGCTGATGGGGATAATGCCGAGCAGCCTGTATTGGAGCCCCAGCAGTCCGTCGGGGCGCGGTACCAGGCGAAATGAGTTATTCATAAGATAGGCTTGCAGGTAGTCCGACTTTTTTGTGATGCCGATAACACCCGCCATGGTGGCGTAACGCCCTTCATAAGCCTTTAACGCCTCCTGGGACATCGAACCTTCACCCACCGGCGCCTTGGACTGATCGGGCTGTTTTATGCCGGACTTGGCTTCAAGGGCTAATTTCAACGCTTCCGCGGCCAGCTTGTTAACCACGTTCCCGGCAGTGGCTGAATTGGCCAGAACCACCACTCCAAGTTTGTGCTCTGGCAACACGATCAGCATGCTTCGGTGATAGAGGGTCGCCCCGGAGTGGTGGATCACCGGTCCGGCGTTCCTGATATCGGCATTCCCCAGGATGCTCAGCGCCCAGCCCAGGCCGGTGTGAAAGTTCAGGTCGAGCGGTACATCGGCATTCTGGGGGCGCAGCATCTCTGCCAGCGTTTCCGGCTTGATGATCTGCTGCTCCCCGGCCCTCCCTCCGGCCAATACCATCTGAATGAAGCGGGAGAGGTCCAGAACATTGGAGTTCAACCCGCCGGCAGGGGTGCCGCGCAAGGGGAGTTCCTCGGCCTCTTCCGCTTTGCGATAGGCCTTGGCGCCCAGCGGTGAGCGGTCGGGTGCCTGGGAAAACGCAGAATGGGTCATCTCCAGCGGACTCAGCACAGACGTCTTCATGTGGGCCGCGAAATCGCGGCCGGCCACCTTTTCGAGCGCATGTCCCAGGAGGGTCACGCCGACATTGGAGTATGAGAAGACATAGTTGGGGGGATATGCCGCGTATTCCTCCCGAAGCAGGTTGACCTCGTTCTCGAACGGTTCCGGATTCCGGGTCCACATCCCCTTCAGCAGGTCGGAAGGGAGCCCGGAGTGGTGGGTCATGAGGGTGCGCGGGGTAATTGGCGCGGCGTCCGTAAAGCGGCTCTTGATGGAAAACTCGGGAAGATAGGTCTTAAGCGGCTTGTCGATGTCGAATTTGTCCTTCTCGACCAGTTGCATGACAGCGGTTGCGGTGAAAAGCTTGGAGATAGAGCCGGCCCGGTAGATCGTTTCCGGCGCGGCCGGAATTTTGTCGGCTTTGTCGGCATAGCCGAACCCTTCCGCCCAGACCACCTTTTGATCGTCCACCAGGGCGATGGAAAGGCCGGTCACGTCATGTTTTTTCATCTCCTTGCGGGCCAGCCAGGAAACGTACTCCTTGGTGTAGCTGTAATCTCCCCGGGCCGTAACTTCCGGCTTCTTGGGCATACCCGCGCATCCGGCCAGCATAAAAGCCAGTACGGTTATACCTGCCGCTATCTTCGTCATGGTGTTCATAATCACTCCATTTTCACTCCGTTAACTGGTTCCATGCCCTCATATAGATATTTTTTTGCAAGATCAATATAGAGCTGTTTGCCAAAGTTCCAAAACGCTTCGTCTTTTGCGGTTACTTCTCGAACGATTTGCGCCGGATTGCCGGCGACAACCACTCTCGAAGGGATTATCTGTTTCAGTTTTACGATAGTGCCCTCCGCGACAATTGCGCCTTCTCCAATTTCCGACCAGATACTGAGTACGGAGCCCATGCCGATAACAGCCAGATTGCCGATATATTTCCCATGAACCACGGCCCCGTGACCGATGGTGACTTTTGTTCCGATCCGATTCGTATCACCGGGGGGTGCATGAACAATGACGCCTTCTTCCACAGCCGTCCCGTCACCGATTTCAATTCTGCCGTAGTCCCCCCTTAAGATGGCGCCGTGCCCGATATAGCAATTACTGCCGATAACGACATCACCTATCACCCTTGCCAGATCGCTGACATAGGTATCTTTACTCACTGTCGGCTGCTTGCCGTCAAACTTGTAGAGCATGAAAAATCCTTTCTAAAAACTTCAGTTGTCACCGTCATTTGAGTTCCTCGGTGATTATGCATAACAGTCAGCCAACTCGCGCCGGGTTTGCTGTCTTCATGTTCGACGCTCGAATGCCAACTTGACGCCGAGGCCGATGAGAATAGCGCCACTGGATCGATTGAGCCAAGATAGAACGCTGAGATGCGAGCGCAACCAGCCCGCAAAGAAGCCACCCGGATCCTTGATGATGAACGTAAGCCCTGCAATCACGAGCATCGACAGCGTAGGGTGCGTGGCACCAGGCAGCACGAATTGGGGCAGAAAGGCAAAGTAGAAGATGGCGATCTTCGGGTTGGAAATGTTCGACAGCGCGCTATCGAGAAAGAGTCGAACAAGGGATGCAACCTAAACAAAAACCACGAAACTTCGAGCATGTGAGATCTCCTTGGGGGGGGGGTATCAGTATGAATAGATAGAAAATCTTCCCTCTATTACTCATCTGTTGTGACAAGAAGCCAGTAACCGCAGAAAATTCCAAATTGAATTTTCCATGTTTGTATAACAATGATCCAATATCATGGAAATCAGAGAAAAACAAAATTTCAAACCCGGTCCGAAATAAAACTGAGGGATCAAACCCGCTGCGATTTGTTCATGGCGCTATAAAAGATTGCTGGCCAGTTCGGACAGTTCCGAGCGTTCTCCTTTTTCCAGATTGATGTGCGCGTAGAGTTTTTGTCCATGCATTTTTTCAATCAGATAGCTGAGCCCGTTGGACTGTGTGTTCAGATAGGGATGGTCGATCTGAAAAATATCGCCCGTGAAAACAATTTTCGTATTTTCTCCGGCCCGGGTAATAATCGTTTTGACTTCATGGGGGGTCAGGTTCTGGGCCTCGTCAACGATAAAGTAGATGTTCACCAGGCTGCGTCCGCGAATGTAAGCCAGGGCGGATATGAGCAGCTTGTTTTCCTCCAGCAGTTTGTTGACGTCATCCCGTGAGGACTCGCATTTGCCGAAATGAGACTTGATGACGCTTAAATTATCGAACAAAGGCTGCATGTACGGGTCAAGCTTGGATTGAATATCACCCGGAAGGAAGCCGAGATCTTTATTGCTGAGCGGAACGACCGGTCTTGCCAGAAAAATCTGGCGGTAATTCTTTTTGCGCTGAAGCGCGGCGGCCAGTGCAAGAAGCGTTTTCCCGGTGCCGGCTTTTCCGCTTAGCGTAAGCAGTTGAATTTTATTGTTGGTCAGGGCATCCAGGGCAAAGGTTTGCTCCGCATTGCGCGGCATGATACCGAAGGCCGGATTTTTATCGATTCGACGGATTTTCAGGTTCAAGGGATCGTACGTTCCCAGAACGGATTTGTTGCCGTTTCTGAGAATAAAATATTCGTTGGCCACGGGTTCTTTTTCCAGGGACAGATCCGATGGCTCAAGTTCAAATGGTGGTTCATACAGTTTTTGCAGAACCATCCCCGGGATATTTTCGACAAGGCGCTTTCCCGTGTAAAGCGTTGTAATATCCTTGATCTGATCGCTTTTATAATCCTGGGCAACCAGGCCGACGGACTTTGCCTTTATTCGCAGATTGACGTCCTTGGTAACCAGGATGACCTGAAGGGATGGATTTTCCCTGGCGAGGTGGTAGGCGATGTTGAGAACATGATGATCGGGTCTGGATTCCGAAAAGCTTAAAACGAGATCTTCATGAAATTTCCTGTCCAGCTTGACGGTGATTTTCCCCAGACCCGGTCCGATTGGAACGCCGCCGTTGAACATATGTTCGCCGCACAGCAGATCCAGCGTGCGGACAAATTCACGAGCATGATAGTTCAGTATTTCACTGCCTTTTTTAAACTGATCGAGCTCTTCAAGAACCGTTACGGGGATGACGACATTGTTCTCTCCAAAATGATAAATACAGGCGCTGTCATGAAGAATGACGTTGGTGTCAAGAATGAACGTGGATTTCTTTTTTCGTGGCATCGGGTAACCTGTGTTTTGAGTTAAGCGGAATTAAACCGAACGGTTATCGGTATCCGAACGGTTTTTCTTAATCAAGCGTCTCAGCAGTCTTGTATCGGCGTCCCGCAGATCAACCATCAACAACCCATCCACAACGCCGGAAAATCCTTGATCGATGGAAAAACTCAATAATTTGCCGTTCAGCTTCAGATAATGTTTTATCAGAACCGGTACGCCCTTTCCATCCTTCTCGATCTCGGAAATCAGAAAAGAGACATCTTCGATATCCCGGAAAGCGCTCCCGATTGCCGCGGATTTTAAAAGCCGATTGCGGGAAATCCGGTATGGGCGGCGGGGCGTGACATAAGGGGACAAACGGGAATTCATTTGAGTTTGCGTTAAAAAACGTACCAGCAGATCTTTGGATACGCTATGGTAATCGCGGCTGATGCTGACCGGCCCGAAAAGGATTTTATAGCGGGGATTCCGGCTGATAAATTCGGCGATGCCGCGCCAGATCAAGACCAGACTGTTATATTTTTTTTGATACTCGGAGCGGATGAATGAACGACCGAATTCGATTGCAGGAGCCAGAAAATGCAGTAATTCCGGTTTAAACCGAAACAGCGTGTTCGTGTAAAGCCCCTTGCTGCCGAACTCACGTAAAATCCGATCCACCATTCCCAGGCGATACGCCCCCACCAATTCGGATGCGTCATGATTCCACAGAAACAAATGAAAATAATGGGTGTCAAAATCATCCAAATCCACGCAGCGCCCTGTTCCTTCATGGACCTGGCGAAAGGTAAGCTCACGAAGCCGGCCGATTTCATTGAGCAGGTTGGGTATTTGGGTGTTTTGAGCGATATAAACACAAAACTCACCCTGTTTGACCAGCAACTGCTCTTTAGGCAGATGATCGACCTCCTGCTGCAGCATCTGGCCCGGTATGGGTTTGATGAGGGATTCGAGCCGTTTATTTCTCCCGGCAAACATGCCGAAGCCCGTAAACGTTGAACGGCCATGAGCGGAGCGCAATTTCAATATATCCGTATTTGCTCTCAGGTAATCGATTATCGCCGCATCATTGGCATGCCGCTGCAAATGGGGCCATGGGATGGGGCGGCCGATATGCATCGTGAATGTTTTGCTTGTTTTGTTTTCCAGCTCTCGGGGCAGCAACACGGTTCGCAAACGGGGGGACAACATGCCTGCCATTGAAAACAACGCACTGTTCTGGCCGGGGAAATATACCGGAAGGGTCGTTGTCCGGGTCATTCGAATCAGGGCGGCAACATGAGGGCTCCAGTCCGGGTCTGATACCTGCCCTTCTTTCGAATGCCAGCTTGCGACTTCTCCGGCCGGAAAAACGACCAGGGCGCCGCCGTTTTTTACCCAGGACAGGGACTGTTTCAATCCCTGTAAATTGTCCCGGGTTTGCCGGTTTTCAAACGGATTGACAGCGAAAATCGAATTGCCCAAACCGGCAATTTTTTTTAGCAGATAATTGCCCATTATTCGAACATCGGGCCGTACCCGTGACAGCATGGCACCCAGGATCACGCCTTCAACGCCGCCAAAGGGGTGATTGGCAATGACCACGAGGGGCCCATCCGCGGGAATCTGGGCCATCTCGGCAGCGTCACACGAAAACCGAACATTCAAGACATCCAGAACGGTTTCAAACACGGATTGGTCTGATATGCCCGAGAACAGCTTTTGGTGCAGGAGATCATGATGGTGATTGATACGGTCTATGGACAGAAAACGTTCAACAGGCCCCTGGACCATCCCGAAAAGGCTTTTGTTCAGCGGCCGTTGAATTGCATCAGATAGATCGATAAGCTTTGACATGCGGTTACCCTTTCGAATTCATTTTTGTCAGTTCCACCATCCCCACCATTCACCCTAATCCGGAAATATTTAAATGGTGTTAGGTTTACATTAGAAATTTGTGACCGCTGGATATCTGCCGTAGTTCGTGGTGGCTGGAAAAGGATTCTTCGGTTTCATCAACTTCTAACCGGATGTTAATCCAGTCCTAACATTTCGGTCATAGGATGCGCTCATTTCAATCAGGTGCGTTTTCACGGTAAATGAAGTTGGAAACTGTCTACCAAACATGGGAGCATGAAACACATGGAACAAGACAATCCGCAGACCCCTCTCACCAAAATCGATCTTCATGTCCATTCCCGATTTTCTAAACGCGCCTCCCAGTGGGTGCTGCAGAAGATCGGATGTCCGGAAAGTTTTACGGAACCCCGGCAGGTCTATGAAACCGCCAGAAAAAAAGGAATGGATCTGGTGACCATAACCGATCACAATACCATTTCCGGTGCCCTTGAAATTGCACACCTGCCGGGAACATTTGTGAGCGAGGAAATCACGACCTATTTCCCGGACAATCGCTGCAAAGTCCATGTGCTGGCCTATGACATCACGGAAGCCCAACATCTTGATATTCAGAAAGCGCGTGAAAACATTTTCGATCTGGCCGGTTATCTTTACCGGGAAAATATTTTTCATGTTCTGGCTCACCCGCTTTACAGTATCAATGATCGCCTGACACTGGATCATTTTGAAAAGCTTCTGCTGATCTTTAAAACGTTCGAGATCAATGGAGCACGGGATGCGAATCAGAGCCAGTGTCTTCAAGCGGTTCTGTCAAGCCTGACCCCGGAGCGGATGGCGCTGCTGTCCGATAGGCACGGAATCGACCCCACAGGGGCTTTCCCCTGGCAAAAGTATCTCACCGGCGGCTCCGATGATCACAGCGGGCTCAATATCTGCCGAACCCACACGGAAATATGTTCACTTGCCGATGTCAAATCCGCGCTGGATGCTCTCCAGACCGGCCAGGCCCGAGTGGTGGTCGGCCATGCTTCCACGCCATTGACCCTGGCCCACAACCTGTACGGAATCGCCTATCAATTCTATCGAAGCAAATTCAACCTGGAACGCTATACGGAACGGGATGTTTTGATGCGGTTTCTGGACAGATCCCTCAGCATGCCACCGGAAAATGAACCTGGGATTCTTTCACGAATCTATTTTTACTGGAATTATCGAAAAGCCCCGAAAATGGAAGCCGATATTTCCGAAAATCTGATGGATATGATTCGGCGGGAAACCCGAAACCTGATTCACGATAATCCGGATATGCTGAATGATGGCCCGGAACAAGCAGAACAGATGGATGCGCCGGAGCTGAAATGGTTCGACTTTGTCAACCGGATATCCAGCAAAGTCTTGAACGGCTTTGCCAATCACCTGTTTGGTCATCTTTCCGGCGGCAATGTCTTCAGTATCTTTCATGTCGTTGGATCGGCAGGCGGCCTGTATACGCTGCTGGCGCCATATTTTGTGTCATTTTCCCATTTTACGCGGGACCGTGCCTTTATTCAGGAGGTCAGGGCACAATTAACGGATGATTCGATGACTGAGACGGTCGATCTGTCCGAAATCCGAGTGGCCCATTTTACAGACACTTTTTATGAGGTGAACGGCGTGGCGCGAACCCTGAACCAGCAGATCGAAATCGCGCAGAAAAAACATAAACAGCTTACCATCATTACCTGCGATGCCGAAGATCGGATAGAACGGCAGGGCGTGAAAAATTTCAAGCCGGTTGGCGTCCATGAACTTCCCGAGTATCCGGATCAAAAAATTTTCTATCCCCCGATCCTGGAAATGCTTCACTATTGTTACGACCGGGGCATTACCCATATTCATTCCGCGACCCCCGGCCCTATTGGACTGGCTGCCCTGGCCATTGCCAATATATTGAAATTGCCCATCGACGGTACCTATCACACGGCGCTGCCCCAGTATGCCCAGTATCTGACCGGAGATAACGCCATTGAAGAGCTGACGTGGAAATATACCCTGTGGTATTACGGACAGATGAATCGTGTTTATGCGCCATCCAAAAGCACGGCGGACGAATTGATTGAAAAGGGCATTTTAGCGGATCGTATTCGATTGATGGAAAGAGGTATCGACATCACCCTGTTCCATCCGTCCAAACGAAACGGATTCTTTAAAAAGCACTGCCAGATAGATGATCAAATCATCAAACTCCTCTATGTGGGCCGGGTATCCAGGGAAAAAAACCTGCCCATACTGGTCGAAGCATTCAATCGCCTGAGCGGGGAACGGCCGGATGTCCATCTTGTCATTGTGGGCGAAGGGCCGTATCTCGAGGAAATGAAAACAGAACTGTCCGAAAAACCCGTTACCTTCACCGGATATCTCGCCGGCGAAGATCTGGCCGCAGCCTATGCGTCTTCCAATGTTTTTGTCTTTCCCAGTACAACCGATACCTTCGGAAACGTGGTTCTGGAAGCCCAGGCATCCGGAATACCGGTGATTGTGACGGATCAGGGAGGCCCACAGGAAAATTTGATTCCCTCCCGCACCGGTTTTATTGCCAGGGGAAATGACACGGATAGCTTTCTGGAATCCATCCGGCTGTTGGTAAATGATGTCCAGATGGCCGGGCGCATGGGCCTGGCCGCCCGAAAATACATGGAAGAACGGACGTTTGAAAAAGCGTTTTTGAAAACCTGGGAAATGTACGAACCCGCGGGATTTCTGACAAATGCCATGGCGGTCAATGCATGACAGAGGCATTGTGGTTTCAAACGATTCGAAATATCTGGCGCAGCAGGATTCCCGGCCAGTTGATCATTCAGATGACCGATGCCTGTAATGCACGGTGCCCCCAGTGCGGCATGCGTGTCACGGAGGATTTTAAACGTTCCAGGCTTTCCCTGGATACCATCCGGCGCAGCATAGATGCTGCCGCTGAAAAGGGATTTCAGGCCATTTCCTTTACCGGAGGAGAGCCGCTCCTTTTTCTGGATGATCTGATTGAAATGATACGGTATGCCGGTCATGCGGGAATCCCCTATATCCGGACCGGGACCAATGGTTTCGTTTTCATGGGAAGCGATAAAAAAGGGTTTAATTCCCGAATTGAGCGGATCGCCCATGCCCTGGCCGACACCCCGATTCGAAATTTCTGGATCAGCATCGACTCCGCGGTTCCGGAAGTTCATGAATCCATGCGGGGACTTCCCGGTGTCATTGACGGCATCCACAAGGCCCTGCCGATTTTTCACGCCAGCGGGATTTATCCATCCGCAAACCTGGGTATCAACCGGAACCTTGCCGGAGAAGTCGCCGGAAATCAGCGCACCGAACCCGATGCATTTCATCAGGATTACCGGTCCGGTTTTAACCGGTTTTACCGGTTCGTATGCGATCTGGGGTTTACGATGGCGAACTGCTGTTACCCCATGAGTATTCCAGGCAGGGGAACCGGGTCCGGATTGTCGCCGGTATATGCGGCAACCGCAACAGACGATATCGTCAATTTCAGCCGGATTGAAAAGACGCTACTGTATCGCGCTCTTTTGGAAACCATTCCGTATTATCGATCCCGTATTCGAATTTTCACACCCCGGACATCATTGCTGGCATTGACCCGTCAGCTAACCCGCCAGATGCCTGAATCCCATCCCTGCAGGGGCGGGATTGACTTTTTCTTCATCGATGCCAAAACCGGTCACACCTATCCCTGCGGGTATCGGGGTCACACGGATCTGGGCGGTTTCGAAGAACTGAATCCATCACAACCGTTGAAGAACAGCCGGGATTGCCGGGAATGCGACTGGGAATGCTTCCGGGACCCGTCCGAACTGATGGGGCCGGTACTTGACATGCGAAATCATCCGGTTCAGGCCATCAAACGCCTGGCAACCGATCGAACATACACACGGTTATGGTTGGAGGACCTTCGATATTATCAGGCTTGCGGCGTTTTCGATGGCCGGAAAGCGCCCGATCAAAATCGGCTCCGGCAGTATGCGTTGTGACAGAAACGTTGCTGAATGAGCGCTTTTTTACAAGGGACAGTTGTCGGGCTGACATTCGCCGTTCTTCTGGGTCCGGGATTTTTCGCTCTGGTTCAGACCAGCATCCGTAGCGGATTCAGGGCGGGCATGTGCCTGTCCGTCGGGATTTTCTTGAGTGATATCTTTGTTCTGTTGCTGTGTTATTTCGGCATAACGCAGCTCCTGGACGTCGATCCGCGGCATAATGCGTGGTTTCAAATCATCGGCGGAACAGGTTTGACAATTCTGGGCTTTTACACTTTCAACAGACGGCTTGTTCAGACATACCCTTACCAAAACCGGAAAGTGATCGGCATCTGGAGTAAAAACTATCTGTATGTCATCAAGGGATTTTTTCTGAATGTCTTTAACCCCGGCATCTGGGTTATCTGGATTACGGCAGTTGTTTCCATCAGCGCCAAATATGGCGCCAACGACCGGTCCGTGGGAATTTTTCTTGCCGGCATTCTTTCCACCACGCTGACCGCGGATTTGCTGAAATGTTATGTTTCACATCATATCCGCCGGTTCTGCGGTGCGCGTACGATTACCCGGATCAACCATGCCATCGGAATCATCCTGATGGTTTTCGGTATTGCTTTGATGCTCTTTAGAAATGATCTCCCCCTTTGAAAAGGGGGGAAGAGGGGGCAAAAGATCTCTCGGCAGACGGCCACCCTGCTGAAAAAAACTTCAACCGGCAACTATACTGTTGCCACCCTGATTTTTGGCATTATACATGGCTACATCGGCGCGTTTCATCAGAGCCACACCTGATGTTTCCTCTTTCCGCTGGACCACACCCACGCTTAATGTAACCCGGCAAAGCGCACCGGTTCCGCTGGTTTCATACGGCCAACTGTCATTAAACATCTGGCGAATCTTTTCAGCGGCAATCATCGCCTGGTCTAAATTGGTCTCGGGCAGCAGGACGAAGAACTCGTCCCCGCCATATCGAAAGCACTTATCCGTTCGACGGGTGATAACATTGAGCAGATTTCCTACCCGCCGCAGGACATTATCACCCTCCAGATGCCCGAGCCGGTCATTGCAATCCTTGAATTTATCCAGATCAAAACAGATCAGGCTCAACGGACTGTTATAGCGCGTGACCCGGTCCATTTCATCGGCAAGGCAGGAATGGAAATACCGCTGATTAAACAGGTTGGTCAGTCCATCGGTAATGGAAAGTTTATGAAGTTTTTCCTCCATGATTTTCTGATTTGTCAGGTCATGAAAAAATCCGACACTCCCCACCTCATTGCCGTTGTCAAGAATCAGCGCCGCCGACAGACGAATCGGAATGGCCTTATTGTCTATGTCCACAATAGCGGTTTCAAACCCGTCGAGACGGCCGATACCGCCGAAATCTTCGGCATTGAGAGCCGCCTTGATCCGTCGGGCCTGTTCCCGGCTCCCGTAGATTTGACCGATATCCAGACAACCCAGAACATCCTCGCTCTTTCGCCGGGTCAACGCAGCAGCTTTTGCATTGAAAATCACCACGGTGCCGCGCAGGTCCACACCGATGATTCCGTCCGGACAGACAGCGATCAGATTGGCGATAATGTTATCTTTGGCCATTGTCGAGGAAAATGCCGTCTGGATCATTATCAATTTCTCCCAGAAAAGCTGAAAACAACAGATTTAAGGTCAGAATCTTTCTCCAGTCCAATTCACCACCTCCGATAGATTCATATCATCAAGCATTACCATAAGAGAAATCCCACTTCAATCTGTTTTGTCTCGCTGCGCATTCCCACTTGGAAAGGTCGAATTCAACAATCTGTTTTCGGCTCGCTTTCATCTTCGATCTGTCCTTCGATTGGTGTTGCCACATCCAGGACGGGTTCTTCGGCGGAAATTTTGATTTCGGCTTCCGGATCATCCAGAAGGATCTCTTCTTTCCAGCTCAACTGTATTTCGATTTTCTGTTTTCCTTTTTTTTCAACGGCTTCGACTTCCACCTCGATTTGTCCGGCGGGCCTCAGGGTCACAAACGAAGTCCCTTTTTGAATAACCACTTTCCCTTCTTTAAAGTTGTTTGCCAGGTCTGACAACATCGAACCGACGGCATCCACTTCCTGTTTGCATTTGACCGTTACCTCGTTTTTTTTCATTTTCTTTTCCTTTCTGGTGATGGGTGTTAAGATATTTCGTCACAAATCCGACGCGGTTTGAAGAACTTTGGCATTAAGGGTTCGAAATCTTTAAAATCCTTCTCATCCATGGGGATGATCTCATCGGGATGAACCTGTTTGGACCGGGAATGTGCCAGGGCTCTTCCCTTTACGGGTTTCTTGCTGACAGCCAATGCTTTTCGGGGTGATAATCCGGCATCAGTGGCTCTCGGACGATTGACAATGCGGGTATCGTTTGTTAGAGAGGCTCTGCCGCCCACCATTTCGGACAGATCGGAGACAAAACCTTTAAGCTCTTCGGCCTGGGCGTTCAATTCTTCGGACGCCGAAGCCGATTCCTCGGCGGTTGCAGCATTATGCTGGGTAGTCTTATCCATTTCCATGACCGCAAGGTTCACTTGCTCGATCCCATGAGACTGCTCATGGGATGCGGCCGCGATTTCGCCTACCAGCACACCTACTTTTTGGGTGCTGCCTGCCACTTCATTAAAGGCTTCGTTAGTGGTCTTCACCAATGCTGTTCCGTCCGAGATTTTTTTCACGGTGCCTTCAATCAATGAGGCGGTATTTTTGGCAGCATCCGCGGCGCGCATGGCCAGATTCCGGACTTCATCGGCCACAACCGCAAACCCTGCCCCAGCTTCTCCGGCTCTTGCAGCTTCCACGGCCGCATTCAGTGCCAGGAGATTGGTCTGGAAAGCGATTTCATCGATGGTCTTGATAATTTTGGAAGTTTCCTCGCTTGCTTTTGAGATTTCCAGCATCGAGGTGGTTAATTGGCCCATGGACGTGTTTGCCTTGTTCACCACCTGATTGGCCTGTTTCATAAGGGAGTCGGCCTGGCCGGCGTTATCGGCGTTTTGCCTGGTCATGGAAGCCATCTCCTCCAGCAGGGAAGATGTCTCTTCGATGGAAGCCGCCTGTTCCGACGAGCCTTCAGCCAGGGACTGGCCGGCTGAGGACACCTGGCCGGCTGCAGATGCCACTTGGCCAGCACCTTCATCGAGTCCTTGAATGATCCGATAAATGGGTCCGGAAATTTTCCGGGTTATCCTGAAGCCCAAGGCCATGACACAGACAAGGATGATCAGAATAAAACCGGCCAGAAGTTGAATATGGACTGTCATTGTATTGGCGAGATCCGACTTTTTTTGATCAATGACCTGTTCAACATCATCCAGATAGATTCCGGTACACAGCACCCATTTCCAGTTTTTGAACACTTTGAAATAGGCCATCTTGGTTACCGGAATATCCGTGCCCGGCTTTGCCCATCTGTATTGAAAAAATCCTTCTTCTTTTTTTTGGGCTGCTTCCAGTATTTCGAGAATAATTTTCCTGCCATCCGCATCCTGAAGGCCAGTTTGAATTTTTTCTTCCAGTTCGGGATGCTCTGGATGGACAAGCATCATGCCATCCATGTCTACAATGAAAAAATAATTTTTCTTTCCGGTTCCAAAACGCATGTTCCCGATGGCTTTTCTGGCATCCTGATAGTAATTGGCGGTGCAGAGAACCGAATATGCATTATCAATCAGCTCGGTTAGCTGGGCTTTTCTTTCTTCAATCAGGATCGTTCGAATCGTGGATATCTCCTCTCGGATATTCTCCTTTGAGTAATAGAAGGTTGCCAAAATCGTTAAAATTCCCAGGACCATCAGGCCACTTATATTCAAGATATTGATTCTGCTGTTCATGTTCATGAGTAGGTTCTCCGTTTTCGGTGAAGTGCGGCAGCCAGGGCAAGGCGTGTTTTAGGTTCCGGTTTTTCAGATAAAAAAACATGGGCCTTTTATTCATTAAGCTACTGTTGGAACATTCAAGCAGAATTAGATTTGAGTTAGAAGTATGTTAAGTGATTTCATCACAGCCGAATTGAAGGTGGACTCAAAAGAATGATCATTTCATCAACTTCTAACTTGACACTAATTTCCTTCTAACAATTTTCCCATAGCATGTGCCTGACTCGGCAGTTTAACTTATCCCGACTCCAGTCCTGTTTTGTGATCGGAAACTGCCGGTGTTCGTTGGAATGACGAAATGATGTGGCTTTACATGGTTTAAGGAGAGATCGATTGGAAAATACCAACACAGTGAATTGCCAGCCGTTTCCGGGCATGACATGCAGCAACCGGTTTCAAGTCCGATGGTGGATCGGAATACTGGCGGCACTGGTGATCATCGGGCTTTATTTCTACCGTTTAATGAGTACTCTCCATCCCAATGATCTTAATAACACGATCACCTCTTACAGCGATACCGTCACTGATCAGACACTGATCAACTGGTTGATTGCAAGCTGCGGGGGCATTCTGATTACAGGAACCATGGCGATTGTATTCTTTTTTAAGATGCGGGACCGAACGGTTGAATTGGTTGCGTATAAGCGGAATCTGGAAACAGAAATTCTGGCCCGGCGCAGAGCCGAAGAAAAATACCGCAGTATTTTTCAAAACACGGGAGCCGCAACCATTCTGATCGAAGCCGATATGACCCTGTCCATGGTTAATGAAAACGCCTCGCAATTACTGGGGTACACCCGGGAAGAAATCGAAGGCAAAATGAAGACCGGTGACTTCATCAAAGGCGAGAATTTTAAAATCGTTCGTGAATACCACGTGGCCAGACGCATGGGGGAAGGGAACGTGCCCGTGGAATATGAAGCGCAACTGATCGATAAAAACGGTGAGGTCAAGGATATTTTCTTTCGCGTGGGAATGATTCCGGATTCCCAGACCAGTGTCGCATCCCTGATCAATATCACCGAAAAAAAGCGAATGGAATCGCAATTGCGGCAAGCCCAGAAAATGCAGGCCATCGGTACACTGGCCGGCGGCATCGCACATGACTTTAACAACATTCTGGCCGGTATTATCGGGTATGCGGAACTGGCGATTCAGGATGTTGAAGATCCGGAAAAAACCCTGGAACGTCTGAACCGAATTCTTTCTACCAGCGCACGGGCCAAGGAATTGACGCGACAGATATTGACGTTCAGCCGTCAAACCGAACAAAAACTGGAAACCGTTCCATTGAATGCGATTCTGGAAGAAACGCTGAATCTCATTCGGGCGACCGCACCGGCTACCATTCGAGTCGATAAAAAAATACCTGCAACCACGGCGTCAATTCTGGCTGATCCGGGACAGATTCATCAAGTCATCATGAACCTTTGCACCAACGCGGTTCATGCCATGGGTGGTGAAGTCGGGGTATTGACCGCGAAACTGGAATCCGTTGAACTGGATTCCAAAGCAGCCATGCGAATCGATGGGCTTTCTCCTGGTCGATATGCCCGGCTGACAATTGGCGATACCGGCCATGGTATGACCCGGGCGATAAGGGAACGGATATTCGATCCCTTTTTTACAACCAAAAAAAATGACCATGGCACGGGGATGGGATTGTCGGTTGCTCACGGTATTGTCAAACGCCTTCATGGTGCGATCACGGTAAAAAGCGAACTGGGCAGCGGATCGACATTTCAGGTATATTTTCCGATAGCTGAAAATCCTCCTGCCATGCCCGCGCTTTCAAAAGCAGCCATACCGACCGGGTCCGAAAAAATTCTGCTGATTGACGATGAGGAAACGATTGTCGATGTCGCCGGTCAGATGCTGAGGGGCCTCGGGTACAGCGTGATTACGGAAACGGGCAGCCGCCATGCGCTGTGGACGTTTCTGAAAGATCCGCTTGCCTTTGATCTGGTGATTTCGGATCAGACGATGCCGGGAATGACGGGCACCGAGATGTTTCAAAAAATCCGATCGGTTCACCCGGCGCAGCCTTTCATCCTGAGCACGGGTTTCAGTGAAACCGAAACACGGGAATCGGTTCTGGCAATGGGAATTCGAGAACTGATCATGAAACCGTATTTAAAAGACGAACTGGCTGCGGTGGTGAGAAAAGTCCTTGATCTTCCTTCTGAATTACCTGTCATCTTAAACAAGGGATGACGCCCGTGTACAAACCGGAATCAGCTATTCAGGCGCCTCGCGTTCGTTAATTATTAACCATGGGCTAATATTATTTTAACAATTGAATGCCATAGTCGATCATAAATAAAGGAGACCCGCTATGTCCGAATTCGAACGATTTGAGCATGAGTGCCTTCAGGATAAGCACAGCATTCAGCAGTTTTTTGTCACATTGATGGATGGCATCGAAAAAGGCCGAATCGTTCTGTCCGCGGAAAATGACCAGACCGTGCTGATGCCGGCGGAACTGATGCGGCTTTCCATCAAAACCAAGAAAAAAACCGGAAAATCCAAGCTGTCCATCAAACTGACATGGAAAGATTCAACCATTGAAACCTATCGAAAAAAAGGCAACGAAATCCATATATCCTCCTGATGTCGCTTCGAAACTGGATGAGATTCGGGACAATTTCACGTTTCTGACCCTCGAAGTTTCGGGTCAGGTTCAGGCCACGTTCGATCTTTTGAATGAACCCGGAGATCGAATCTTCAGCCGAATATGCTCACGGGACGATTATATCGACAACCTGAAAAGCACGGTCGAGAATTCCTGTTTTTCCCGAATTCACGGCACGGATTCACTGACAAAAGAAGAAATCAACACCATCCGGTCCATTCACATCATCTGTGTCAATCTGGAACGGATCGCGGATTTCTGTGTAAACATTGCCAGGCAGATTGAATATCTGTCCAGTTCAGCGTTTATTCACCGGTTTGATTACCGGTCCATGATTCAGGAAATTCAGCGTAATATTTCCCGCATCATGCCCGCCTTTGATGAACGAAGCCTTTCCGCCGCACTGGATATCTGCCGGTCTGAATTCATTCTGGATACGCTGTATAAAACGGAATTTGTCCGGATCATGAATGAACTGGATAGCGGTAAATCCAGCCGGGATCTGGTTACCACGCTGTTTATTTTCCGATATCTGGAACGAATCGGCGATTCGCTGTTGAATATCGGCGAAGCCCTGCTGTTTTTGGTCCTGGGCGAAAAAATCAAAATCAATCAGTTTGATGCGCTCCAGCAAACCCTGTCCGCTTCCGGTTATGACGGCACGCTTTCAGAAATTGACTTTAAATCCATCTGGGGTTCCAGGTCCGGTTGCAGGATCAGTCTGGTGGCTCAAAAAAATCAAAGCCAGGATAAATACCAGGGCATTTTCAAAGAAGGCAATCCTGAAAAAATTCAAAAGGAAAAAGCCAGTCTGGAGCGGTGGGAAACCGTGTATCCCGGCCTGACGCCCCGAATTTTCGGATATCATGAGGGTCTTGACACCGCCTCTCTTCTGGTGGAATTTCTGCCCGGCTGCACGCTGGATGAAGTGATTATGACCGCATCCGAAGACATCATCCAGAATGCCATGTTTCTGGCGGAAGATGTCATGATCGATATCTGGGAGCATACACGCATCCAGGAACCTGCTCCCATCACCTATATTCAGCAGTTGATTTCCCGCATGCTGTACAGTCAGCGACTGCACCCCGGGCTGCTGCGATGCGGAAAACAATTGGGGACGGTTGAAATCCCGTCAACCGAAGAATTGATTCGAAAATGTGCCGTGGTTGAAACCGGCATTCAGACCCCCTTCACCGTGCTGTGTCACGGGGATTTCAACGCCAACAATCTGGTCTATGATCACGCATCCCAACGGATTCACTATATTGACGTGTATCGTTCCCATCAAGACGACTACGTTATGGATGCCGCCGTGTTTTTGGTGTCCAACTTTCGAATGCCCGTTTTTGAAACTGTTCTGCGGGATCGTTTGAATGACGTCATTTACGCGTTCATGACGCGAGTCAAAGCGTTTGCAACAGCTCATGGCGATACGACATTCAATGCCCGAATGGCCCTTGCGCTCAGCCGGAATTTCTATACTTCCATCCGATTCGAGCATCATTATGATTTTGCCAGGGAAATGGCCCTGAGATCGTATTATTTGATGGAGAAAATCATTCAACATCCGTCCGCGGATTGGAACACTTTTTCGTTTTCGGAAGACATTTTATTCTACTGATTTTAAGGAAAGCCATGCCACAGATTGCGGTTATCGGAAATTATGGCGGATGGTCGTCCGAACATCTGGCCGACTGTGTCGCCCGAGCCACGGGCAAACGCCTGCTGGTGGATATGGAAAACGTCAGACTGGATTTGGAACGGGAAAAGGTCTGGTATGAGGGAATGGACCTGACCCGGCTGGATGCCGTCATTATCAAGAAAATCGGACCGCATTATTCTCCGCATCTTCTGGATCGCCTGGAAATTCTGCGCTTTCTGGAAAACAGCGGCGTTCGAATTTTTTCCCGTCCCTTGAGCATTATGCGGGTGCTGGATCGCCTCGGTTGTACGGTTACGCTACGCATGGCCGGAATTCCCATGCCTCCGACTGCCATCACCGAGAACACGGAGCAGGCGGTTAAAATCATCGAAGAATACGAGGATGCCGTCCTGAAACCCCTGTATTCCTCCAAGGCACGGGGGATGTGGGTTCTGCAATACGGCAGAGACACGTATATCTCGGTGGAAGACTTCAAACGCAACAATCCGATCCTGTATATTCAAAAAAAGATGAATCTGCGGGGAATGGATCTGGGTATCGTGTTTTTGGGCGGCGAATATGTCACCACTTATGCCAGATGCAGTGATGCCATTTCCTGGAACACTTCCACCGAAACCGGCGGAAGATATGTGGCCCATGACCCGTTGCCGGAAAGCATTGAAATAGCCAGAAAGGCTCAGGCGCTTTTTGATCTGGATTTTGCCACCGTGGATGTGGTTGAAACTCCGGATGGCCCGCTGGTGTTTGAGGTCACTGCCTTTGGAGGATTCAAAGGCATGGAAACCGCCCGAAACATGGACGGCGCCAGATGTTATGTCGACTATGTATTGAAAAGGATAGCAACATGATGTTCTTTGACATGGAAAGAATTCATCTGGTCAGGCGGATTCGGGACGTATATCCGGTGACGAATGATGTCCACCTTCAATTCGGAAACTGCCGCATTCAGATTCTATCCAATTCCGATTCGGTCATTTCTGAACTCGAGCAATATTTCAGTGCGTTTGTCAGCCAACCGGCAGCGGCGGATCGAATCATATCCGTCCACCAGGCGGATGACGTGTCCGTGAATCTTCCGTTCACCGTCCGTCAGCCGGACCCGGGAAAAACGAAAATCAAGGAAGAATATGTGGATATCCCGGGCGGTCGAATCGTAAGAAAACGGCTTACTGGCATGGTGTTTGTTTTCGGCGGCAATGACCATGTGGTAGTCGGACCCTGTTTGAAAAATCTGAATCAGGTGGTCAATTTCATCAACAACCGGTATATCGAATGGCAAATCTGCCGCGGCGGAATCCTGGGACATGCCGCCGGAGTCCGGTTGTATAATAAGGGGCTGGCCCTGGCCGGATTTTCCGGAATGGGGAAATCCACGCTGGCTCTGCATCTGGTCGGTCAGGGGGCGGATTTTGTCAGCAATGACCGGTTGATTCTGGAAAAAACGGAATCCGGTGTCTGGATGCACGGTGTGGGTAAGCTTCCCCGCGTCAATCCGGGCACGATACTGAACAATCCGGGTCTTCAGGGACTGCTGCCCTTGGAGGATTATGAGCGGTTTGCATCCCTTTCCAAGGAGGATCTCTGGAACCTGGAACACAAATATGATGTTCCAATCGATCGGTTTTTTGGCGCCAACCGGTTTAAATTAAGAACGCCCCTGGATGCGCTGATCGTTTTAAACTGGAAGCATAATGATCAGCCGGCTCAAATGCGTCCCGTGAATATTGAAACCCGCAGGGATCTCCTGCCCGCATTTATGAAATCCACCGGTCTTTTCTTTTTGCCCGAGCATTCGGATGAGCAGCCCGACCTGTCCGAATGCGCCTATATCCGTTTATTGAAATTGAGCCAGGTTTTTGAAATTTGCGGCGGTGTGGATTTTAAAGCCGCGGCCAAGGCATGTATTCAATGGGCGCAGATCCAAATGCCGTCATGCTGATTTCCCGAGAAAACAACAATGACCTCCTCTAACGCCATGATTCAGATAATCCATGACAATTTCACACTCACCGATAAAGGAGTGATACCGAATATGACCCAAGTACTGAGCGAAACCTGGCTCGCGCGAATTTTTAACATTGTTGATTATGCGTTCCAGCCAATCGTCAATATTCATTCCGGCGTTTGTTATGGATATGAAGCGCTGCTACGGAATCATGAAGCGGCAGGCTTTTCATCCATTAATGAATTATTTGATACGGCATATAATGATCAGGTTCTGCATGCGGTCGATCTGTATCTTCGCGAAAAGGCTATTACCAAATTTACGCAACTGGAATGGAAGAATCAAGTCAAACTGTTTTTCAACCTTGACAATAGGGTCCTGAGCTCAGCGGATTACAAGCCTGGAAACACACTCAATCAGTTGAAATTCTCGAATCTGACTCAGGATGCGTTCTGTTTTGAAATTTCAGAACGCCACGAACTGTCCCATAATCAGGCGGTCTCGGATGTTCTGAATAATTACCGGTCCCAGGGATTTAAAATTGCGGTTGACGACTGCGGTGCCGGATTCGCAGGATTGAAATTGCTGTATTACATCCGACCGGATTTTGTCAAAATAGATCGCTTCTTTATTCAGGATATTACCGATGATTTGAACAAACGGATCTTCGTTGCAAGTATGGTCAATCTGGCCCATATCCTGGGCAGCGTCGTCATTGCCGAAGGCGTTGAAACAAAGAAGGAATATTACAGTTGTCGAAATATCGGATGCGACCTGATTCAAGGCTATCTGGTTCAGCGGCCCACGGTCGATATCGGCCAGCTTCAATTCCGTTACGATCATATCATGGCACTGAGCGAAGAGGAACAGCGTAAAGACAAATCCGGCGACAAGAACCTCATCGATATGCAGATGGAATACATCGATCCGGTATTAAGTTGTTCCAATGTGTTCGATGTGTTTGAAAAATTCAAAACCCGGCAACACCACACATTTTTTCCGGTTGTCAACAATAACAACGAACCGCTGGGCATTATCAGTGATAAAAGCTTCAAAGATTATACTTTTTCACGCTTTGGCAGCCAGTTGCTTCAGAATCCGTCAATCGGAAAAAGTCTGAACCGGTTCATCACCCGGTTTCCGATTACCGATATTCACACACCCGTTGAAAAGATTCTCGAAATCTACACCCAGAATGAAAATATCGAAGGCATCATCATTGTGGACAACCTGAAATACAAGGGATTTCTGAATGCGCGTTCCCTGTTGAAAGTGCTGAATGAAAAAAATCTGGCCATTGCCCGGGATCAGAATCCCCTGACCAAACTGCCGGGTAACACGCTGATTCACAAATATGTCTCCGAAGCCATGCTGGAAACCGGCATCCCTCATTATTTGGTGTATTTCGACTTTGACAATTTTAAACCCTATAATGACACGTATGGATTCCGCCAGGGAGATCGGGTCATCATGCTTTTTTCGGAAATACTCAAAAGCCGGGCTCAAAATCTCTATGGATTTGCCGGTCACATTGGCGGTGATGACTTTTTTATGGGGGTTAAAGACATGGAGCTGAAAAAAGTGTACGCAAAGGTTCAGAAACTGGTCAAACGGTTTAAGAACGATGTGTCCAGTTTCTATGATTCGGAAGCCATAGAAAAGGGATGCATTATGGCCAGGGATCGGGAGGGCAGAAAAGTCTGTTTTCCACTGCTGACGGTCAGCGCGGTCATTCTGGAGCTACCGGCGCACCGGTCAACGGTTTACTCTGTCGAGGAAATCGGGAAAAAAATGGCGGACAAGAAAAAATCCGCAAAAAACAGCGAAGAAAAAGTATGTGTCGTTCGGGTGACCGACACGAATGAACTGATCATGATTTCAAATGAATCGTTGATTGGTGGATCTGCTTCAACCGAAACGAGTGGAAATACGATCTTACGCCCAAAAATTGGTGAACCTGGAACCTCAGGCCAATTTGTTTTTTAAAAAAGTCAAATAACGCTGCTCCGTGATATTTGTTGACTCTTTAATCAGTTTGTTTTTTAAAAAAGTCAAATAGCGTTGTTCGGTGGAAAATTCCTTGCCCAGTTCGTTCTTTATCTCCTCGGTCAGCACGGAAATGGTCGTAGAAACAAGTGAAAGGTTTGTCCACAATTGACAAACCGTCAGCAGAAGCGTTTCCTTCTCCATAAACATAGCTATAACGATAAATGCATCATACCATAACGTTAGCGTCTGAATTTCCATCTCCACCGTACTAACGCCCATTTCGAACAGTCGTGTTACACGATTTGCGATGCCTTCCACCTTGGCATCGGTAAAAGTAGACGGCAGTCCGGGACAGAGTTGGCCGTATTTTTTGTTAAAAAGGCATGAACCGATAACTCCGGGTAAAATGGCTATTTCATCAAGAACATCTTTCATGGTTACACTCCTGGCTCGTTGGCTGTCCCCAAATGAAGGGGAAAACCAGTGTGGGTATAAAATAAATTACAGTAAGGAGAGGTATTTTGAATTACCTCGGGATTTTGAATTTTTTTGGACGGTGAAGCTACCCGTGAAATGTTCAGATAATATCAAGGCATTGTTAGAATTTGATTAAAATGCAGTGCTCAACGCCTCTCATGGTGACAGGAGTTTTTCTTCGATTTAATCTGAGCGTGTTTTTTTCGGCAGGATTCGAGATCGTATTGGTGAAAGGAATCCCTGAATTCAGCGATGAGCTGAAGAAACGCCGGATACTGGGCGTCCCCATGTCCGGGGAAGGCGGTCATCACTTCCGCGTTCCGGCAAAAAGAAGCCATTTCCAGGTTGGACGGCAGTCCACCATTTTTCAATCGATCCCCAATCGCTTTAAAACTTTTTTCCAATGTCTTGAATTCCGGCATTTCCGTAGCGATCGGACCGACATCCCCCGGTTCAGTCAGAATCTTCTCGTCACCTTCATATCTGACGTTGCACTTCACATACGGTCGACCAAATTCCTTTTTAATGCTGAGTTTCAGTTTCTTGAGTCTGGAAAAATCGATTGAATATTTTACCATCGCATCCGCCTTGGTCTTGGTGCCGTCCACGATATACTGCAACAGTGCTGTGGCGTCCTCTCCATATGCGATGATTTCTTCTTTCTTTCCCTGTTTTGTCATCAGAAACCTCCAATAATCGGATAAACGATCGTGATGTGCCGGATTCGCCCTAGACAATGAAATCACATTGTAAGCCGGAATTGTTAGAAGCGAATTAATATCCGATTAGAAATTTATGAAACTCCAGGATGCATTCACAACCGTTTTTAGGATTTGATGTGTATCCCACGCACATTTCTAATGAAAATCTAACACCAATCTAATTTTTCAATATTAGGATACATTTTCTTGTCCCGGTCGAGGCCTCTTTTTTATAAAACCATGGTGTCATTGAAACAAATGGAGGAAACATAATGAAAAAAAGAGTTTTATTTATTTGTGAGCACAACAGTGCCCGCAGTCAGATAGCGGCGGCATACCTGCGAAAGTATGGCAGCGAAGACTATGATGTTGAAAGTGCCGGTCTGGAGCCAACAGAATTGAATCCGCTGGCTGTTGCGGTCATGAAAGAGGCGGGAATCGATATCAGCGATCAGAAACCGCAAAGCGTGTTTGATTTGTTTCGACAGGGGAAACTGTATCAAACCATCATCACGGTTTGTCAGCCGGCAGCGGACCAATGCCCTATTTTCCCGGGTGTTGCCAAAAGGCTGCACTGGCCGTTCGATGATCCTGCCCAGTTTACCGGAACCTGGGAGCAGAACCTGTCCAAAACACGACAGGTTCGCGACAGGATTGAGATCACCGTCAAAGAATGGATATCTGAAAACCGGATACCGGGATGACCGGATCAGGGGAACACGGAGGCTATTTTTTTGAACGCCTGCCGATAACCGATACTTATCCAGCGAGCAATAAACATAAATGAATCTGCGCCACAAACGATTTTTCAGATACATGGCTGTCGGCGGTTCAACGTTTCTGTTTGATCTGTCACTGCTGTGGATTCAGATCGAGAAGTTTCACGTTTATTATCTTCACGCTGCGGCATCAAGTTTTCTGTTCGCCGTGTCCGTGAACTATTTTTTAAGCAGAAGGTGGGTTTTTAAGGGTTCGCAACGAAGACTTGCTTCAGGGTATCTGTATTTTCTCAAAACGGCTGTTTCAGGAGCCTTGATGACAGGCTTTTTAATGTGGATATTCTGCGCCACCACAAACGAACCCTATCTGCTGGTCCGCATCATCATAGCCGGCATCATTGGAGCGGGGAATTACCTGTTTAATCTCTATCTGAATTTCAAGGTTGCCGGACAAGAGCTGTGAATCCGGAACCGGCTCAAGCACATCGGGATTGAAACAATTCATATTTCAAAACTTGACCCCGCCACGCCCAGCCGCTTTTAACAGAAAAACAACTTATTATTAACACCCTCCTAACAATCATGGACTAACATGTTGAGTTGACTCGAAGCGTGTCGATTTTTAAGGCGCTCATGCCTGAAGTGCGGGGACTCCGGACCCTGCAGGTCGTTCCACTTTTTGCTGTTCGGGATCGGTTTGATGATATTTTAAATATTGTGAAATACGGATGCGCCTGGATACTGGTCGTATGACAGTCAATTCTGAATGATAGCGGAGGAAAAACATGGGGCATATTCAAGCTGAAAATCTGACGTTGGGTTATAGCCGCAAAGAGGTTGTTCAGGGCATTGATCTGATCATCCGGAAAGGAGAATTCTTGAGCATTATCGGGCCGTCCGGTGTCGGTAAATCGACTCTCCTGATGGGGCTTAACGCGACCACTTCCATCCTCGGCGGACGTCTGAATGTCCTGGGACGCAATTTGGGTACGATCCGATACAATGAGCTGAAAGCACTTCGCGCCAAGATCGGAGTGATCTTCCAGGGGTTCAATCTGGTATCCAGACTCAGTGTCTTCGACAACATCGCCAGTGGCATGTTGCACCGCAAGCCGCTATTTTCAGCACTGTTCAAGCATTACAGCAACCAGGAGTATGAAGAGATCTTCGAGTACATGAAGGTCGTCGGCATTGAGCAGGAAGCCCTCAGCCGCTGCGACAGGCTTTCGGGCGGCCAGAAACAGCGGGTGGCCATTGCCCGGGCCATCGCTCAGCGGCCTGAGATTATCCTGGCCGATGAGCCGATCTCCTCGCTTGATCCGGTCAGTGCCCGCAGCGTATTGGAAACCCTCAAAAATGCCAATGAGAAATACGGCATCACCGTGGTATCCAACCTGCATCAGCTTGACTATGTTTTAAAATATCTTCTTTCCATGATGGAAACAGTGCAGATGGCCGTTCTGGCGCTGATCCTCTCGGTGACGATTGCCTTTCCGGCCTCATTATTTGCCTCCAGGAACACGCTCAACATCATCATTCCCGGAAATCACAGGCTGGCCCGGTTCCTGAAGAACGGGATCTACACCGCCGTGCGATTTTTCGCCAATCTCAGCCGGTCCATCAACGAGATCATCTGGGCCCTGCTCTTTGTCTCGGCTGTGGGTCTTGGCCCGATGCCCGGCATCCTTGCCCTTGGCATTCATACATCCGGAGTTCTGATCAAGCTTTTTTCAGAGGGGATTGAGACGGTCCAGCAGGAGCCGATCGATGCCCTGGCAGCCACCGGCGCCGGTTTCATCAAGGTGATATGCTACGCAGTGATTCCCCAGATCACCCCGTTTTTTGTTTCCATGACCCTTTATCGACTGGAGTCGGATGTCCGCTCCGCCACGATTCTGGGGTTTACGGGCGCCGGCGGCATCGGAATATTCCTTTTTGATAAACTGAGGGGTTACGAAAACCATGACGTCACGACGATCCTGATCATCATCGTGATTACCGTGGCCGTTATTGACCGGATCAGCGCAGCCATCAGGACCCGCTATACCTGATCCCGAGATTATCACAGACGAATCGCCCGTCTATTCAGGCAATTGTGATGGGAAAGTAGGGGTGAAATGCAACTTGAAAAAGGAAGAAAAACGGTCATTCTGATGCTGGATGGGTTCGGGATCGATTATTTCCGGGCTTCAGACATGCCGGTGCTGAAAAAAATGGCACAAGACGGCTTTTTCTGGGAGGGCAAGGCGGTTTTCCCCACCCTGACAAATGCGAACAACATTTCCATTGTCTGCGGTTCTTTCCCGCAAACGCATGGGGTGACCACGAACTGCTATCTGGACCCGATAACCGGAAAGCCCGCGTTTCTTGAAGATCCCGGCTTTCTCAAGAGCCCGACACTGTTTGAAATGGCTGCGAGACAGGGAATCCGTTCGGCGCTGGTAACCAGTAAGTCAAAAACCATTCGCATCCTGGGCGGTTCGGTGGATGCGGGTCTATCCGCGCAGGATGCGGATCTCGAAACAATCCGGGATTTCGGCGGCCCACCCGATATTTATTCCATTGAGGTAAACGAGTGGATCATGCGGTCCGGCATGAAAATTCTCCGGAACAGGCCGGATATCGATATTCTGTATATCCATACGACCGATTACCCGATGCACATGTGGGCGCCGGAGGATGAACGCTCGCTTGACCACCTGTCGAGACTGGACCGACTGATCGGCGAAATGGCGGATAAATACCCGGAGGCCGCTTTCCTGGTGACTGCGGACCATGGGATGTATCCCAAGAAGGAATGCCTGGACCTGGAGAAGATCCTTCGAGCGGTGGGCTTTCCGATTCGGGCGGCGATATCCCCGGTTGCGGACCGGCTGGTAAAACATCATGGCGGGCACGGTGGCGTTTCCTACATTTATCTCCATGATCGGTCCCGACGGGATGAGATTCTATATTTTCTGTCCGGGCTGAGGGGCGTGGATAATGCCCTTCCTTCCGAGGATGCGGCAATATGTTACCGTTTGGACAGGGACCGAATCGGCGATATCGTGGTGGGGGCGGACCCGGAGACTGTTTTCGGAACAATTGAAAGCGAAAGGAAGGATCTGCATGACGGCTACCGGAACCATGGTTCCCGTTTCGAGCAGTCCGTTCCGCTCATTGCCTGGAATGCCCGGCTGGGGGAGACGGACAGTATTCAATATAACCTGGACCTGACACGGGCGCTTTTTTTTGAATAAGTATTTGGAGGATGAACAAGATGAGCCGTGCTGATTTGACAGTCCTGATAAACACCATGGATGAGCAGAAGGTGGAGAATGTACTGGCATTGTTTGCCGATGTGGAGCTTACGGTCAGTCGTCCGCCTGGCTCCGGACTGGTGATGCTGACCGTAAAAGACAGTTTTGAAACCGATTTCCACCTGGGAGAAGTTCTGGTTACCGAGGCGCGTGTCATCTTTCGAGGTTGTGAGGGATTCGGCATGGTCTCGGGAGAAGCGCCCCGAAGAGCTTTGGCGCGGGCTGCGGCAGATGCTGTGTTTCGTTGCCCGGAGCCAACCGAGGTTCACGATAATTTGATGGCTTGTCTTGAGCAGGAAGAATTGATGCGGAAAAACCGGCTGGCGGCAGATGCCGCTCTGGTAGCCGCCACAAAGGTAAATTTTGATCTGATGCCGGGAGCCTGACCATGCAAGCGAACAAAACGATCCGCGATCATTTCACGTTCAGAGTCGTCCTTCAGGGGATGAGTCATCCGGGGAAGGTGTTCCCCTTGCCCGGTTTTCCCGGGAAAGGGTCCGCCGTTATCGAACTTCTCGGCTGTCTGATGGACAATGAGGTGAGCTTTGCCGTTATCGGTGGCACCGAACTGGAAACGGTCCTTAGCCGCCATACTTCCGGCCGGCTGGTATCTTCCGAGGAAGCGGATTACATTATCGTTTCCAGTGGAACCACCAGCGGCAGGCTGGCTGGTTTCAAACGGGGCAGCCTGGAGTATCCGAATACGGGGGCCACCATTCTCTATCTGGTGGAAGAACTGAGCGAGGGCAAGGGCGAAATTGTCCTGTCGGGCCCCGGGGTCAAGGGCACGGCCTCGCTTCGGATCACGGGACTCCCCTTGAGTGAATTAAAACAGTTAAAGGAAGTGAACAGCGAATTTCCCCTTGGCGTGGATGCCATATTTCTTGACCTGAGCGGGAACATTGCCTGTATTCCCCGCTCGACCCAAATCGGAGTGAACTGAAAATGGGATATGTTGCGGTAAAAGGCGGAAATGAAGCGATTGAAAGGGCATGTCAGCTCTTTGCATATGAGCGGATTAAAGGCTCTTCCCCAGCGCTGGGGGTGGATCAGATCAAGGAGCAGCTCTATCTGGCCGTTGATCGCGTGATGGGGGAAGGGTCGCTCTATGCACCGGATCTGGCCGCCCTTGCCCTCAAACAGTCCGCTGGTGACACTTTCGAAGCATCATTCATGCTGCGTGCCTTTCGGGCCACCCGGCAGCGCCTGGGCTACGCGCTGCCGGTAGGCACCGAAAAGATGCGGGTGGTCCGAAGGATTTCCTCCGCGTTCAAGGATATCCCCGGCGGGCAGATTCTGGGGGCCACCAGCGACTACACCCTGCGGCTGCTGGACTTCGACCTGCTGAAGGATGACGCGGCGCGGCGGAGCGCTTTTCGTGAACGGGTATTCAGCAGCCTTCCCGCGGATGCCGAGATTCCCGACACCTTTCCCAAGGTGGTCGGCATCCTGCGCCGGGAAGGATTGCTGGAAGAAGCACTTGCGGGGGAGTACCTGGAAGAAAGGGCGTTCGACATCACCCGTCAACCACTCACCTTCCCGGCCTCCCGTAGCGCCAAGTTGCAATCTCTTGCCCGGGGCGAGACCGGAGGGATGCTGGCCCTGGCCTATTCCAGCATGCGTGGCTACGGCAACATCCATCCGACCCTGGGTGAACTTCGCATCGGCTACCTGCCGCTCACGATGCCGCATCCGGTAACCGGTGAGCCTTATGTCGTCGGTGAAGTCAAGGTGACGGAAGCCGAGGTGCTGGCCCGCATGCAGGGCAGCGACGGCATGCCGCGGTTCAGCCTGGGCTACGGGCTCTGCTTCGGTCAGAACGAGATCAAGGCGATCTGCATGGCGATATTGGATCGCTGCACCCGGACCGAAAAACCAGGCAGTCCGGCCGAGGATCAGGAATTCGTCCTTTACCACATCGATGGCATCGAGGCCATGGGGTTTTGCAATCACTGGAAACTGCCGCACTATGTGGATTTTCTTTCCGATCTCGATCGTCTCAGAAAAGCCCAGGACCTGGCCCGGGCCGGAAAAGTACAGGAGGATACCGATGCGGATGCATGAATGGCTGCAAAAAGACGATCAGTCAAGGAGAGATGAAGCGCCGGTCGCCGGATACCCCTTTGGTTTTATGGATGACGGGGCCAAGAAGGAGATTCGCAGAAGCATCCTGAAAGCAATTGCCATCCCGGGGTATCAGGTTCCCTACGGTTCCCGGGAAATGCCGATTGCCCGCGGCTGGGGGACCGGCGGCCTCCAGATCACCCTTTCCCTGGTTAAACCGGATGACATCCTCAAAGTGATTGACCAGGGATGTGACGGCAGTGTCAATGCGGTCAATATCAAAAAATTTATGGCCACGGTTGCCAATGTGGCCATAACCACCGACACCCTGGCTGCGACCCTCATCCAGACCCGTCACCGGATCCCGGAGGAGCGAATGACCGACCGGCAGATCCTGGTGCTTCAGGTTCCTTACCCGGAAGCCCTGCGGGAGGTGGAACCCTCGGAAATGGAGACCCGCCGGATGCATGCCGAGGCGGACTACAGCCGAATGTGGCTCTATCTGTATGAAGATATCGTCAATTATGGCGAGATTACCATCAGCTACCGTTACCCGGTTACGGTCAATGGCCGTTACATCACGGACCCCAGCCCGATTCCCCGCTGGGACGTGCCCAAGCTCCACATGGCCGATACGCTCTTTCTCTTCGGGGCCGGCAGGGAAAAACGGATTTATGCGATCCCTCCCCATACGTCGGTTGAGCCGCTGGAGTTCGAAGACCATAAATTCAGGACCGAGAATTTCTCCGGCAAGGCCTGTGCCCGGTGCGGCGCCACGGATACCTTTCTGGACGAGGTCATCGACAATGCGGGGGGCGGGCGGAGCTATTTCTGCTCGGATTCCGGTTACTGCGACAAGAGGAGCCATGCATGGAACCACTGATACGGATTCGAGGGCTCTCAAAACGATTTGGCCAGGGGTGTGATCGCTGTTCGGATTCAACCGGGCCGCAGCAAGATACCAATCTCTGTCCCCACTGCGGCTCGGTGATGGCCTGCAATGACGTCTCCTTTGACCTTTTCCGAAATGAGGCACTTGGCGTTGTCGGCGAGAGCGGCTCCGGCAAGAGCACCCTGGTGCGGCTGCTGCATTTTGAGTGGGAGGCAAGCGGGGGCACCGTGGAACTGCACCGCTCGGTGGAATCTACCGGTTTGCCGGAGATGTTTGCCGATGGTTCGGACTACAGCGGCAACCTGCTGGGCCTGAGTCATTTTCAGAAGCGGCAGCTCCGTAACGCCCTGATGGGGATTGTCTACCAGAACCCACATCTTGGACTCCGGATGCAGGTCAGCTCCGGCGGCAACATTGCCGAACGGCTTCTGGGAGCCGGTTGGAGACATATCGCCAAAATGCGGGAGCGTTCGGCCGAATTGCTGGAGAAAACGGAAATTCCGGTCGAGCGGATGGATGAACCCCCCTGTAACTTCAGCGGCGGCATGCAGCAACGGGTGCAGATTGCCAAGGCCCTTTCGAACAATCCGCTGATCCTCTTTCTGGATGAGGTCACCACCGGCCTTGATCTCTCTGTGCAGGCGCGGGTACTGGATCTGATCCGGAACCTCAGGAGTGAATTCAACCTGTCCATGCTGGTAGTTTCCCATGACCTGGGGGTGATCAGCCTGCTCTGTCAGCGAACCATGGTGATGAAATCCGGCCGTGTGGTGGAAGCGGGACTGACGGACCAGATCCTGCAAGACCCCCAGCACCGATACACCCAACTTCTCGTGACCTCTCAATTATAGGAGCATTTGTGATTACCGTAGATAACCTGTCAAAAACCTTCACGCTCCATATCCTCAATGAAAAAAAGATTGCGGCCTGCCGTGATATATCCTTCAGCGTTCCCCAGAGCGGTTTCCTTGGTCTGTCCGGTCCCAGCGGTGCTGGAAAAAGCACGGTGTTGAAATGCCTCTACCGCACGTATCTCTCCACCAGCGGTGCCATCCGTTACAACTCGGCCGCCCATGGCAGGGTTGATCTGGCCACATTGCCCGACCGGGCTGTCATTGATATCCGTGACAGGGAGATGGGATATGTTTCCCAGTTCCTCAAGGTGATTCCCCGGGTTTCCGCCCTGGATGTCGTCATGGAACCCATTCTGGCCCGAAACGGGGTGTCGCGGGATGCAGCGCGAAAGCGGGCCATTGGCCTGCTGGATCGATTGCGAATTCCATCGCACCTGTTTGATGCCTACCCGGCAACCTTCAGCGGGGGTGAGCAGCAGCGGATCAATATTGCCCGTGCCGTCAGTTGGAAACCACGCCTGCTGCTGCTGGATGAGCCGACTGCATCGCTTGACAAGGATTCGGTGGGGGTGGTGCTGGAGATTCTCAAGGAGTTGCGTGAGGAAGGAACGACAATGATCGGGATTTTCCATGACACCACACTGTTGGCGTCGGTGACGGATTCGGTCTATCACATAAATAATTTCGTTCACCCGGAGTTTGTTACAGGCTGAACGAACCTTTTCAAGAGAAGGAGAACATTCATGCAGGACGGTTTTGTAATAACAAACGCCCGGGTGGTTACCCCGGAAGGCGTGAGGGAAGGGGTGTCGGTACAGGTTGAAAATGGGCGCATTGTTGCGATCAGTGAAGCATCCCGGCCGGGAGACAGAGAGATTGACGCCGGCGGGAATTATCTGTTTCCCGGTTTTGTGGATATGCATTCCGATGCCATCGAAAAAGGGATCGAGCCCCGGCCCAATACTTTTTTTCCGGTGGATATCGCGGTTTTCGAACTGGACAAGAAAATCGCCTCCTGCGGCATCACAACCATGTATCACTCGCTTTCCTTTGCCGAACATGAGGTGGGACTTCGAAACAACAGCACGGCGGCAGGGATTATCAGAGAGATCAACCAGTTCAGCCACAAGTTGAAGGTGAACACGAAGATTCACGCCCGCTTCGAGATTACCGATCATGTGGCCGTACCGTTCCTCGAGGAATTGATCCGGGACAACCAGATCAACCTCTTCTCCTTTATGGACCACTCTCCCGGTCAGGGGCAGTTTCAGGATATCATTTCTTTCAAGAATTATTTCGGTCCGGTCTACGCCAAGAGTGATGCGGAGATGGATGGCATCATCGAACGGAAATTAGAGGCGAAAAAAAACGATGCTCCCCGATTTGTCGCTCACCTGATCGGGGTTTGTCGTGAACGCGGGATTGCCATTGCTTCCCATGACGATGACTCGCGGGAGAAGATCGATTGGCTGAAGAAGATGGAGATCGGGATGACGGAATTTCCGGTAAATATCAAGGCGGTGCGTGCCGCCCGCGAACTTGGCATCCGCGTATGTCTTGGCTCTCCCAACGTGGTGCGAGGGCAGTCGCAGTCCAGCAACCTGAGCGCCCGGGAGGCGATCCGTTCGGGATTCGGGGACATTCTGTGTTCCGATTACTCTCCCATGACTATGCTTCACGCCGTGTTTACCTTGGAACGGCTTGGCATTCTTCCCCTTCACGAGGCGATAAACATGGTCAGTCTGAATCCGGCGCATGCCGTCGGGATTTCGGATCATACCGGATCACTGGAAACGGGAAAAGATGCGGACATGGTTCTGGTGGACTATTCCGATGATTTCCCGCGGGTTCTTAAGACTTTTGTTGCAGGAAGAGAGGTTTATGCCACATGCTGAATATCGGTAGCAACATCAACGAAGCTCGGGTGGATGGAAGCCTGAAGGCATTACAACATGACCTCGCAGCCTTCCTTGGATTTGGCCTGACTGCCGCGGAAATATCGATCCATGGTCTGGATGCAGTCAAAAACGGCAGCCTCGACCGCCGCAGAACATCGGAGATTAAAACAATCCTGGCCGATTTCCCGTTTCATTACAGTACCCATGCCCCCAATCCGCTGAATCTGATGGACCGGAGCTATCCTGAACTGCATCGGGATGTACTGCATGCCTCCCTGGAGTTTTCATCTGAAATCGGTGCAAGGTGCATGGTGTACCATCCCGGACGGTATCTGGTGGAAGAGGAGTTCGGTATCCGCGGCTCGCTATCCTTCACATCTCATGAAAAACAGGAATTGCGCAATCATGAGGCGGGTGTCCTTCAGGAAGCTGCCGACGCCTTTCCCGAGGTGATTATTGCCATGGAGAACGCACGCCCTTACCGGCATCATTCCCCTTATTGCTATGCCGAGATTCCCAAAAAGCTGTCCAAACAGATCCAGCGAATCAACCGGCTCAATGTCCGGATGACCCTTGATTTTGGTCACCTCCATCTATCGGCGCGTTACTACCACCTGGATGCGGTTGAAGAGGTAAAGGCTGCTGCGCCGTTCATTGCGCATTGTCATGTCCATGATAATTTCGGCCGTTCGGTCTATTACACGGAAAAGAGCCAGACTCACCAGATACCCTTTGGCAAGGGGGATTCCCATATGCCGGTTGGCTGGGGGACCATCCCGTTTGATGAGCTTTTTACCGAATTTATCCGTGACTATGATGGGCTGCTGATCTGCGAACTGCGCAGCCGGTATTTCGATAAGACCGGAGAGTCCGCGGAAAACCTTGCCGCGATCCTTCAAAAACTCGGAGTCTGGGTGAGGTAACGCTCATGTTGCCGGGATGAAACGGGACAATGTCGATCTCGCGATATATCGACCGGATTTTTCCAGTACATGGATGATTTCACCGCCTCCAGCAGACGGGTCACATCCGAGGGATAGACATTTCCGATGTTTCCGATACGAAATGTATCCAGGTCCGTGACCTTCCCCGGATAGATGACAAATCCCTTTTCCTTGAGCTGGTCGTAAAATTGTTTAAATTCATAGTCCGGATCCCGAGGGCTGTGAAACGCCGTAATGATGGGGGACTGGAGGGTGTCTGTCAGTAATGGCCGGAACCCGAGCTCTCGCATCCCACCGACCAGTAGCCGGTTGTTACGGTAATACCGCCGGGACCGGGCATCAATCCCCCCTTCGGCCCTCAGCTCTTCCAGGGCCTGGGAAAATGCCCGCACCACATGCGTGGGAGACGTAAACCGCCACTTGCCCTGATGGTTTTCCATGGTTTCCCACTGATCATACAAATCCAGGCTTAATGAGCGCGCACGATCCCTGGTTTTTATCAGTTCATTTTCTCTGGCCACGACAAAAGAAAAGCCGGGTACACCCTGAATGCACTTGTTGGCGCTGCTGATCAGATAATCCGCCCGAATTTCGCCCATATCCATTCGAATACCGCCAAAGCTGCTCATGGCATCCACGATATACACTTTGTCAAAGGATTTAACCATTTCGCCAATAACCGATATGGGATTCAGCATGCCCGTAGTGGTTTCGCAATGGACAACGCCCACATGGGTGATGCGGGGATCCTCTTTCAGCATATCCACCAGATGGTCCGCATCCGGTGCCTCGGTTTCGCCGCATTCATAGACGGAAACCGGGATTTCGGCTCGCCGGGCGATTTTTACCATGCGGTGGCCGTATGCACCATTGGCTATTACCAGGAGCTTTCCGTCCCGGGGTACGGCCGTCGTGATCGCGGCTTCCACGCCAAAGGTGCCACTGCCCTGCATCAATACGGCCGTGTACCCGGGATCGACAGTGGCCAGAGACACCAGTTCGTTGCGGATCTGTTGGACGATCCGGTTATAGTCATCATCCCAAGTGCACCAGTCCCGAAGCATGGCCCCTTTCACGCTTTTTGTGGTGCTCAAGGGGCCGGGTGTCAGGAGCAGATACGGGTTATCCGGGAAATGATCCATATTCATGATTGCCTCCATTTCAAATAAACTTCGAGATCCTATCCGGCCTCATTTTCCACTTCGGACAATACCGCATCCAGCGTATCGATGGCCTGATCCAGTTCGGTGCGCAGCACGGTCAAAGGCGGGGTCAACGTCAGAAAACTGCCCTGTGAGACCTTAAAGCTGAGTCCCCGCTTCAGGCAGGCGTACATGACCTGGTCAGCTTCGATTTCGGCGGGAATCTTGCTTTCCCGGTTTCGAACCAGCTCTGCGCCAAACAGCAGTCCCTGTCCGCGAACATCGCCGATCAAAGGATGGGTTGCCATGAGTGCGTGAAGACGATCCAGGGCATAGCGGCCCAGTTTTTCCGCCTGTGAAACCAGACCGTTGCCTTCAATGACATCAAGCGCTGCCAGTCCGGCGGCACAGGCAACGGGATTTTTTTCATGGGTGTAATGGCCCAGAGCGGATTCCGCCGCAATGTCCAGATCCTCTCTGGCAAGTATGGCTGCCAGGGGGAAAATGCCACCCCCCAGACCTTTCCCCAGAATGATGATATCCGGTTCCACATCGTAAAGTTCCGCGGCGAACATCCTGCCGGTTCTTCCCAGTCCAATGGCGGTTTCATCAAAAATCAGCAGGGTGCCATAGCGGTCGCAGGCCTTTCGGATTTCCTTCCAATAGCCGGCCGGGGGCGGATTTACGGACGTACTGCGAATGGGTTCCGCGATGACGGCTGAAATATCTTTTTCTTTTTCCAGGACATACGCGACATAACCGGCGCATTTTAACCCGCAGGCCTCGCATCTGCCCCGTGGGTCCCACAGGCAGTGATACGGATCCGCCGGCGGCACGTGTTCCGTCCCCGGCAGCAGGGGGCCGATATCTTTCCGAAACAGGGACTCGCCGCTGATGGAAATGGTATCCAGCGATGCCCCGTGAAATGCGCCCCACATGGAGATGGTTTTAAAGCGGCCGGTTGCCACGCGAGCCAGTTTCATGGCCATGCCGACAGCCGTTGTGCCTCCCGGTGCGAACAACACCTTGTTCAGATTGCCGGGAGCAAGGGAGGCGAGCTTTCGGGCCAGGGAAATGGCCGGAATATTGGTATATCGCCGGGTACAAAAAGAGAGCGTTTTCAACTGTTCGATAATGGCGGCAATAACCGCCGGATTGCCGAAACCGACCTGATGAACGTTATTGCCATGAAAATCCAGATACTGCCGGCCCTGAATATCCGTAACCGTGCTGCCCTGGCAGGATTCGAGCACATTCAGGCATGGGGTGGACAGGGTCTGGCGCAGAAAATACTGTTCATCGCCCGCCAGCCATTGGCGGGTTTTCGAATAAATGAAGACATGTTCGTATCCTTTTGGGTAACGACAATCCGGTCGATCAGATCCCTATATCCGGTTTTTCACCACGTAAAACATGGTTATGGAGGCGGTTACCTGACTTCTTCCCGTGTAAATGAAAATCGATACGAAGATGATTTGTAATAAAATGATGACAAACGGATCCCACATGGTGGCCAGTCCGGTCCGGATGTCACCGGCAAACAGCATGTCCACGGGAAATACCCGGCAGAAGACCACTGCCAGCCCAACCGATATGCCGGAGAGTATCTGATACACGGAAATTTTTCCCTCTCCTCTGTAGTCCGCCCGCATAAGCTCGGACACGAAACGCCAGATTTGTGTAACGATAACGGCCTGAAGAAAGGCGCTCCGATAATATCCTTCCAGAAACAGATAAACACTGATCAGTCCCGAAGCGCAGAAAATCAGACTGGTGAGGGCCTGAACCGGAATCACCTTCTGACCGTCCAGTCCATGCGCATAGGCTATTTTCTTGGTTTTGCCGGAAAATACGAAACAGACGTTCTTCATGAACCGCTGCATCCAGGGTGGACATTCCGAAAGACACTTGCCATAACAGCATCCGAAGCTGATGCAGGCCAGTCTGCCAATTCCCTCGCCGAATGCATAGGCCGTTGCCAGGCCGGCCATGACGCAGATGACCGGCAGATGAAATCCCATGTGGTTGCCGATGAAATGGTTGATGGCGACAACAATCAGCGGCGTCAGCGCAATGCCGGTAAAAGAGGCGCCGCTGACCGTGAATGTACTGGATTTTTTTTCCACGATCCGGGCAATCAGTCGGGAAGCGGGTACGCAGGTCCCAAGAACACAGACAATCAGGATCGACAGCCCGGACAAGGGAATATTCACGGATTCCAGCAGGATGACCAGAATGGCGGTTGCAAAGGTATAGGCGCCGGCGGTAAAAAGCCCGTAAAACGTAAAATTGATGCCGTTCCACGTGGCGGCACTGTGTTTGTGCCGGGGAACGGAGGCCAGTATCTGCCATTTTTCTTCCGGCAGATGCAAGAATCCCCACCGCATCAGGATTATGAACAGCAGGGCCAGAACACACACAAACATCAGATGATGCATAACATCCTCCTTTTCTAAATTTAATAAACTCGTAAAAAGTCAAAATATACGCCGCCCGATTTCCGATCTCACACGGACATCGGTTTCCACCAAAGGAATGCCGAATCCCTGAGAGAACCGGCTGGAAATATCCCGTCGGAACATGTTTCGCATCAGGTCCTCGGAAAATCGAATGCGGTTTTTTTCAAAAATCAACACGGTTGTTGAACTTCCCGGTCGAAACAGGCTTTTGGGTTGGCCTTTTTTCAGTGACATCCCCTTTGTAACTCCCCTTGGGTCATCATAAGCGATATCGCTGTAACACTGCACGATATCGCCGATCATCATGGCCACGACCTCGATCATGGCCACGCTTCCGATGCGGGTTCCGGTGTCGGTATCGGTATCGATGACGGTAATGATGCGCCGGTTTTTCGATAGGGGAGTGACCGTGCGGACCATGGCTCCGGGGTTGCAGGAGTGATAGCGGCCGGGTATCTCGTAATGGTCGGCAACAACTCCGGATACCGGTACATGATTGTAATGATATTGATCCGGCGTCAGTCGAAACACCGCAAAATCGCCATGTTCAAACCGGGATAACCAGTTGTGCCGGTCCCTGCCGATCAGCTCGGCATAATCGAAAAATTTTTCCTTGATGAACACCGCGGATGTCGTTGAAAATGATCCGATCAAGATCCGGGCGTCCGCCGGGGACACGATAGCATCCGGTGAATCCGGCATGGGTCTGAAGTCCGCATATCGGATTTTTCGTTCGAAGATATCCCGCAGGCACCGGTAGCATGACACATCGTCTGCAATTTCTTTGGAATTAATGCCAAGTTCTTGCAAAATACGGGCGATCTGTTTTCTTGTCAGATCGTGGCGCACGTCATAATGCAACCACGCCAGCACTTTTGAGAATTCGCGGGAGATCAGGGCATTGAACAGCCAGTGTGCTTTTTCCCGCGCGTTGCAGTACATCCAGGCAATCAGGGGATCGGCGCACAGGGTTTCGGTTTGAACCGATCCGGTTTTCCGGATAATATATTGGTGGGTGTCAAAATTCATGGCAGCGATGATTCCTTTTCAGTCATCTCTGGCCGGGCCAGCAGAATCAGAATATGGATAAGAGACGTCAGGTCGCCGAGCCGGATCCGGTCGCTTAGCACATCGTCATGAACACCGGCCAGAAATTCGGCGGCCGATTTCTGATGAATGGCCTGTGAAACGGCTGTTTTCAGTTCATCGTGATCCGGCTGGTCCAGCTTTTTGCATGCTTCGGATAAGGCGGCCAGTGCTTCTTCAAGATGCTGTTTTCGAAGCGTTGTGCGGTAAAAAGTTTCAGCAGCTTGGTTGAATTCGGCTCCGTTCAATTGGAAGGGCGTCCTGGCGCCGGCATGATCCAGAACACCTTGAGTCAATCTTCCGGAGGCGGCATGGTGATCCGGGTCCATAATTCTATTTTCGAGATCATCGATCGCTTCCTCCATCTGCATCATCTCAATCAGTCCGGCCGCATCTCTTCGGAGAATTTTCACCAGCGCCTTTCGATATTCCCTGTTGTGAATGCGGATGTATCCCGGATAACGTCTGCTTTGCCGGGTGTTTTCCACTTCTTTCAGTATCGACTGCATCAAGACATTGGGCGTATGTTTCTGCACAAAAAACGTGGGGATCCCGATGGCGGCGCCAAAGAGAATCTGACGGCGTTCACTTTCCACAACCGGGCTGTCGGGAATATGCCGGTGGGTGATCTTCTGGTCGATAATCGATTGACAGGCAAACGCGGTGATCAGTTGTTGAAGACTGACGGCCGGTCCCATGTCTTTCATAAAACGGTGAAACAGACTGTAATAGCGGCCTTCGAAACCCGAAAAACCCATGGATTGATACTGCCGGAGCCGATAAAACAGATACAGCGCCATTCGCTGGTCAAAAACCCCCATGTTCGCCAGATTCTGCCGTAACCGGATATCGTTTCCTTCCTGCCCGTTCAGGGCCGGGCTCTGTTCGGTGCTCAGCAGGCATACCAGATAATCGATCAGCCGGAAATCCGGCACCAGATCGCCTTTCAGTCCCAAAATCCGGCTGATGGCCTGGTCCAGTTTCATCGGTCCCATCGGAGTCAAGGGATATCCGAAAGCTTTCAGCTTTGCCTTTTTTTTCCATCGCCGCCAGAGCATTCTTAAATGGGTATAATCCAGTTCATGGGCCAGAAATCCCAAAGCCTTTTCCGGATGAAAATCCCAGAAATCCATCCGGTAGGGGTCTGCTGAATAGGTGTTGACAAACAGGGGAAGAAAATGTTCGACGATTTTGATGACCAGATCCCCGAAATATTTTTCCTCAACCGCCCCGAATCCGGACGATGGGTCGGCCATCATCCGGCCCATTTTTTCGCTGCTCAGGCTGATATGTGTACCGTTGTTGGCCAGGCTGATATTGGACATATTGGGCATTACCACCAGATTGGACGTGATGATGCCCGCATCCTTCAGTTTGGTCACGGCATTAAGCTGGCTTCGAGACAATACCTGATGGCATAGATGCATATACTGGTGTTTTTCTTCGCCCTGATCCCATCCGGACAGGCAGGGATTCATGAACAACTGGCGATAAACGGCATCCGGAATCATATCGTTAAGCTGCCTGAGGCGATGGGGAGGGTGCGGGGCAAAATAAATTTGCGTCTCCTGCCCATTCAGCCGCAGTTGAAATTGCTGATTTCCGTATTCAACCAGAAGATGGGTGAGCAGATAGCGTTTCAGGGTTTCACGGGCCGATTCCTGCCCCATGCCTGTTTTCAGGGAAAGCTGAACGGGCTGGAATGAATAGGTTTCCGGTGAGGTGTTGTCGCTTAAAAAATGCTTCATCAGCTTTTCCCCGATGGACAGAATCCGCGGCGTTTTTCTGCCGCATCGGCCAATCACATCGGCCAGACTTAATTTGATCAGGTAACTGACCGGTATGCGAAGCCATTCCTCCTGCCGATGCGAATACACGAAACGGGATACATCCGTGCGCTGCCGGCTTTGCGGACAGCGTTTGTCCGACAGCAGATCGGTATCCAGCACCTGCTGGGCATAACGGCTCAGTAACGGACGGGGAAACCGGACCCAACTGTTTTCCCATACGCCGTCATGTCCGTCATCCAGATATTTTTCCAGCTCAGAAGCCGGTTTGCCGGTGCTTTCCCCGGAATGGACGCGTTTTCGGATGTTTTTGAAAAAATCGGATTCCCGGATGGATATGGGCAGGTCTACGGTGGCACTGTTGCCGATTACAGCGGTTTGCAGTTCATTCTCGACCCCGGCTGCCGCATCGCCGGGGGCAAAGGGCATGTTTTCCAGGGAATTACCCGGTGAAGCGGGGTTCATCTGAAATGCCCGTTGCCAGTAACCGGAATCATAAAGGAACGCAGGAGAGGGTGTCATCATGTGGATAATATTCTTCTTTTTCAACCGTTCAGCCGGAAAATCCCGGAAGTTGCAAATACGGGCGCCGGATGTTATCAGATGGAAGGACCATAAAAGTAGCTTTCAAGAGGATGACCATGCGGCGCATGGATTGCCAGGTGCTGGTTTCCTTTATGCCAGCTTTATGTTAGCAGAATATTAGAGAAGTGCTAAAAGTTGGTTAGACGAAATGCAAGGCTTGACCCCTATCATGACCTTGTATATCATGCATAATCAAAATCGATGGCTGCGTAAAAATCCAATATCCGCGTTGCGCTTCATCCTTTTACGGGTTCATCAAAACCGTGGCCTTTTAAAGAAGACTTTTCAGAATAACCCATCCCTTAATGGAAGCGAATCATGGACACGTCACGAATTCTGGTAGTAGATGATGAGGAAGATATCGCAGAGCTGGTCCGATATAACTTGACGGCGGAAGGCTACCGTGTCAGTTGTACCGGGTCGGGAGAAGACGCTATCCGGCTGATCCGTTCCGAACCGTTTGACCTGGTGGTTCTGGATATCATGCTTCCGGGAATCAGCGGGATCAAGGTTGCGGAAATGCTGAGATCGGATCCGAAATTCCTGAATATTCCCATCATCATGCTGACCGCCAAAAGTGAAGAGCCCGATATCGTCTCCGGGCTGGAGCTGGCTGACGATTATGTCACCAAACCCTTCAGCCCTAAAATCCTTGGCGCCAGAATCAGCGCGGTGCTTCGGCGTAAAAGCGAACCGTCGGAAAAAGACATCCTGTGCCGGGGCGATATCTCGATTGATCCGGGACGCCGCCGGGTTGAAGTCTGCGGGGAAGCGGTTGAGCTTTCTTTTTCTGAATTTCAGATTCTGGTGATGCTCTGCAGGCGTCCGGGCTGGGTATTTACCCGCTCCCAGATCGTGGATGCGGTCCGGGGGGACAATTACCCGGTAACCGAGCGTAGCGTGGATGTTCAGATTGTCGGGCTTCGAAAAAAGCTGGGGCCTTCCTGCGGGCATTATATCGAAACCGTGCGCAGCGTGGGCTATCGGTTCAAGGAAAATTCATGAGAAAACGCTTCCCCCTGTTTTGGAAACTGTATCCGCCGTTTCTGCTGATTGTGCTGATTCCGCTTCTGGCGGTAAGCTGGTACGCCGACTTTTCGATGCGCCGTTTTTTTATGGACCAGACGGCCACCAATCTTGAGGCCAGGGCCAATCTCCTGAAAGACCAGATGACGGGTTATCTTCTGGCGGAAGATTGGAAAAACATCAATATTTTGTGCAAGCGGGCAGGACAATGCTCCGAAACGCGGATTACCGTGATGTTGTCTTCGGGAAGAGTACTGGGTGATTCGGAAGCCGACCCGAATACCATGGAGAATCATTCCGACCGGCCGGAGTTTGTGAAAGCGATGTCCGGGGAAACCGGCGTTTTCACCCGGTACAGCAATACCCTTCGCGAGCCCATGATGTATCTGGCTGTTCCATTGCTTGAAGGTAAAAAGTACATCGGTGTATTGAGGGCTTCGGTCAGTGTCAGCGCGATTGACAGACAAATGGAAAAAATTCACCGGCACATATCTCTTGGGGGAATCGTGGTTGCGTTTCTGGCAACCGGCGCAAGTCTTCTGTTTTCACGGCGCGTCAGCCGGCCGCTGGAAATAATCCGTGAAGGCGCCGAATATTTTGCCAATGGGCAGTTATCCCACCGGCTGCCGGTCTTTGCATCAAAAGAAACCGAACTCCTGTCAAGGACCATGAACGATATGGCGGCAAGTCTGGATGAGCGCATGCAGATGATCATTCGCCAGAAAAACGAGTTTGAGGCGGTCCTCTCCAGCATGACCGAAGGGGTCATGGCCCTTGATCTGGAAGAGACGATCATCAGCATTAATCATACCGCGGCCCGGATGTTTTCCCGCAAGCCCTCCGAGCTGATCAACCGGAGTGTTCAGGAAGCCATCCGAAACCCGGATTTTCACCGCTTCATCAGGCTGGCGTTTCGCGATGACACGCCTCGCGAGGAAGATCTGTTTTTTTACATCAGTGGCGAGGTGGTATTGGAAGCGCGTAGCAGCGCGCTGAAAAATGCCAGAGGGGAACGCATCGGGATTCTGATTGTCTTAAATGACGTGACCCGGTTAAGGCGCCTTGAAAACATGCGAAAGGATTTTGCAGCAAATGTTTCGCATGAAATTAAAACACCGCTGACAGCGATTAAGGGTTTCGTGGAAACGCTCAAGACAGGCGCGCTGAACCGCCCGGAAGAAGCGGCCCGGTTCCTCGGAATCATCGAAAAACACACCAACCGCCTGCATGCCATCATCGACGACTTGATGAAGCTGTCCCTTATCGAGCAGAAAACGAATAAGAAGGAAATTCTTCTGGAAAATCGTCCGCTGCTGCCGATCCTGAAGTCCGCCCGCCAGGTCTGCCAGCCAATGGCCGATGATAAAGCGATACAAATCATGCTGTCCTGCGAAGAAACGCTTTCGATAAATCTCAACCCTGCGCTGATCGAACAGGCATTTGTGAATCTTCTGGATAATGCCGTCAAATACAGCGGGCCGGGAAGCAGCATTGAAGTTGAGGCCCGGCAAACTGATGCCGAGGTTGTCATCTCGTTTCGAGACCATGGCATCGGAATTGCCGCAGAACACCTTCCGCGGCTATTTGAACGGTTTTACCGCGCGGATCCCTCCCGAAGCCGAAAACTGGGGGGAACCGGCCTGGGCCTTGCGATAGTCAAGCATATCGTTAATGCCCACTCAGGAAGGATTACCGTGGAAAGCTCTCCGGGGAAAGGCAGTGAGTTTGTTATTCATATTCCTCAAAAAAATTTTATAAACGCCTAATCATTTTCTAACAAACTTTCCTTATACTTTATGACAAATGAAAGATTTCTTTACCCGTGCGGGAATCTGAAATCTATTTTTGGAATAAATATTTAATAAAAAAGTATGGAGGAAAAAATGAAAAAAATGAATTGGATCACTGGTATCATGTCATTGGCGATGGTATTTTCGACTAGTTTGGCGCATGCCGGAAACGTATCCATCAACGGGTCCACGACCGTGCTTCCGATTGCACAGAAAACTGCCGAAGCATTTATGAAAGAGCATCCGGATGTGAAGATTTCCATTTCCGGCGGCGGCTCCGGAAACGGCATTAAAGCCCTGATCGACAAAACCACGGACATCGCCGATTCCTCACGTGCGATCGAGGCTAAAGAAATCGAGCAGGCTAAAGCAAAAGGCTCAAACCCCGTTGAGTTCATAGTTTCGTTTGATTGTATCATACCGGTTGTCCATTCAACAAATCCGCTTAAGAACATCACCCTGGATCAGTTGAAGGGTATTTATACAGGAGAAATCAAGAACTGGAAAGAAATCGGCGGGGCCGACAAACCGATCGTGATTGTCTCCCGGGATACGTCTTCCGGAACCTATGAAGTTTGGGAAGAAAAAGTCATGAAAAAAGCGCGTGTTTATCCCGGAGCCCTGCTCCAGGCATCCAATGGCGCTGTGGTTCAGTCGGTTACAAATAATCCCAACGCCATCGGCTATATCGGGTTGGGATATTTAGACAAAAGTGTGAAGGCGCTTACCGCCAACGGCATTGTCGGTTCCAAGGAAACCACTTTGAACAAGACATATCCGATCAGCAGACCGCTCTATATGTACACACCGGTTCCGGCCGCCGGGGATGTCAAAAACTTCCTGGACTTTGTGATGAGCGACAAGGGTCAAAAGCTAGTTGAGGAAGAAGGGTTCATTCCTTTAAGATAAAAAGTTGAATTAGGTTGAAGACCGGAGGCTTTTGAGGGTTAATAAACGATTCTTCCGTCTTCAGCCTGGTTTTTTATCAGATTTCAAACCAAGGCATTGAAATAATACCTATGACAAACGCTCGCCAAAAAACCGACCAATGGGTGCGCATCTTCTTTTTGAGTGTGGCCCTGGCATCCATCGCCATTTTGACCATGATCATGATTTTTTTATTTGCGGAAGGACTGCCGATTTTTAAGAAAGTTACTGTGTTCAAATTTTTATTTGGCACATACTGGTATCCCACTGCGGATCCGCCGGATTTTGGCATTTTCCCTCTGATCGTGGCATCCCTTGCCGTAACACTGGTTTCCGCGATGATTGCCATCCCGCTGGGCGTCATGACGGCAATTTATCTGGCTGAACTGGCCCATAAACGCGTGGCCGAAATCATGAAGCCCGTTGTGGAGCTTCTGGCCGCCCTTCCTTCCGTGGTGATCGGATTTTTCGGCATGGTTGTAGTGGCGCCGTTTCTTCAGAACACCTTTGGCATTCCAACCGGACTGAATCTCTTTAATGCGGCGCTCATGCTATCCTTCATGTCCGTTCCCACGATATGCAGCCTTTCCGAGGATGCCATTTACAGCGTGCCCGTTGCGTTAAAAGAAGGCTCTCTGGCTTTGGGAGCCACGCACTGGGAAACCCTGATCCGGGTCATTCTGCCGGCTTCGATTTCCGGTATCAGCACGGCGATCATTCTGGGGATGTCCAGGGCCATCGGCGAGACCATGGTGGTTCTGATGGTGGCCGGGGGCGCGGCCATGATTCCCTCATCGCTCATGGATCCCGTGCGGCCCATGCCGGCCAGCATCGCCGCGGAAATGGCGGAGGCCTCGTTTCGCGGGGATCATTATTACGCGCTGTTTGCAACCGGTATGGTCCTGTTTTTGTTCACGCTGCTGTTTAACATCATCGCAGACCAGATTGCGCATAAATACCGTCAGACAGGAGAGGCATCGCTTTGATGGAAGAAACACAAATTCTGATAAATTCCCAATCCGGAGCCGCCGGGAAATATTCCGTCCGAACCCATTTGCCCGGGAAGAAAAACAATATCCTGGAATCCTCCTTCGAGCGGGTTCATGCGCGCCGAAAACGCATTCAGCAGGTTTTGTTCATGCTGTTTCGGATAGCGGCGCTCATCAACGGCATCGGATTGTTTGTGATCGTTTTTTTTATCGCGGGGAAAGGCTGGAAGGCCATTACCTGGGAGTTTTTGACCCAGGCGCCGACGGATTCCATGACAAAAGGCGGCATCCTGCCCTGCATTGTGGGAACACTCTGTCTCGGCATCGGGGCCATTGTCGTCGCATTGCCCATTGGCGTTGCATCCGCCATTTATCTCAATGAATACGCCCGTCCCGGGCGGATGCTTCGGCTGATCCGCCTTGGCATCAGCAACCTTGCCGGCGTGCCGTCCGTTGTTTTCGGTCTGTTCGGCCTGGCTTTTTTCGTGATCTGGATGGGAATGGGCGAGAGCATTCTGGCCGGGGTATTGACTCTTGCGGCGCTGACACTGCCGGTCATCATCGGCTCAACCGAGGAAGCGCTGAAATCCGTGCCCAATACTTACCGGGAGGCTTCTCTGGCCCTTGGCGCCACCAAATGGCAGACCATTTACCGGGTGGTGCTTCCGGCCGCCCTTCCGGGCATTCTGACGGGCGCGATTCTGGGACTCAGTCGGGCCGCCGGAGAAACGGCGCCGATCATGTTTACGGCTGCGGTGTTTTTCACCCCGTCGCTTCCGACGTCGCCATTCAGCAAAATCATGGCGCTGCCGTATCATATCTATGTTCTGGCGACTGCCGGAACAAACATTGAAGCCACCCGCCCGCTTCAGTACGGCACAGCGCTGGTGTTGATCGTCATGGTTCTGGGGATGAATCTTGTGGCTATCGTCTGGCGAGCCAGGCTTCGAAAAAGGATGAAATAAAGAGGGATCATGACCGAAAATTTTAAGCTCCGTGCCAGGCATTTGAATTTCTTTTATGGCAATGCTCAGGCGCTTTATGATATTTCACTGGACGTAAAACCATCTCAGGTAACCGCGCTGATCGGACCTTCGGGCTGCGGGAAAAGCACATTCCTGCGATGTTTGAACCGGATGAACGACTTGATTCCCACCAGCCGCGTCGAGGGCGAAATTACTCTGGATGATTTCAATATCAATGACCCTTCCGTGGATGTGGTCATGTTGCGCCGACGGGTGGGCATGGTTTTTCAAAAACCCAACCCCTTTCCCAAAAACATTTTTGAAAACGTGGCGTATGGCCTGAAGGTCAACGGGGTAAAGGATAAAGCTTTCATCGAAAGCCGGGTCGAGGAAAGTCTTAAAAGATCGGCGCTCTGGGACGAGGTCAAGGACCGGATGCATGAATCGGCCCTGGGGCTTTCCGGCGGTCAGCAGCAGCGTCTGTGTATTGCCAGAGCACTGGCTGTTGAACCTGAAATTCTCTTGATGGATGAACCCGCATCCGCCCTGGATCCGATAGCCACCCAGAAAATCGAGGACTTGATCGGGGAGCTCAAGGAAAACTATACGATCATCATTGTCACGCACAGCATGCAACAGGCCGCAAGAGTATCGGATATGACAGCATTCTTTTACATCGGAAAACTCATTGAAATGGACGAAACCGATACCCTTTTTACTCGTCCCCGTCTCAAACAAACGGAAGACTACATCACCGGCCGTTTCGGCTGATCAGAGGTTATTATGGCAAAACATCTCCAAAGAGAACTTGAAAAAATCAAAAAAAGCATCTTGAGCCTGGGCGCTCTGGTGGAAGACCGGGTACGGCTGGCCATCAAAAGCATTGAAAGCCGAAATGCGGACATCGCCGAACAGATTGTCAGCATGGATTATGAAATCGATGAAATGGAAGTGGATATCGAGGAAGAATGCCTCAAGGTGCTGGCCCTGCATCAGCCGGTGGCCGTGGATCTGAGGTTTTTAGTGGGCGTGATCAAGATCAACAACGATCTGGAGAGAATCGCCGATGAAACCGTCAATATCGCTTATCGTATCAAAACCATTTCCAAGGATAAAGCCTGTAAATTCATCTTTGATTATGCGGTGATGGCGGAAAAAGCCAGAAACATGCTCAAAATGAGCCTGGATGCCATGGTACAGCTCGATACGGATATGGCGTTTAAAGTCTGTCTTCAGGATGACGAGGTGGATGCCTATGTCCGGCATGCCTATGAAGAGCTGAAGTCATCCATCCTTGAGACGCCGGAGAATGTGGGCGTCCTGATCAACATGTTCCTGATTTCGCGTCATATCGAGCGGATTGCCGATCATGCCACCAATATCGCCGAGGAAGTCATCTATCTGACCGATGGCGAAATCGTCCGGCATGGCAAGTTCTAACATAACGGTTCACAGGGGTCAGGGAATAGGAAATGGCATCGCGGATGGCTATCAGCGACAGCTTTCACCCTGGTACACGTTCTGTCTGGCGCCGGCTGCTGCCTTGAGGACGCCGACATGTTCGTCCACATAATCAAAGATACGCGCCTGGTGTTTACCGGGTGCCGGGCGAAGCACCCGGCCGATATATTGAATCACCCTGCCACTGAAACGGATAGGGGTTGTCAGAAATAAAGAAGACAGGTTCGGGCAGTCAAATCCCTCGCCAAGGAGTTGACCGGTTGCGATCAGGACTTTGATGTTTCCATCGGCCAGCGCTTTCAGAATTTGCGCCCTTTTTCCGGCATCCACATCCCCGGTCAGCAGTTCAGCCGCGATTTTATGGCGAAAGGTCAGGATGGCCTTCAGGGTTTCGCAGTGCTGTTTCCGGTCTGATAATACCAGGCAGATGCCGTCTGTCTTTTCCGCCTCTATGGCCACGTCCGAGGCGATCAGGCGGTTTCGCGGGTCGTCCGTGGTCAGCTCCGCCAGCATTTTGCTGTAAGCCTTTGCCGGATCATGATGGGCCTTGAACTCGGTTGGACGCACCAAAATCTGTGCGGGTAGAATATCGCCGGAATCCACCAGCAGATTCTTGTCGATCGAATACTGAACATCTCCCAAATGCCAGAAGATCAATTTGGACAGATTGTCCCTGCGCCAGGGCGTGGCGGACAGTCCCAGCATGTATTTTGAGTCAAACAGCAAGACGGCTTCGGTAAATGTCCGGCTGGGGCACCGGTGGCATTCATCGACAATCAGAAACCCGATTCCTGGCGCGATTTCCTCGGCGCATTTATACAGCGATTGAACCAGGGCAATGGTGATGTGCGTGCCGATCTTCTTTTTACCGCCGCCGATCCGTCCCACGTTTGCTTCCGGAATATTTAAAAAGCTTTCGATGCGGCACATCCACTGATCGGCCAGATCCTGCGTATGCACAATGATCAGGGTCGGTTGGCGCCGGTCGGCAATCATGGCCATGGCCATGATGGTTTTACCGCTTCCGGTCGGCGCGGACAAGGTGCCGAAATGTTTTGGCATCAGGGCATCGACCGCGTCTTTCTGAAACGGTTTCAGCATTCCGGTAAAGGTAAAATCAAGAAGTGGAAGACACCGTCTGTGATCGTCAATCCGGTATTCAATGCCGTCGTTTTTGCAGCGGCGGATCAGATGCCCCATGGTTCCGCGCGGCAGGATCAGACCGCCGTCGGGCGTTCGGGTATAAAAGCAGAGCGTCTTGGGGGTTTGCCGGTTCCACCTTCCCATGCGTTCATTTTCCAGCCATTTAGGATTTGGAATTTCCAGTTGATTTCTCAAAAGCCTGTCGAGAGGATCTGGAATCCCTTCAAGCCGAATGTTCTTTCCGATCGTTATCAGAAGCGGTTTTGTAACTGGCATGAGTTTATGAAGGGTTATAAGCCGGCCCGTTTCTTGACCAGCAGAAGACCGGGGCTGTTGTGCAGGTACATGAGGGAAGAACTATATCCGGCGTTTATGAAAAACGCTTCCAGATCATCAAAAAGGATTTTTTTATCCGGCCAGGTAAACTGTTTTTCACGATTTTTTAAAACATTCCAGGCGGATTCCGCCAAAGGATGGTCCGAAAAAATCCGCTCCATTGCCGCATCGCAGAGAAACATCTGGCAGACAATTGGCTTGATCCGCCACAGGCAGCCTTGCGGTCCCAAATAAACGCATTTGGGACCGGCATTCGGTTTTTGGAGAGCCGTCAACAGGAGTTTTCGTTCATCCGAAGTGGAAAGCAAGGTGTTTATCACGATATCCGCAAAAAACGTGATGATGCCTTCCCGGGAACAGCAGGCGCTGAGGCTGCTTTGAAAGCATTTTTGCGTGCAGGTGGATGCAAAATAAGTATTCAAAAAAGCATCCACCTCATCCCGGAACATCAGATATTCATGGAAAGCGGTTTTCAGGGTTTCGATCCGGTCCGGGGCCAGCGTATCCAGATGCGTTGTCGCCAGAGAAATGGCTTCATGCTGCTCTTGCTGATAGGCACTGATCTGCATTTAATGAATGCACTGGCCATCGGGGCCGTGTCCGGAACAGGTGAGATCCATGCTGAAATCAATCAGTTTACCGGATTTGATCCGCTCCAGGTTTTCCGAAACGCTGCCCTCGACACCCCGGTAAACCTTGATATTGCCAGCCAGCAGTTTTTGAAGCGCACCTTTGCCGATGCCGCCGACCACAATGGCGTCAACGGGTTTTCCGTTCAGTGCCTTCAGCGGCTGACACTGTCCATGAACATGGTCTCTGTCCGGATTAACCACGGTTTCAAAATTGCCCGACTCCGAATCCGCAATAATAAAAAAAACAGCGGATCCAAAATGGTTGAACAAAGGGCTTTCCAGGCCGAAATTCTGTTGGGTTGGGAACGCAATTTTCATTTCATATCCTCTTTCTTGATCATAAAAATGTTCTTTTTTCAATCTAAATGATTATATAATGCATTTGCTATTTAAAAAGCCTGAATATTTTTTATCTGTTTCCATGATGTGCCGGTCCAACCATTCGCGCAAAAAATTCATGGTATCAATGGTGGTGGCGATGTTTCCCGCATTGAACTGTTCTTGAAGCTCTGATACTTTTTGGGTCATTGTTCGATGCTCATGACGGTGATTCAGATAAGCCGGGAAACAGTGGGTTTTCATTAATTGTTCTTCGTATTTTTCGTTCCATTTCAGAATTGTCATAAGGATTGTCTCCGATTAAGCCAACGCTGTGTGGTATGATAAGGCGGTTTTACAAAAAATCAATTTGCGGTTCATTGTGACGGCATTTTTAATAATATCAGCATTAACAGCCCGTATCAACACGATTCGTGCTCCTGGTATACCTGTTGACAAAAAAACAATCCCGAATTACAGATTCAGAAAACACATGAGATTGTTCTTTCAGGAGACGGGTTAAATGCCGCAAGCGTTGTTGAAAAGGCAAAACAATTAAATTGAGGATACCATGATCATCGATATTCACACTCATATTTTTCCAAAAGACATCCGCGAGCATCGGGAAAAATATTTTCCGGATGAACCTGAGTTCAGGCTGCTGTATGATTCTCCCAAATCCAGGCTGGTGGGTGCCACAGAATTGATTTCCAGCATGGACGCGCAGGGAATCGACAAATCCGTGGTGTTTGGTTTTCCCTGGAACCGGTTTGAAACTGCGCAATTTCAAAACGATTACATACTGGAAATGGTTCAGGCCCATCCGGATCGGTTGATCGGATTCTGCTGCCTGAATCCATCGCACCCTGCTGCGGCAAAAGAGGTTGACCGATGCATTCAGGGGGGGCTGAAAGGCGTCGGAGAGCTGGCCTTCTATCAATCGGGAATCGACGAGCCGGTTTTAAATGCGCTTTCTCCGATCATGTCTCTCTGTGCGGAAAGTCGCCTCCCCGTATTGATCCATACCAATGAACCGATCGGCCACGCGTATCCCGGCAAAGCCCCGATGACGCTCTCCGAGATTTACCAAATGGTGCGGCGCTTTCCGCACAATGTGATTATTCTTGCGCACTGGGGGGGGGGGCTGCCATTTTATCACCTGCTGAAAAAGGAAGTTAAGGAAGCCCTGAAGAATGTCTATGTGGATACCGCGGCTTCGCCGTTTCTCTATGATTCTGCGATTTATCCGGTTGCCGCGGCGGCCCTGGGGTATGAAAAAATTCTTCTGGGCAGTGATTTTCCCCTGCTCAAGCCCTTGCGGTACATCGATGAAATGAAAAAGGCCGGACTGCCGGATGGGCAAATACAGGCAATCTGCGGAGAAAATGCAGCAAGGCTGATATCACATTAAAAAAAATGAAAGAAAGCCATGACGTCCTTATTTGGCGTATCCAAGGGAATTCTTGAAATTACTTGACATAATTATCCGGTAAGTATTATAAAAATAGATTGCGATTGATTCATCTTTTAATTGATGTTTGATGTTGCAATACGTTATTCCTGAATCCATATTCCAACAATCGGAGCAGTCGTCCAATGGTTCCACAAGATATTAATTTGATTCAGATGGTCAGCAGTTCTGGCTTGATGGTGAACTTTGTCCTGCTGATGCTGCTTTTTTTCTCGGTGATGTCGTGGGCAATCATTTTTATCAAATATCGCTATATTCGAAGGGCTTTTAAGGAATCGGCGCTGTTTACCGATTATTTCTGGAAAAGCCGGGATCTTTCCGAAGCGTTTGTCAAGGCCAAGCAGCTTCATAGCAGCCCCATTGCCCAAGTGTTTCGCATTGGATACGTTGAGCTCAAAAAAGTCAGCCAATCCGGGCCACCTGTCAAGCCCCAGGCCCCTGGGCAGGAGGCGTTGACCATGGGCGCCCATTTTGCGGGGATTGATAATGTCACCCGCGCGCTCAGGCGCGCAAGCAATACCGAAATTACGCGTATCACCCAGATGGTGCCTTTTCTGGCAACAGCGGGAAACACGGCCCCTTTTATCGGGCTTTTCGGAACGGTATGGGGCATCATGAATTCTTTTCACGGCATTGGCCTCAGAGGATCGGCAACGCTGGCTGTTGTGGCTCCGGGAATTTCGGAAGCCTTGATAGCCACGGCAGCCGGACTTGCGGCTGCAATTCCATCGGTCATCGCCTTTAATTATTTCATGCAGAAGATCAAGATCATTGAGACAGAGCTTCAGGGCTTTTCAGCGGATTTTTTGAATATCATTGAACGGGACATCATGTCCGCCAAAGGAAGCAAGCCATGAGCATGGGGGGCAATAACGACCGGCTGATGTCAGAAATCAATGTGACGCCGCTGGTTGATGTCATGCTTGTTCTGCTGATCATCTTTATGGTTACCGCACCCATGATGATGCAGGGGGTTGATGTCGCGCTCCCGGAGACCACATCCGCGCCGCTTACAGCCGAGAAAGAACACCTCATCATTACCATTGATCCCAACAGCCAGATCTATATCAACGATTTCCAGGTTCCACTGGATAGCCTCGCCGGTAAACTGTCCAAGATTCTTGAAGGAAAACCGGATAAAGAGGCGTATCTTCGGGCCGACAAAAACATTCCCTACGGTACGGTTGTTCGAGTGATGGCGGAGATCAAGGCAGCGGGCATTGATAAGCTGGGAATGGTGACCATACCGCTGGATAATAAACCTGAAAAAAAGAAGTAGCGAATGCGTGCCCGTGGATCTGCTCATGCCAGTTTGTTGCTTTCTTCAGGAACCAGCACCGCCTCGATCGGTTGGTATGCGGCGGCTTCCTTTGCTATTCATGTGCTGGTTTTTGTCCTATTGACGTATTTGCCTGATTTGGCTCCGCATAGAGAATTTGTGCCATCCGTGATCATGGTCGATATGGTTACGATGTCACCTACCGGTTCCATCGGAAAGCCAGGCCATCCCGGGCCGGAAAAACCGGGGCCCAAATCAGAAAAGCCTGGTGCCCCGGAGCTAAAGCCCGAGGTTCAGGAATCCAAACCCGAGCCGCCCGCGCCAAAGCCTGCAAAGCCCGAGGTCCAGGAACCCAAGCCGGTACCGCCGCCGCCGAAACCCGAGAAAGTGTCGGTTCCGGAGCCGCCTAAACCGGAGCCTGTAAAGCCGCAGCCGCCTAAGCCAGAGCCCGAAAAATCGCCGGATCTCATATCGCTTTCCAATGAAAAGCCGAAAATAAAAACATCTTTAAAAAAAGAGACGTTTAAATCAAATCAGGCCATCAAAAATGCGCTGAACCGCATTGAAAAGCAGGTGGAGGAAACCAAACCCACGGATCCTCTGGCATCTGCCCTGGACCGTATCAAGAGCAAGGTTGAAAAAGCCGAGTCGGAAACTGGCAGGGCTCCATCAAAGGAACCCGCATCCGGAAAGGCTTCGGGTGGTGGTGGCGGCGGTGGCAGCGGTGGCGGGACCGGCGGGACAGGTGGGACCGGTGCCTCTGGCATACAGCCCATTGATTTTTACAGGTCCCTGGTTCCCAACCACATTGAAAGCAACTGGGTGTTCAATGAACAGCTTGTCGGCGGACGAACCGATCTCGTGTCCGTTATCGTGATCAAAATTATGCAAAATGGTGAAATAACAGACATCTGGTTTGAAAAAAAATCCGGCAACAGTTATTTTGATGATTCGGTGTATAAAGCCGTCAAAAAATCAAACCCGCTGCCGCCGCTGCCCAAAGAATATACGCGCCCCTATTATGAACTGGGGCTGATTTTTACACCTAAAGGACTGAAACGGAGTTAACATGATGGTGGATTCCGGAAATGCCGGATACAGAATTACCCCGGTATTCAATCGCTCCCCCCGGATATGGGGAATCATTCTTATTGCTTTTTTGTGGACCGGAATGGCTTTTGGGGCTGACAAATACGACTATATTGATATCAATAACCCATTATTGAAGAAAGTTCCCATAGCCATACCGCTTTTTAAGCCTGTTACCGGAAACGCTTCCGAGCAGGAAACCGCGCAAACAGGCGCAAACATGCTTGCGGAGACACTCTCATTCACGGGTTATTTTAAAATTCTGGACAGGGGATCTTTTCTGGTGGATGCTCAGAAAGCCGACGTTGCTGCTCCGGTATTTAAGGGCTGGACATCCGTCGGCGCCGAACTTCTGGTAACCGGCGGCATATCCTTGAACAATTCCCAGATTGAAATGGAATTGCGGCTTTTTGACACTTACAATGAACGACAGTTGATTGGAAGAAAATATTCCGGGAATGTGAAAGACCTTCGTGTCATGATTCGCAGATTCTGTAATGAGATCATGGGGCTGCTTACCGGAAGCACCGGCTTGTTCGAGAGTAAAATCGTGTATATTTCCTCAGGTTCCGCGGGTAAAGAAGTGTATAGCTGCGACTTTGATGGTTCCAGCCCCACCCAGATCACCCATAATCATGGTATTAATCTTTCTCCGGCAATGTCGACTGACGGCAAATGGGTGGCCTATACATCCTACGCCAAGGGAAAACCGGACTTGTATATTCAGAACATTTCTGATAATCGGATATCCGTGGTGGATAAAAAAGGCATGGGCATATCTCCGGCATGGGTTCCCGGGAAGTTTGAACTGGCGGCATCTTTATCTTTTTCTGGAGATCCTGAAATTTATCTATTGACCGGAACCGGAAAAGTTATTAATAGATTAACCGATAGTCCGGGAATTGATGTTTCCCCGACTTTCTCTCCGGATGGCGGTAGAATGGCCTTTGTGTCCAGAAGGGGCGGAACGCCTCAGATTTATGTTCAGAATATGAATTCCGGACATGCCGAACGGGTTACGTTTCAGGGAAACAACAACACGCAGCCGGAATGGTCGCCGAAAGGGGATAAAATCGTTTACACGGCGCTGGCAAAAGGGAACGGCTTTAATATCTGTGTGGTCGGCGTGAATGGCAATGGACTGATGCAGCTTACCAGCGGTCAGGGAGATAACGAATCGCCGTCGTGGTCGCCGGATGGCAGCATGATAGCGTTCAGCTCTACGCGGGAAGGTACGTCGAGAATTTATGTTATGACTGCTTTCGGGGCGGATCAACGCAGGTTGATGAGTGCGCCCGGTCAGCAATCAGAACCCAAATGGTCACCGGGTGTGACAAATTAATTTTTTATTAAAAGGAGGAAGTAAAATGAAGAGAAAGTATTGGGTAATTTTAGCAATGTTGTTTATCGTACCGGGTTTGATGTTAACCGCATCATGTGCCAAGAAAGTTGTAAAACCTGAAGCAGCTGTTTCAAAAACCGATGATAGCTCGAAAAAAGTGGCTCCACCGGCACCTGTGGATGATTCTGCAAAAAGCGCGGCTCTGGCAGCTCGCGAAAAATTCATGAAACAGGATGTCAATTTTGCTTTTGACAGCGCTGTTCTGGATGCCACTGCCCAGGCCATTCTGAAGGACAAAGCCGGCTGGATGAAGAGTAACATGGATGCGGCCACCACCGTCGAAGGTCATTGTGATGAGCGCGGAACCGTTGCATACAACATCGCGCTGGGTGAAAGACGTGCGGAAGCCGCAAAAGCCTTCCTGGTCAACCTGGGTGTTCCGGCTGCCAAAATGACCACGATCAGCTACGGAAAAGAAAAACCCCTTGATCCTGGCCACAACGAGCAAGCTTGGGCAAAAAATCGAAGAGCTCATTTTGTTCTTAAATAATCCGATCAGAGCGAATTGATTTTTATTAGGTTATAAGTTTAATGGCAGGTGATCACTTCAGACTGTGTTGCCTGCCATTTTCATATCGAGACGGGCGAAAGGATTTTTAGTTTTCCCGTTTGGGTCCATCATTTATTTATCCTCGGGTGGATGTATGGTCAAAAGATCCAGTTTATTTCGCCTTATTGTGTATGCATCAGTTCTCCTGGGAGTTGGATGTGCTACCCGTCAGGAGGTTTCAAGAACTGACAATCGGATTTCGAATCTTGAGCTTCGCGGGTCTGATATCGAGCGATCCAGGGATCAGTTTCAGCAGCGGATGGAAGATTTCCGTAAAAGCCAGATAGAAAAAGAACAGCAGCTTCGAACCCAGTATGCTGAGCTTTATGCCACTGTCGATAGACTGCAAGAACAGATTCAACTTCTTAATGGAAAAATTGAAGAAAAAAATTATCGTCAAAACACTTCGCTTTCTGGAGATACCGGTGACAGCATTGAAACCAGGGTGAATAATCTGGAACAAACCTCCCTTTCAATTAAAGACCGCCTGCTTCGAATAGAAGAATACCTTGCACTGGACGGCGGCGTTAAAAAACCAACCCCTCCCCCGGCAAAGACGGTTCCGGAAAAACCCCCTGCCAGGGAAAAAGCCGATATCCCCCCTGCAAAAGAGATGTCCGAAAACGAACTTTATGCCAAAGCCAAGCAGGATTTCGATGCAAAGGATCTTGAAACCGCCCGCGCCGGCTTTCAGGAATTTCTCAAACGGTATCCCAAATCCGCCATTGCAGGAAGCGCCCAGTTCTGGGTTGGAGAAATCTACTACCAGCAGAAGTGGTATGAAAAAGCCATTCTGGAATACCAGAAAGTGATTGAAAACTACCCAAAAGGGGATAAGGTCCAGTTTGCACTGCTAAAACAGGGGCTGTCATTTTACAATCTCGGAGACAAGTCCAATGCGCGACTGATTCTGAAAGAACTGATCAACAAATATCCTTCCAGCAACGAAGCCAAAATTGCCAAACGAAAACTTGAAGAATTTTAATCCCGCCCGTATGGATGGTATCCATGACCCATGATTAAAGTGATCGGTATAGATCCTGGTTTGGCATCAACAGGAATTGGAATTGTTTCCGGAAAAGGATTAACCATCTTAAATTATTCTTATGGCAGCATTCACACCTCGGCCCGCATTGCCTTGCCCCTCCGTCTGAGTCAGATTTATTCACAGATTCTGCATACATTATCCATCGAAAAGCCGGATATGATGATTGTTGAAGATGTGTTTTCCCTTGAGAAATTTCCCCGCTCCGGCATCATTCTGGGAAAAGTGTCCGGAGTAATTCTTTTGGCAGGCGCTTTTCAAAACATCCCCATACAGGAAATACCGGTACGGGAAGCCAAACAGGTGCTTACCGGAAACGGCAATGCCAGTAAAAGCCAACTGGAAAAATCGGTTCGCAGCCGGCTGTCCTTAACCGCGCCCATCAAGCCGGATCATGCCTCGGATGCCCTGGGACTGGCGATGATCGGATTGCTGCGTTATATGGATGTTGGAATCGCGAATTGAGGAACTATCCGTGATCGGCTATATTGAAGGCAGCATACTTCAGAAAAATGATGACCGGATACTGATTCTGGCCAATCAGATCGGGTATGAGGTGCTGCTCCCGACGATTGTCCTGGAGTCGTTAAAGGAAAGAAAAACCGGGGACTCCGTATCGTTATTCATATACTTTCATCAGACTGAAAAGCAGCCTAAACCCGTACTGATCGGGTTTAATACCGATGAAGAAAAAGAATTTTTTCAGCGCCTGATAACCGTTGAAGACATCGGTCCCATGAAAGCTGCCAGGGCACTGACGGTTCCGGTTCATGATATCGCGTGCGCCGTTGAAGCAAACGACATTGATAAGCTGCAGAAACTTAAGGGAATTGGAAAACGAACCGCACAAAAAATGATTGCATCTCTTGCCGGAAAACTCGATAAATTTATTTTGCCAGGGATGACAGCGATCCTGCCGAAGCTTAAGCAGGATGAGCTGATTCAGCCGGTTCTGGATATTCTTATCGAACAACTCGGGATTAAACCCGTTGATGCCAAACGCAGGGTGACGGAAACCTTATCGCTTAATCCCGCGATTCTCACACCCGAGGCGCTTCTTGAAGAAGTCTTTCGTGCCAGGCCAAAATGACCGCTAAGATGAACGCCAAAATAACCGAAGGCATGCAAAAATCTCCTGAATTGACCCAGGGTATCGTGGCGGGGACCTGCCAGCCGGCGGACATTGAAAACGACATGCTGTCGCTGCGTCCCGAGCGCCTGTCCGAATACGTCGGTCAGCCGGAAGTGGTTGAAACCCTGAAAATCGCGATAGAAGCCGCAAAGAAGCGAAGAGAACCGCTGGATCACGTCCTGTTTCATGGCCCTCCGGGATTGGGAAAGACCACACTTGCCCATATCATCGCCAATGAAATGGGCGGAACCCTGACCGTGACATCCGGCCCGGCTTTGGAAAAAGGGGGCGACCTCATCGGTATCCTGACCCATCTGTCCAGAGGGGATGTGTTGTTCGTGGATGAGATCCACCGCTTGCCAAAGGCCGTGGAGGAGTTTTTATACCCGGCCATGGAAGATTTTGCGGTTGATTTTGTGTTTGACAAAGGCGCACATGCCAGAAGCCATCGCATTCGACTGGAACGTTTTTGTCTGGTGGGCGCCACCACGCGGGTCGGCCTGCTGTCTTCACCGCTAAGGGACAGATTCGGGATATTCAGGAGTCTGGATTTTTACCGCGAACCGGAACTGGTTCAGATTACCAGAAGATCTGCGGCCCTTCTGGATATTGCCATTGATAAAGCCGGGGCTCGGGAACTTTCGAGGCGATCCCGGGGAACGCCCCGTATTGTCAATCGCCTGCTGAAACGGGTGAGGGATTTTGCTCAGGTCCGGGCTGACGGAGCCATTACGGAAGCCATAGTCAATGCGGCATTGCTTCTTGAAGGAGTGGATGAAAGAGGGCTTACGGATCTGGACAGGCGCTACCTGAAAACCGTAATTGATTTTTATGACGGCGGTCCGGTCGGGATTGAAGCCATTGCCGCAACCCTTCAGGAAGAAACCGATACGCTGGTGGATGTGGTTGAACCCTATTTGCTGAAAATCGGCATGATTTTGAGAACCTCATCCGGCAGACGCGCGGCGCAAAGCGCTTATGCTCACCTGGGATGTTCGCAACATAAGAAAATGGTTTAATCGGGGGCAGTCCATGAAATTTCAAACCAAAATTTTCCTGGTAACCCTGATCATTTTGGTTTCAGCCCTGATGCTCAATTCTGTTCTGAGTCTGGCCTCCTTTGAGAAAATCTATGTTTCTTCCCTGATCTCCATTTATGAAGTTTCCGGAAAGAATTTAAAACGAAAGATTGAAATCTCTCTGAGACTGGGGAAGCCGATGGATAAGTTTGAGGGGATGGAACGGCTCCTGTCCGAAGTCATGGCTAAAAATCCGGAGATCACCGATGTAGGGGTCGGAAATATCGATGGTGAGATCTTATATCATTCCAATCCAAAAATAATCGGAACCCGGTTCAGCCCCTCTCTTCCTTCTTTCACCAGCCCGGATCAGGTACACAGCCAGCTTATTCGGAACACGTATGTCACATTTCTTCCACTGACAGACCGCTCCAATACCATTATCGGCGCTGTCAGCTTTTCCTTTCCCCAGGCCGTAATTTATGGCCGGCTAAAGGCAATGGCATATGAAAACCTCGCCATCCTGTGGAACATCATGCTGACATTCTCCATTGGGCTGATCGTTTTTATTGCCATGCTGGTTGCAAGGCCTATCCGCAGGGACTTGATCGGCATCGGCCGCAGGCTGGATTGGCCGCCGAAATTACCCCCGGTGGTCTCTGACATCCAAAAGCGGCTTCAAATGCCGGCATCCACTTTTCCGGATCCGAATCACGAACCGGAGAAGCATTTTGTTTCCGATGAGCCGCAGGCCCTGAATCCCGACATAAGATATGCAGACCTCAACATCGGTGAAATCAGAAATGAGCTGGATCGACTCGATTTCCATCTTTCTGAATTCGTGTTTAAAGCCGGCGAAACTCTGAACCAGGTTGAAGGCCTGCGTCAGGAAAAACAGGCACTTATTGCAGCCATTCATGATTGTACGGATATCTATGCGCGGCTTAAAATAAATTATGAGCTTTCTTCAGGGGATTCTGCCGTCAATGACATCGGAGCGACCGATCTTCTTGAAGGCACCGAAATGATACTGGGTATGCTCGGCATTGCCGGCCAGGCGCTGATGGGTTTCGAAGAAGAGTTGCCTGAATCTCTGGAACGGGATTGACGTCATGAAACTGAATATCAGCACGCGGATCAAGGTGTTTGGCATTGCCGTTATTCTGATTGTTGCCGGACAGATCATTTTTACCATCAAAAACGTCAATTCCTTTCAAAACAGTTATGTGGAAACCCTTCGGGCCAAATGCCAGAAATTGGGCGAATTCCTGAAAAACGATGTTGAATATGTACTGAATCTGAATATCCCTTTGGACAAGCTGGTTCGAATCGAACAGACCCTGAAGGATATTCTGAGCGCATCGCCCGAGCTGGATTGCATTGAAATATCCGATCTGGACGGCCGGGTCTTATATCATGCAGATCATTCATCCATGAGAACTGCTGCGGATTCAGAAACTTCTTCTTCGCAGCCCGGCTTGGAAGTATCGGCTGAGGGTCTGAAGCCGTCCGGTTTTTCTCAGAATCAGATGGATACCCGGCTCCCGGTGTTCCTTCAGAAAGAAAGTCGACAGGTCGGAAATATTCTCCTGCGGCTTTCGGCAACACCCATTGTCGCAAAATCCCGTGAAATCCTGATGGATATGATCACCGTGATTTTGACCTCTCTGCTGATCACTTTTGAGTTTCTCTCGTTGTTTGTCGCGTTCAGCATCAGCAGTCCGCTGGAAAAAGTTGTCGGCGATATGGAAAAGGCGATAATCAATTTAAAACCGCTGTTCAGCAGGGGATTTCTTCTGATGCCGGAGCTGCATCATATCGTTTCCCGCTTTGATTATTTTCTGGAAACCTACTTGTCCCATATTCGGCCGTTTATCGCCGCACAGCGGTGGTTCGAGAAAACAACCCGGATGATTTTGCCCCATATCACCCGTCATCTTCATAAGCTCGATGCAGCTCTGCTTTCATGCCGTGCATCCACTTCAAACGGAGTTTCGCATAAGACGCTTCAACAGAGCCTGGAGGATTTGAAATCCGGATTCAGCGATCTTCATGTCCGTCTGCTTTCCCTGTCATCCCGGTTGTCTTTGTCAGCCTTTGATCCCTTGAAGGATCAGCAAACGGCAAAACAGGATGTGTCCGTAAAACGCATTCCGTATATCTACATCCGCCCCCTGATATTTCTGATCGTCATGTCCGATAGTTTCAGCACGTCATTTTTCCCCTTGTATGTAAACACACTGTACAACCCCGCGTGGCATATCTCCCGCGAGATTGTTCTGGGTGTTCCGATTTCAGCTTATATGCTCTTATTTGCGATCAGTATCCTGTTTGCCGGAAACTGGTCCGACAAAGTCGGGTGGTATAAACCCCTGATTGCAGGAGGACTCCTCAATGCCATTGGTTTAGTGACCACACCGCTTTGTCTGGATTTCTATCAGCTTGTTATGGTCAGAGCCCTGGCTGCGACAGGCTTTGGGCTGTTTTTTATGGGCTGCCAGCGGTTTGTGATCGACAATACATCTGCTGAAAATCGGTCTCCGGGAATGGCTGCCTTTGCCGCTGCTTATTTTAGCGGCAGCATCTGCGGGACGGTTATCGGGGGAATGTTGGCAGATCGGATCGGATTCGGAAATGTATTTTATGTCAGCGGCAGCGTATCGGTTCTGGCGCTTTATTTCGTGATCATTTTATTTCAACGCAATGAAATGCCGCTCGGACAGGTGATCCGGGAAAGATCGGGTTTTTCGGAAATACTGCACGTGATTAAAGACAGGGAATTTTCAGCGATCGTTTTCTTGCAGGCCATTCCGGCAAAAATTATCTTGGTCGGCTATCTCATCTATTTTGTTCCCCTGTATCTGAAAAAGATCGGGACACTCCAGTCCAGTATTGGTCGAGTCGTCATGTGTTATGGCCTGGCGATGGTGTTCTTAGGCCCGATATTTTCGAATTATTTCGACAGATTGGCATACCGAAAATACCATTTGTTTGCAGGTGGTGTGATCTCGGGGCTTTCCATGATCGCCTATTATTTTTACTCGGGATTTGGACCCACCCTTTTTGTTGTGGTTATGTTGGGGGTAAGCCACAGCCTGTCAGTTTCCTCACAAGCCGCCCTTATCTCGGAAACGGATACGGTTAAAAACGCCGGAGCCGGTACGGGCATGGGGGTATTCAGATTTTGGGAGCGCTTGGGAAATGTGCTGGGTCCGATTGTCATGGGATTTCTGATCGCCAGGGCTGGATATGAATCTTCAGCAGTTGCACTGGGGATATTTTCTGTGGTATGCAGTATTCTATATCTCCTGTTTTCGTTTTGTCGGCAGAAAAAATCTCGTTAAACTTATCGGAGATATCTTGTCTACATAATCATATTGTGGTGAGAGAAGAAACAATGCCCTTCAGGGTTCGAAGCGCCGATTTTGACGATCTGCAGTTTCTTTACCGCCTGGCGCAGCAGGCGTCGTTGATCAGTCTGCCTCCTGATCCCGAAGCGTTGATGCACATTCTCCGGAAAAGCCATGAATCGTTTTCCAACCTGAATGATCCTGAAAACGCTGAATATGTTTTTGTTCTTGAAGACACAACAACCCAGGAGATTATTGGTGAATCTCTGGTTTATGCGCAATATGCCTCATCGGAGCATCCATATTATTATTTCAGCGTCATCGAAAAAATCTTTACCGATGTTGAACTGGGAAAAACCATAACGCATCCGGTTCTGCGCCTGGAAGCCGAAAAATCGCCATTCAGCCTGACCGGAGGGTTGATACTGGACAACCGCTATCGGGGGCATCCAAAAAAACTGGGGAACCTCATTGCATTGACCCGATTTGTGTATATGGGGATGTTCCCTGAGCGATTTCATAAACAAGTGCTGTCTGAAGTGGTTGCACCTTTAGATGAAAATGGAGGAAATCCTTTCTGGGAAGCGGTTGGAAGCAAATTAACCGGCCTGTCTTTTGAAGAATTCCTGGCGTTGAATCGCCAGAAAAAAACAACTTTTATCGGAAATTTGTTTCCCTCGGATGACATTTATCTATGCTTCCTGACACCGGATCTGTGGCCTTCAAGGGAGCGGGTCAGGAAAGGAGTTGGTCATTTTGCCCGGCACATTATTGAAACCGTCGGTTTTCAATACCTGAACAGGGCGCACCTTCATGGCGGTCCCATTCTGGGTGCAAATCTTGAGAACATCAACGTCATAAAAAAGGGGGCATTTTATCGAACCGACATTCGTAATGAATCTTCTTTGCCCATTGAAGCCTTTTTGGGTTCAATCAAAAAAAACCGGTTTTACGGCGGAAAATTCCCCTGCGCCATTGAATCCCAAACTGTTTTTCTTCCGGAATTCGCTTTCAGGCTTCTGTGCTTGGAAAAAGAAGAGGAAGTTTTTGTAAGTCCGGTGGACTGAAAAAGGCCCCATTCACCCCCTACGAATATTGAGGGTTGAATATAACTTTTTAATATAAAAGTATATACAGGAGATTGTCGTGACAGCAATCATTGCTAAAGATTTTAAGCATGGCAATAATCTGCAGATTGGGGAATTCGTCATTATCGAAGCCGGTGTGACGGTAGGAGACGATGTGAAGATCGGTCATCGTGTCACGCTTAAGTCTGGTACGCGTATCGGAAACCATTCGATCATTGATGATCACTGCATCACAACAGGTGCGTGCATCATAGGAAATCATGTCAATATCCGTACGGGCGCAATCATATCCAAAGCCACCATCATTGAAGATTACTGCTTTATTGGGCCGGGGATCATCACCAACCATACCAAACATGTCAACCATGGTCGTTCGCATAAGATTCCGGATGTTCAACTCCTGACATATATTGGTTATGGCTCCATTCTGGGATCCCAAGCATCGATTTTGGCGGGAGTGATTATTGTCCCTCAGGTAATCATTGGGGGGGGGACCGTTGTGATCAAAAATATACTTGAAAGAGGCGTTTATGTCGGATGTCCAGCAGGTAAACTATCTGATATTTCAAGTGATTATTTGATGAGTGAACCAGAAAATGCGGGCAGGATGTATCGGAGCACGGAAATGATGACGCACCTGAAAACGTATATTCCAAATTTAAAATTGACCGAATCACCATAAGAGGGATTAAAAAATATGGCGTTTCAATTAAAGGTGGTATCCATATTTATTGCGATTATGATGGCTGTTGTCCCTTTTGGCGGTGCTGTTGAGGCGACGGGGCAACCCGGCAAAAAATTTCGAATCGGATATATTGAGGCCAACAATTTTTGGGCATTTTCAGAAATCATGAATGCCACGAAAAAAAGTCTGGAAAAAATGGGATGGTTGAACCGGATTGAGTTTCCGGAAGATGCCCACATCACTACCGGATGGGGAATACCGGAAACCGAAAAAAAATTAGCGGACAAAGCAGCCGAACTGATAGCCAGAAAAGATCTGGATATGATTATCACTGCCGGAACGCCACCAACTGCCGCTTTGCTAAAGGCAAATAATGGCAAAATGCCCATATTTGCCATTGGCGTGTCGGATCCGATCAAGTCTAAATTTGTCATCAACACCAAGGATTCAGGAGTAGATAATTTCACTGCCCGCGTTGTTCCTGACCGCTTTACACAGATGTTTACCATTTTTCATGATGTTGTCAGATTTAAAAAGCTGGGGCTGATATATTCAGATAGTGAAAACGGCAAGGTATTTTCCAATGTGGATGATGCCCGAAAGGTAGCCAAAGAACTCGGTTTTCAGGTGATTGAATACAAGAAGCTAAAGGACACGGACAAGGCCAATGAGTGCATCGAAGGGATCAACTGGTTGATCCAGCAGGGGATTGACGCATTCTTTCAGCCGGCGCTCACTTGTTTTGACTGGAAACAGAGCGATGTAAAAAAAATACTGGATACTTTGACCGAACATAAAATACCTGTTTTTGCACGGGAAGGAACCCTATATGTAAAGGCCGGAGCGCTCATGGGGTTTTCCAGCATCGACTTTGCACCGCGGGGAGACTTTAACGCCAAAAAAATCATTCGCATTTTACAAGGGGAAAAACCACGGTCTCTTCCCATGGTGGATGGAACTCCTCCAAAAATATCTTTTAACATTCGTGTCGCAGAAAAAATTGGTTTTAATCCCCCATTTGATATTCTGGGAGCCAGTGATGAGATCTTTAAAGAAATTACGCTTCCGGATAATCGGCTGGTCAAATAGGGTACGTTTATTATTTCCCGTTTTCTTCGATGCAGAGCTGAATCCCGGTGCTGATCACTGTTTTGTCGGAGCCGGGATCGCCGATGGACAGCCGGATATCCTGGCAACCGGGACTCAAATCCCGGTCATCAAATTCGCATTCCCATCCCAGGGGCAGCAGCGGATTCAATGACCCTGAAAGCCCCAGAAAAGCCGGCAAATTCGGCCGCTGAGTGGTAAATACGGCCTGTCGGTACGTCTTGCCGATGCCTATCTGAAGGGAGCCCACCTGGGATAGCCGCCGGTAGTCCACTGCCCATCCCCGAACAACATAATGATCTGCCCCTTTTTGAACCGTCGCCACCCGCCTGCTCTTCCACTTGTTGTCTTCGAACCCTTTGTCATTGATGCTGTCGATGTCATATTCAATATTCCCCCTGGGATCCACATATCGGTTGTGAACCCAGTCCAGAAAATTATCCCGGTTGTGAACTTTGCCGGTTGCGTGCAACCATTCACTGTACTGGTTGAATAAAAGAACACCGATGGAATCCGAATACGGAATGACCCCAAAGCGCCAGGAAAACTGCTTTTCAAGGGTTTCAAGAGGCGGATCGTCATTTAGAATCAGGGCAATGGCGCTGGCCATTCCGGATCGATCCGCCCCGCGATAGCAATGCAGAAGTATGGGGCGGGGCGCGGACAGCAGCGCATCCACGAGTTGATTCAACCGGTTGTACTGGGGAAGTTCATGAGAGCCGAAGCCGATATTGAGCATCTGAATCTGATGATGTTCGGCAACTGCCTTTTCATTCTCATACCAGAGAGCACCTTTTTCAGGTCCCAGCAGGGCAATGATGGTACGAATCCCATAGTCCTGGATGACCGTATCCAGGCGGGAGGCCGAAAGCTGGGCGCTACGGTAAACCTGTTTTTCAATCACCGGAAAAAACCGGGGATTAAAGGAAATATGCCACCAGATTGCGCCACCGATGGTCATGGCAAGTGAGATCGCAGCAATCCATTTTTGAATGTGCCGGTCAGGCTTTTTCATATGCCGGTTCTGCTTTGCCTGGAAACGGCTTCCATTTCAGTGTGAAACATGATAATTTTCCATTTGTTTATTCAGTTGTGATCCCTTCCGGATCACGATGCCATGAAAGTTTTGACCATTTTAAATAAAAAGGACGGGATTTTCCGATCTCGACACCAGGATACGATCATGAAATGGCTTGCCCGCCGATTTCCCGATTTTGATTATCGGATAGCCGTGCTGTTTTGCATTGCTTTTCTCAGCCTTTTTCCCCTGCTGGGAGCTGCTCCGCTTTTTGATGAGGACGAAGGGTTTTATGCGGAAGCCAGCCGGGAAATGCTTGAAAACGGAAACTACCTTACCGCTCATATCAATGGCGCGCCGCAATATGATAAACCCATTCTCATATACTGGCTTCAGGTGATCAGCTTCCGGATTTTGGGTCAGAATGAATTTGCGGCCCGCTTCCCATCCGCCCTGGCAACTTTTCTGTGGATGCTGGCGATCTTCAGCTTTACCCGTCGCCATCTGGGGCTTCAAAGCGGCTTTCTGTCGGCCTTGTTTTTCATCAGCGCCATCCAGGTCACCATTACCGGTAAGGCCGCGATTGTTGATTCGGCCCTGAATCTTTTCCTCACCCAATGTCTTTTTCATCTATATGAATACACGCAAAACAGGCACCGTCGGATTTATACCGCAGCCGTTTACGCAGGACTTGGTTTTCTGGCCAAGGGACCGGTAGCCGTTGTCATTCCGTTTGGCGTCAGCCTGATTTACTGCCTGATGCAAAGGCAGTTTCGACTCTGGCTGAAGATGGTTTTTAACCTTCGGGCGATTCTGATCTTTATTGCCATAGCGCTTCCCTGGTATGTGCTGGAATACCTGGATCAGGGCATGATCTTTATACAGGATTTCTTTCTAAAACACAATTTAGAACGTTTTTCCCGAACATTTGAAGGGCACTCCGGATCCCTGATTTATTATATTCCCGTGATCATTATCGGAACGCTTCCCCATTGCGGCCTGTTGATTGCTCTTATTCGCCAAGCCAGAACGCTCATGAAGCAGGATGTGTATCGGTTCTGTTTTATCTGGGTCGGGTTTGTGCTGATCCTGTTCTCATTTGGGAGTACCAAACTCCCCCATTATATTCTCAGCGCATTTCCGCCGCTTTTTATCCTGTATGGGGGCGTTTATGAACGATTGGCGGCGCGTCTGCGCTCATATCTTGTGCCGGCAGCCGCTTTTCTGGGGGTTTTTTTGATTCTTCCGCTGGCCATTCCGCTGGCCATTCCGTATGTCCGGGATGATTTCGCCGCTTGCATGATGGGGGCCGGCCAGTCGCTTTTCGGTGCGGGCTATTATGCTTTCTGCGGCCTTCTGACCGTTTCCGTGATGCTTCTTTTTTTTGTCAGGCAATCCGGGTCACTGAGGCCCGCCATCGTGGTTTCCGTAGCCTATCTGCTTCTGGTGAACCTGGCCCTGATGCCGCGCATTGGGGGATTGATGCAGTCTCCGGTCCGGGAAGCGGCGCTGATTGCTTCCCATCTTCCCGAACGGGCGGTGATGTGGGGGCATACCCTGCCCAGCTTTATGTTTTACAGCCATAAACTAGTTCAAATGCGCCATCCGGCTCCAGGGGATTTGCTGATCACCAAAAAAACACACCTGTCCGAGGTCGGCGCACATGAAATCCTTTATGAGAAAAACTGCATCGTTCTGGCGCGGATACTGGGGCAAAGTCCATAAGATAAAAATCAGACGCGACCCCCGCCGCCCCTTATAAATACCGGATGAACAGCATGGTAATGTCATCGGATTGCGGCGCTTCTCCCGCATGAATGGTGACGGCTTCTTTGATGCGGACAATAAAATCCTCAACCGGCTCATCCTGGTGCGCCTCCATTTCCTTGAGAAGGCGATTCTCTGAAAAGAGCTGATTTTCCGTGTTCATTGCTTCGGTAATGCCATCCGTATAAAGAAACAGGGCATCCCCGTGGTCCAACTGAAGCTGGATATCCTTGAACTGAAAGTCTTCCATGATTCCGGCAATGGGGCCGCTGATATCCCGTTTATAATATACGCCGTCATTGCGGCTGACGACAATCGGGGGATTGTGACCGGCATTCACATACCGCAGCAGCCCGGTGCGGATATTGAAGATGCCGATGAGCAGCGTCACGAACATGGATTTGGGATTGTCGGCGCTGAGGCTGTTGTTGATCTGATTCATCATGTCCGCCGGCGATATTCCTTTTTTGGCCGATGTTTTAACAAGTGTCATGGTAATGGTCATAAAGAGCGCTGCGGGAACGCCTTTTCCGGAAACATCTCCGATGGTAAAGCACAGGTTGTCCTCATCGATGAAGAAAAAATCGTATAAATCCCCTCCCACTTCCTTGGCGGGCTCCAGAAGCGCAAAAAGTTTAAACTCCTTTTGTTCGGGAAACGCCGGATATATCTTGGGCAAAATTCCCAGTTGAATATCCCTGGCGACATTCAGCTCGCTTTCAAGCCGCTGCCTGGCGGCAATGGCATCCATCAATCCGTGAATGTTCTTTTTTAACTCGGCCCGCATATAGATGAAGGATTCGGCCAGTCGTCCGACCTCATCCCGGTATTTTCGCGGCAGTTCATCAATCGGAGATGACAGATCCAGGTCCGTTGTGAAATCCTGCAGGGGAAGTTCCTTGGCATAAGCGGCCAGAAGATTCAGGGGCCGCGACAGGTTAGCGACCATAAAGATTGCGGCAATCAGGCTGACCGCAAAAATGACCGCGATGATGAAGCTTTGCCGGGTTACCAGCGTTGTCGCGGGCGTCTGGATTTCATCAATCGGAACCGCAATGATCAAAAACCAGTCCAGCGGTTTGAAATAGCTGACAAAGGCTTCGGTAAACTTTCCGTTTCCGATTGCAGGGTTGGCATAGCGAACGGAACTGCGGCCTTCTTTTGCCGTCCGCATCAGATCATCCAGAAGGCTGTTGCCGGTAAGGGTATTCTTAACCGAAGGCCAGTCAATGGCCTCATGATTCCGTAGGGGAATGACGATTTTTTTTTCGCCGTTAACAATAAACGGCGTACCGGTTTTGGCCACGGTGATGCTTTCAAAGGAATTGCGCAGAACCTCGATGATTTTATCCAGTTTTTTCTGGGCCTCGGCTTCGATGTCACCGATATCGGCGACAGCCCCAATCGACCAGCGCCATTTTTCAAACGGGACGAAATATCCCAGTTTTTTACCGCCGTTGTCGCCTTCCGGCAATTTCCATTCAAATACCGCATAATCCCCGTCAGCCTTCAGCGCATCCCCGCACATGACATCGGCAAGACATCTGCCCTTCATGTCCCGAAGAGATCGGATCGAGCTGCCTACGGCGCAGGATAAGGAATGGGAAAGAACCGTTCCCGCGGTATTCACGGCAAAGATATGGCCGTTTTCGATAGAGACGGTGTTTATCCATTTGAGGGCGTTTTTCTGGGCCTCGTCAGCGGATATTCTGCCGCTTTCCACAAGATCTGCAAACTCATCCAGGACCGATACCACCATTGCCGACAGGTTCTTCAGCCGCTGTTTTCTGCTCTGAAGGGTGTCGACGCGATCCGCAAGCAGTTTGTCGTATCCGCCGCGAATCGTTAATTCCACCAGGCTCAGGACGTTTCTGGCCGATGCTTCCTCTGCTTCGTACATGGCCCGGCCAACGTCCTTATGGGTAAAATATAAAATCGCGGCGGCCGTGACCGCCATTGTCAGAAAAAGAAAAAAAATGATCTTTGATTTCAGCGATAAAAACATCCGTAAGCTCCCTTGTTGTCTCAATCCCATCAGGGCTGAGGGATAATGCTTGAATGCAAATGTTTAATTCTTTGGCCCGCTATTGGCCCTGTCTCTTTTGTATGGCTTTTAAAACATGCGGATAAACAGCGGAGGCAATGATCCGGTAGCCTTTTGCATTGGGGTGGATTCCGTCTATCAGGTTGAGTTCCGGCTCTCCGGCAACGCCTTCCAGAAAAAAGGGGATAAAGAGGATCTCTTCCCGCTCGGCGATTTCGGCATACAGCCGGGCATACGGCTCGGCATAGGACGGCGCATCATTGAACAGCATTTTCATGCCCGCAAGAACCACCGTGATCTGGTGGTCCTTGAATGTTCGAACCATCCGGGAAATGTTGTTTTGTATCAGGTGATGATCCATTCCGAGGAGGCCGTCATTGGCGCCCGTGCACAGAATAACGATATCGGGTCTCAGTGAAAGCACCCGGTTGATGCGGGACAGCAGGCCGCTGGTGGTCTCGCCGCTGTTGCCAGCATTAACGATTGTGCAGGAAAACCCCGCTTTCCGAAGCATTGATTCAAGAAGGGCCGGATAAGCCTGATGTTCTTCCACCCCATATCCTTCGGTGAGGCTGTCGCCCAAGGCAACGATGGTAAGGGTTTGAACAGACCGATGGGGAGCCGGCTGCGGGAAGGAATCCTTTTTTTCGCAGCCGGCCATGCAGATTGCGGACATGACGCCTCCCAGAATCAGCAGCAATTTATAAATCCGTATATGAAACCGCATGGCAATGGCGGAAATTCACTTGAAGGTTCTTGCCAGATTTTGTATTTTGGCAACCTTTCCATACAATATAAGGGTAGAGAATGCAATGCAACAGGGCCAAAATATACAACCGGCACGCTGATTTCCCCGCTAAAAAGGTTCCGATGGATATTACCGATTTTTTCGATGCTCGCGATATATGGCCGGATACCAACAGCGACGGTTATCCGGATGATCTCGGATTAACCCTTAGCGTTGACCCTGGCGTAGCGGATTCAAATATCTGGGCCGGGATTCTGAATCTGACCGCCCGGCTTTCATTTGAAACCACGGCATTCAATCTGCCGATTGTCTGCACCCGGGGCAAAAGGGGCAAAAAGCGATCCAGAATGACCCTTGTGATCATGGCACCCGGAAAATACCCTCCGGGATTCAGGGATGAACCAAAGGAGAGCCATATCTGGCAGCCCCATCCGGATGCGGCGTATCTGGTTGGAGATTCGGCCCTTGAAATGGGCCGGATGCTGAATCGATTGGCCTTTGGAGCGTCCAAAACCCCTCCTTCTTCTCCGCATTCTCCGGCGCTTTCCATCGCTCTGCTGAATCTGGCAGGGGAAAGCGGAATCTATGGTACCAATCCTCTGCCCCATTTTGTCCCCCAAGGCCCTGGCCGAGTACAAGGATCAAATCGGCATGCATCCGGTGGGGACCGGGCCCTTTAAATTCGTCAAATGGGTTAAAGACGACCAGATCATCCTGGAAAGAAACGACAATTACTGGGGAAAAAAGGCCCTGGTGGATAAGATCATTTTAAAATCCATACCCGAGCCTTCGGCCCGGCTCCTTCTGGGAGAATTCGCCAGCCCCGCGGAGCACGGCAGGCTGCGGACCCAGCTTGGGCTGGACCAGTCTATCATGACCCAGTACGGCATTTATCTGGGACGGATCCTTCACGGGGATTTTGGCAATTCGGTCCGGACCGGCGCGCCGGTTGCAGGCGAAATCGGGGCCCGGCTGCTTGCCACCATCGAGCTCTCAATTGCGGCCATGCTGATCGCCGTGATTCTGGGGATTTCCGCGGGCGTCATTTCCGCGGTCCGGCAATATTCGATTCTGGATTACGGCGCCATGGTCCTGGCCCTTGTCGGCGTGTCCATGCCGATTTTCTGGCTGGGCCTGATGCTGATCTATGTTTTTGCCGTCAAAATTCCCATCCTTCCCATGATGGGGCGGATCAGCATGGGTGTGGACATTCCCGCCGTCACCGGGCTTCTGGTCGCGGATACCCTGCTGGCGGGTCAGTTGTCGGCATTCTGGGACGTGGTCCGGCATTTGATTTTGCCGTCATTTACGCTTGCCACCATTCCCATGGCGGTTGTGGCCCGCATGACCCGATCGAGCATGCTGGAAGTCCTGAACCGGGATTATGTCCGGACCGCGCGGGCCAAGGGCATGGATGAATCCGTGGTGATCCTGCGTCATGCGCTTCGCAATGCATTTTTGCCGGTCATAACCATCATCGGCCTTAATTTCGGGCTCCTTCTGGGCGGCGCGGTTCTGACCGAAACCATTTTTTCCTGGCCGGGCCTTGGCCGGTATGTGGTGGATTCTTTAATGGCGCGGGATTACGCCGCGGTTCAGGGATGTATTCTCATGTTTTCCCTGATAATGGCCGTCAGCAACCTGATGGTGGATCTGGTGTATATCCTGCTGGATCCGAGGATACGCATTTCATGAAAAGCCGCTCTCCGCTATCCAGGCTGCTTAAAAATTACACCGCCATGGCCGGCGCGGTCATTATTGCCGTAATTGTCATCACGGCCCTGCTGGGGCCGTCGCTTGCCCCGTATAATCCCCTTTTGCCCCAGCCCCTGAACCGGCTTAAGGCGCCGGACCCGGCCCATGTTTTCGGCACGGACAGCCTGGGCAGGGATATCTTCAGCCGGGTGATATTCGGCAGCCGAATCTCTTTGATGATCGGTCTGATTTCCGTGGTCATATCCCTGGTTCCCGGAACCCTTCTGGGTCTTGTTGCCGGCTATTTCGGAGGCTGGACGGACAGCGTCATCATGCGGCTGATGGACGTGCTGCTGGCATTTCCCGCGATTCTGCTGGCCATTTTTATCACCGCCATCCTGGGCCCCAGCCTTCCCAATACCATGGTTGCCGTCGGCATCGTCTACATTCCCCACTATGCCAGAATCGTCCGTTCCAGCGTTTTGACATTGAGAGAGCAGCTTTTTGTCCAGGCCGTCCGGCACATGGGTGGAAGTCATCTGAGGATTATCTTCAGCCACATCCTTCCCAATGCCCTTTCACCCATCATTGTCTATGCCACCCTTGGTATGGGAACCGCGGTGCTTCAGGCGGCGGCCCTGGGCTTTCTGGGTCTGGGGACTCAGCCGCCCCAGCCCGAATGGGGGGCCATGCTGTCCGAAGGCAGGCAGTATATCCAGATCGCTCCGCATGTGGCGGCCTTTCCCGGAGCCGCCATTTTGCTGTTTGTCCTAGGTTTTAATCTGTTCGGGGACGGCCTCCGGGATTTTCTGGATCCCTCCCTCCACTTGCTATGAATGATCCCATCCTTGATATCCAGGGGCCCACCACGCGGTTCATGGCCCGCCAGGGTCTGGTAGCGGCCGTGGATCATGTCGGGCTTGCCATTGCTCCCCGGGAAACCGTGTGTGTGGTTGGGGAAAGCGGGTCTGGAAAAAGCGTCATGGCGCTTTCGGTCATGGGACTGCTTCCCCGGCCTCATGGAAAAATAACGGAAGGAAGGATCGATTTTCAAGGCAGGGATCTGACCCGCTTAAGCCCCGGGGAAATGAAACAGATCCGGGGAAACCGGATTTCCATGATTTTCCAGGAGCCCATGACATCGCTTAATCCGGTCTTTACCACAGAGTTTCAAATTGCCGAAGTCCTTCGAAAACATCGGGGTATGACCGGCAAGCAGGCCCGCGCGGAAGCCATCGAGATGCTGGGACTGGTCGGCATTCCGGAACCTCGCAAGCGCGCGGCTGATTATCCCCATCAGCTTTCCGGCGGCATGATGCAGCGGGTGATGATTGCCATGGCCCTTAGCTGTCACCCCGTCCTGATGATCGCCGATGAGCCGACCACTGCCCTGGATGTCACCATTCAGGCTCAGATTCTGGATCTCATGTTCCGGCTGAAAACAGAGACCGGCATGTCGATATGGTTCATCACCCATGATCTTGGCCTGGTAGCCGACATCGCGCAGAAGGTTGCCGTCATGTATGCGGGAAGAATCGTCGAGCAGGCCGAAGTCCGGGAACTCTTTGCCAATCCGCTTCACCCCTACACGATCGGGCTGTTTAATTCGCTGCCTAGAATTGGCGGCAAGAAGGGGCGGCTAACCCCTATTCCGGGATCTGTCCCCGGCCTGGATCAACTGCCTTCCGGATGCGCGTTTCAGGACAGATGCGCATCGACGGCGTCGGCGGATTGCAGAACCCATCCTCCGGAATTGACTGAAATCCGTTCCGGCCATTGGGTATCATGTCATTTGTATAATAAAAGTACGGATTGAAACTGATTCGCTTGGTGTAGCTCATAAATTTGGTATGGTTGATTCTGATAATATACTAAATTTATTCTAAATAATGAGCAACCATGAAACATCCCAAACCTTTCTCGCTGTCTTTGCAAAAACATTTTTCAGCCAAACCTCGTGTGCTCGATTATGATTTTCGTATGGCCTTTGCCAATTTGAAACTGAGCTCTCTTTTACGCAGTTGCAGCATATTCAAAGAGAAAGGGGGAAAGCAAAACATTTGACGCTGCAGTTGTCGGTTATAGCCTGACGATGATCCGCTACCTTCCGTTGATTTACCTCATGAACAACAGCCGCTTAATTGGCCCGCTGGGCCCGCTGTTTCGGGATGTGTCAGATACCGAGCTGATGCTCCAGGTTGCCGACCAACTCTGGGAGCAGATCAAGCAGGCCATGTTCAAGTCAATAGACCTATTTTTGAATAAAATCGAGTACAAGTACGTCATAAAACTGATTGATATTATTGAAGACGCACTGTTTAGCTTCAAAGAGCCATTAACTGCGAAAGTTTAATATTTTATTGACTTTGAACTTTGATCTTTATACAGCAATGACAGTATATTTCTCATTTTCTAAGATAGTAAAAAAGAAACGCCGCTTTATTCATTGCTCACCATGATTTATGTGTTAGAGGGTATTCCTGACATGAAGATCCAGGCCATTTATAATTCGATTTGTTATGAATCGTACTCATAGTAGAAAACAGGTTCCATGCGAGTCGCCGATTAAGAGATGCGTTTATTTGAAATACGCTTAAGTCAGTGGCGTTGGGATAAACAATAAATCAAATGGGAGGTGTTTTATGACAATTCGAAAAGAGATTAAACTGAGCTGGATGATTTTTTTGATCGTTGTCATGACAATTGTTGGAACGAGCGGTCTGGTTGCAGCGGCAGTTTCGGATATTATGACTGTTGTCGACATGACGAATCAACGTCAGTTTTCGCCGAGTGCGATCAGTGTTATAGCGGGGTCGACAGTGAAATGGGTAAATGTAGGCAATATTGCCCACACCGTAACATCTGATGCAGCGAACCCCGTTTCCGGTGGACCGGATTCGGACATTCAGTTTCCAAACGGCCTTTCATCAGGACAGTCCTATACCTGGGTAGTGCCGACCACTGCTGCGACTGGAACGATATGGTATTATCATTGCCGTTTTCACGGGCAAGCCGGCAATGGTCAGCAGCCGGGAACCGGAATGTCGGGTTCGATCACGGTAATCAGCCCCGCTTTGCCGGACATCAAAGCCAATGGACAAAATGGCCCGATTACCGTTTCGTCCAATACCCCGGTGTCCATTACCATCAGTCTTACGGGAGTCAATCAG
>JACRBZ010000076.1 GCA_016219185.1 Deltaproteobacteria bacterium
GGCCAAGTACAACCGATATTGCTTTTCATCTAATACTGAGACTAACAGGTCGTGTCGTATTTTGATTTGCTCTAATGTGATTGACATGAATACAGAATACACTATTTAGATAAATATTCAAGTTGTTTTGTAATGCATACTTAGTAACCGGACACTGACCATGATGATTATGGTGCAGGCGGGCATCGTTGGCTTTGCTGGATTTGGGTTGGGGGTGGGAGCAAAACACCATGGGTTTTTAAATAACGAAAACAGTAGTATAATTATAACATAAATGCTAAACTTAATACTTGCAATGTTGCCATGACACTAAACGAAAAGATAAAAAAAGCTGTGGAACGAAAGGGGACTTTCCCAGGGAAAGTTGGGCGGGATGACGGATGTGCTTTACACCCTCATCAGCCGGTATGAGCGGAACCAGTCCACTCCCTCTGTCGAAGCCAGGCATAAGAAGATGAGGTGAAGCATGCAGACACAGCATACGCAGGAGCTTTTTGACAAGATTCGCAGGCTGTCGCCTGAAAAAGTTGCAGTTGTCGAGGACTTCGTAGAGTTTTTATGGCACCGCGACGAGATGGACACCTTGATCAAGGCGGCAGGCAAGCTTTCTGAAAGGTCTTTCCAGCAAGTATGGGACAACCCGGAAGATGCCGAATATGACGACTTATGAATTCAGTGATGTCATTCTTGTGCCGTTTCCCTTCACCGATCAGACAACCACCAAGAAGCGACCGGCCGTGGTTGTCAGCTCCGAGAAGTACAACAGCGGACGACCCGACCTCATCATCATGGCCATCACCAGCCGCATGCATCAGGTGGACAAGATGGGTGAGAAATTGGTCGCTGATTGGCAGGGAGCAGGATTGCTCAAGCCTTCCGTATTCAAGCCCATTCTCGCCACCATCGAGAACACTTTGGTTCTTAAGCAACTCGGCAGTCTCCAGAGCGAGGATCGTCACACCCTCGGCCTGATTCTTCAAGATATCCTCGGATCGGATTAGACTCTGGTCAACAATCGGTGAGCGTCTCAATTAACACATGGTCGAGCCGGTTTGCAAAAGCGTCTTGATCCAAATCGTTATAGTAGATTTGGGGCGCTCGATTCCGCGCAAAATGATGTGGGGTAACTCACCCGCGGCATCAATTCCTATGGCTTTCGGTGGCGCGCCAATTTGAATAGCAGACAAATAAAACCATAGCAACAATATGTCAATACCTGTCCCCTAAGTCTCCCCAACCTCACTACAGGCCGTCGTCCTCACCCTCACAGCCTTCTGCAACGGTCGAGCCATCACTGTCGCCAGCCATGGAGCCCTTCTCCCGCCTCGGAACGGCATAAGAATAGCGGACTGACCTAGTCCGCCGGAATAAGTCCACATCGGTCTTTTTTGACAGCAGGAACTTGAGGAACGACTTGCCCTGGAAGCGGCACGTCTGGGAGATGGCCAGCAACAGTAGGTACTGCGAGGCTACCCGCTTGAAGAATGTGCCCGAAATTTTTCGCTGCACGGCCAACTGGCGGATCGCCCTTTCCGCCATGTTGTTCTCCCATGGGATGCCGTCAAGTGTCAAGAAGGTGAACAGGCTGTTCCGGAAGCGGTGGAACCGCTTCCGATACGTCTCGGCTGCCTCGGACCGGTACTCTCTTTCCGTGATGTTCTTGTCGTAGAACCGCTCGACATTCTTCTCGAACTTCCGCAGGTGCCAGGCTTTCAGGCCGAAGCGATCGACTGCGGTCAGAATCGTCGCAAGCAGGGACTGAACCTCCACGGCAAAAGCTTCCAACTCCTTGTCGAACGGGGCCTTCCAGAGGTCGTCGTTGATGTCGCGGATGAGGTGGACGAGGCATTTCTGCTGTCGGCACGGGAAGCCATCGTAACCGGGGTAGAAGTCGCTCACCAGAACGCCCTTGTACCCTGCCAGCACCTCGTGGACGATGCCGGACTCCCGGGTCTCGGTCATGCGGAAGATTACGTGCTGACCGTCGGTGAACACCCATACGTAGTGGTCCACCCCCTGGATGTTGATCTTGGTCTCATCGACGTGGACGAAGTCGCTCTTGCGGATGGCACTCAAGATCGCCGCCTCAGTAGGGGTATAATACTCAGCTATGTATCCCAGGAAACTCACAATGGTGGCGTCGCTCATGCCCACACCGAACAGATGTTCCATCACCTGAATTATGATGAGGTAGGGCAGGCGAAGGACGATCCGTTGGTAGACGACCCACGCCTGCAGTCCGTGCCCGAAGGGAGAATTGTAGAACTTGTGGAGACTCGGCGGGTTGTAGTAATATCCGCATTTGGAACAGTAGGACTTCTGCCCCATGTACTTGGTGATCGTCTTCCTACACCCGTTCCTGGTAAAGGTGAGATCGATGATCGTTCTTTCGGTCGTGCCTTCGTCGGGCGCGAGATTGTTGTGGCACTTCGAGCATTTTTGCATGGAAGGCACGATAACAACCCGGCTGGCCTTTGGAGTAATCCTGCGAAAGGTCTGATGCCCTTTCTGTGCTCCCCTCTTACTCGGACCGCTTTCCAGATCGGCATCTCCAGGTCGGATGCGGATGGAACTTCCATCGCTGTCCTGATGAGCAGATCTCAAAATCCTATCGAACTGGCCGTGTACCGCATTCCCGGTTTCCGTCGCGTGGCGTTTCGGCCGGCTGGCGACCTCGATGGACGGGTCCGACGCGGCATTTTTACTGATCTGGCAAAGGTGATTAACCAGTAGCAGGACAGCCTCGCAGTCCTCGCGGTTGTACCGCAGCAGCGACTGTCTGTATTGCTCGTCCCGGGTCGTCTCCCACCTGTGCCTCCAGACCAGGCTTTGCAGGCCCGATGCCTGTGGATCGGTCCACGCCGCCCCCAGGAACCGGCCCAGAGACTTCAACCCGTTCGAGCGGACCGGGAAGTAGACCTTGCCGTACACGGAAGACACAACGTTAATCAACTGGTCGGTCAGCCTGCCCCCGTTGCCATGCCGTTTCGCCAGCGTGGTGAACGCCTTCCTCTCGTAGTCGCCGTAGTGGTAGACTGGGGAGTCGGGGAATGCCTCCAACCGCTCGACCAGGGCTGACCACATTGCGGCCTCGTCCTTCTCATCATCCGCCCAGAAGGGCTGATACTCGGTCTCCCCGGCTCTGCAGACCAGCAGGCCCGCGAGGTAGTAAGAGTCCCTGTCGGGAACTCCTTCGAGGTCCACGACCAGTTCGACCGGCCCTCGTTTCAGTTCGGGCAGGTGCTCGACGTGAATCTTCGCTGTTCTGATTGCCAGGGCTTGCAGCTCCAGGCTGTGCCGTACCTTCCGTCTGGCTTTCTTCCTGCTCCGCCTCGGTTTGTAGACATGCGACAACTGACTGACCGTGAAGATGCCCTTGTCGCGGTATTTCCGCATCAGCTTGGGAGTCATACGGTCCAAGAGGCTGAGGTTGTTATCCCTCTCCGCCTGTTCGAGGCAGGGGGCCTGGAAAGGGCAGACCTGGCAGTGCTTGTTCAGTATGGCTGGCGGGGCGTCGCTGGCCGGGTTGACCGCCCAGGCCTGCAGGGCATCGACGATCCGTCGCACCTCCCTGTACTTGGTGGCGAGCTTCACCTTCGAGAGCCCGTTGCCGAGCCGGACCAGTGTGCCTGATGCCGGTAGCTTTCCTTGGATATCGCCGAGGACGAGCCCCTCGTAGGCAAGACCGATGACGTCAGCCCTCGTGGCCCGGCAGGTGCCGATCACTTTCACTGGCTCGTAGCCGAACCTCCCCAACCGTGAGGGCTCGTTCACCTTCATCAGGAAGTCACAGCGTACCCGGACCCCGTCGGCCGCCAGTTCTGCGTCGGCAAGCACTTCCAGGCCGGGGTTCAGATCGGAGACCCCACTATACGGGAGTTCCTCTACCTGCCCGAGGCTTGCCCGGTAAGCATGGCGGTTGGCCGCCGCCTGCTCGTCGATGATCTGCACATACTCGTGCGGCCCCAGGTTGGAGGCTCCTGCCATGAGTAGGAAGGCTTTCCTCGGACACAGCGAGTATGACTCGACAAAGTTAGGCGTGATGATCTGTTTCATGGCTTGGTGATCCTGCACCGGGTTCGTGGGAGACGGCTTCCACGGACCGTTTGCGAACATGAGGTAAGCCGGCGGCATTCGGGCGGCTGGCGAAACGGTGTGAAACTCGGGTACGCCGGTATCACGAGATTCTGCGCATTGTCGGTACAACAAAGGAGGCTACTGCCGAAGTTGCCAAAGTTAACCGCACAGACGTGGACGGCCAGAGCCGCTTGAGGACTCTTCCCCCATACGGGCAGAATTACCGGGATTGGCGTGAAGCAGGGCACTTTAACGATTAGATGAGCGGCGCGCCGAAGCACAACAGACACTGGATCACAGCACGGACATTGATGCATCAATAGAAATTCACAACCGGAATTTCTGCATAATACCTTATGGCTGCGAAGATACTTGTTCAAACTCTATAGACTGCTTATTCCACTCAAAAAAACGCCACCATTCTCTAAATGGTTTAGTTTTATTCCCCATGTGGTCTGAAGGTAAAATACATAAATATGTATTGGCTTTGAACTCCAAGTTGGCAATCTTTGGTCCAAAAGTTTCGGATAGCCAATTAAGCTGATCGTGATCGCTTCCAGGGCAATACGTGATAAGAACATTCAATTGCCGATTCCAATTCACCAGTTGCTGCATTTCTGTCCCAGTTGTCTTATATTTATTTTCATGTTCAATGACTGCTAATGCTGAATCTGGGTCTGGATATCCTTTGCCGGTTGTTAGACATTTATCAACTGCATTTTTATCATAAAGTGTTCCATCTGCTGGGAAATTGCGTATCAAGTATAGATCATAATGTTTTGCAATGAAAGGATATATGTATGACTCAATAACGGTGGTACCAAGTACACTATCATTTGTCCATACGAAATCGTTCTTATGATATTCAAAAGCCGAAATGAATGCTGTACAGAACTGTTTTATCATCGGTATGGCTCCTTCATATAGTATGCTAACAATATTAGATTGATCCGCTTAACATACGGAATTTTGGTTTCCTATCCACATAACATGCCATCTGAAAAGGTTGTCTGTTGTATGCTATCTTGTTGGATATTAGATACATTAACTAATTTTTGCGTTATATCACGGCATGTTATGCGGATCGGTATGTCAACCCTCTTAAATCGATTCAAAGCCTGTCCACCGGACTACAAACTCCAGCCGGGACGCGGTTGAGGATACGAGTGTAGATCACCAGCAAATCGGCCAGCCACTTGCCGTCTGAAAGATTCGGCAATACGGCTTTCACTTCATTGATGGTCATGGCCATCTGAATTTATTAACCCGGCAACTAAATACATTGATATTAGCAAGTGAGTTAACTTATAACACCTTGCAAACATTCAATCTGGCTTAATGACTATTTTCTAATGGTCATCTATTTAATCGCCAGGTTAATAATTCAATTGACAGATGATCCTGTATGGTAATTCAGGATCATCTGTCAATTATTTTTTAATGGAATAGAAATTGCGAGAATTGACGATTCGCAATGAAATGCCGTAACCGGGATAGGGCGGCGATTTACCGCATGTGTCCGCTCAATTTATTCGGTTGAATCCGCTCGCGCGGCTCGGTCTTGTGGGTTTTGCCGGCGCTATGAAACCTTGATGCTGAGGATTTCCCGGAGCACCGACAGCATCTCGGATTTTTTTTCATCGGAATATTTTTGAAGATACTTTTTGACGACCTCTTCTTTTCTGTCTGAAATATTCTTCAGCACCAGTCTTCCTTTCGGCGTGATTTCCAGATATTTTAAGCGGTCATCTTCCGGAGCGTTTTTTCTGTTGATGAATCCGACTTTTTCCAGTCGCTGGGTGATACCTGTCATGTTCGCGCTTGAAATCAACATAATCCGGTTGACATTCTTCATCGTATTCTGCCCGTTTTTGGAGGCATCCAAAACCCTGAGCACGTTGTACTGGGGAAATGTAATATCGTAATTCTTCAAATATAATGAGGATTCTTTTTTAAAGCGTTCGGCCAGCCTCACGATCGCCATCATCACCCGCTCATCAATGCTCATATCATTTTTGTAACCGCTATCAGACATGGTGGTGCAATCTTCTCCAGTTTATTTTATTACGAAGCCATCAAATTCAATATGCCGGATAATGCCCGGAACCCGAATCCTGTAATCGCGCCTCAAACTATATTGATAAAAAATAATAATAGCAAGATGTTAATCGGTATGAATATTATTTTGTAAATAATCAAAAAATATTCTTGACAGAATTATATAGTTAAAATATTAATAGTCAATACGTTAACTATTAGCGTTTAAACTTTTTAGGCTTTGCAAGATGTCCTCCCGCACTTCACGGAACTTGCGTGCTTCGCCGGCGCAGAGCCGATCCGTTGCTGTCATGTAAGGATTTTTTGCGAGTTCATCAAGTTTTATCTTAAGGCAATTTATGTAAAATGGAGGTCAACCGTGGACGTAAAAGAAAAATTGTCCGAAGTGGTCGGAGCTGGCGCCTTCTTTGATGATCCTGCAGTGTTGCAGGCTTATGCCGCCGATTTCAGCTACATGCCCTATGGTGCACCCAATTATGTCGTCAAGCCGAAAAATTCCGGTGAAGTTTCCGGGGTCATTAAGTTCTGTAATGAAAACAGTATTCCGGTCGTCCCATGCAGTTCCAAGGTCCATTTTTATGGGGCCACGATTCCCAAAGAAGGGGGAGTGATCATGGACATGTCCAGGATGGACCAGGTCCTGGAGATCGATCCCGACAACCGGCGGGTCAGGTTCGAGGCCGGGGTCACCTGGGATCAACTCACCCGGCAACTGAAAAAAGAGGGGTACAGGGTGATCATGCCGCTGACGCCTCCGGCGGAGCGTTCCGTGCTCACCGACTTTCTGGAGCGCGAGGAGCCGACCAACCAGGTTTATGATTACGGCGAGCCGCTTGCAGCCATGGAAGTTGTCTGGCCAACCGGCGAAATATTCAGAATGGGTTCGGCAAGCGTTAACGGCTATCCGGATTCCCCGTCCAAGGGGGGCAATCCCTCGGGGCCGGGTCTTGATTTCTATCGGTTTTTCCAGTGCGCCCAGGGAACCATGGGCGTGGTTACCTGGACCAACCTGAAAATGGAATCCATTCCGAAAATGGATAAAATTCTTTTTGCGCCGATCAGCGACCTGACGTATGCGACTGAATTTTTGTACCGCATCCTGCCGCGCAGGATCGGCCAGGAAGTCCTGATTTTAAATAATGTGGATCTGGCCGCGATTCTTGCGGAAGATTGGCCCAATGATTTTGAAAAACTGAAATCCACCCTGCCGCCGTGGACCCTGATTCTGGTGCTGAGCGGTCTCTTGAGACGGCCCGAGGAAAAGATCGCCTATGAGGAAAACTTCCTGGCCCAGGTCATCAGAAACGAGTTCGCGGATCTACGACTTGCGGAGAATCTTCCCGGATTTCCCGGTTTGAGAAACAAAGTTCTGCCGATCCTGCGCAGCCCCTGGCCGGCGGATGTGCCCCATTGGAAGAATCGTGTCAAGGGTGCCTGCCAGACGCTTTCCTTCCACACACGGCCGGTCAAGGCAAAGCATTTCGTGGCCAGGGTCGAGGAGATCGCCATCCGTCATAACTATCCCATCCGTGACATCGGCGTCTATATCCAACCCATTGAACACAACCGGGCTTGCAGACCCGAATTCAGCTTTTTTTATGACCCGGAAAACGCAAACGAGAAGAACGCCGTTCGCGCGCTTTATAAGGAAGCCGCAACCGCGCTGATCAATGAAGGGGCGGTATTTACAAGACCTTACGGCGACCTGGCGCCCATTGTTTACGAGAGGGCGACTTCCTATGCCACGCATCTTCGGAGGCTGAAGAAGATATTTGACCCGAACAACATTATGAATCCCGGGAACCTGTGCTTCTAAGGAGGGCAAGACAATGGCCAATGAATCAGATGTGAGATATTACAAGCCAAAAACGAAATTCAGCCTGGATATTACGGATGTCCAGAATTTCGTATACGATATGAGCCGCTGCATCAAATGCAAGGGCTGTTCATGGGTGGATCATACCTATATGCCGGGCACAAAGTTCATGACAAGGTGCCCCAGCGCAACAAAATACGAGTTTGACGCGTACGGCGCCTATGGAAAAATGCGAATCGGCCATGCCCTTGCCGAAGGCGTTCTGGAATGGAACGAGAAAGCCCTCGAGGTGCTGTATGCCTGTACATTGTGCGGGGCCTGCGATGTGGGGTGCAAGCGAAACCTGGACCTTGAAATCGAGCTGTCCCTGGAATCGCTCAGGGTCAAGGCCGTTAAAGACGGGATAGGCCCCATGCCCGCTCATAAGAAAATCGCCGATAACATCGAAAAGCACCATAATATGGCTGCCGCTCCTCATAAAAAACGGACCGACTGGATTCCCGAGGGGATCACGCCTTCAAAAAAAGCCGATGTGCTCTATTTCGCGGGCTGCACGGCATCATACGTCAACAAGGAAATCGCGCAATCCACCGCAAAAATCCTTAAGGCCGCCAACGTGGACTTCATGCTGATGCCGGATGAATGGTGCTGCGGCAATACGCTTTTTTCCGTCGGCATGATCGATGAGGGCAAGGCCCAGGCGCTTCGAAATGTGGAGGCGGTCAGAAAGACCGGGGCAGCTACCCTTTTGACCAGTTGCGCCGAGTGCTATCGCATGTGGAAGGTCGATTATCCCAAACTGCTGAATATCGCCACGGACGATCTGGGGTTTAAAGTGGTTCACCTGGTTGAATATGTGGACGGGATGGTCAAAAGCGGCGCTCTGAAAATGAAAAACACCTTTGAAACGCGGATGACCTATCATGACGCCTGCAGCATGAGCCGCCTGAGCGATCCCTGGACCCCATATGAAGGAAATCGGGGATGGATGGGGTGTGTGGAACCCAGGCTCAAGAGAAGACGCGGGACAGGCGGGATTTATGCTCAGCCCCGGGACATCCTGAAGGCGATTCCAGGCGTGGATCTTCTGGAAATGCCCAGAATGAGGGAAAACGCGTTCTGCTGCGGGGCCGGACGGGGCGTGAAGGAAGCCTTTCCCGATCTGGCCCGCTCGTCCGCGGCGCATCGGCTTGAAGAGGTCAAGGATATTGGTGCCGAGACGCTGGTAACGGCTTGTCCCTGGTGTAAAAACAATTTCGCCCAGGCGGTCAAGGCCGCTGGCGACGATGTACAGGTTCTGGATATCTCGGAAGTCATCTGTGCATCCATAGAAAGTCAGGCGTAAGGAGGTAACTCATGGAAATTACCAAAGAAATCTATAGCGTGTTGGCGTCCATCGTTAAACCCGAGTATATCTCCGATGATCCGGTGATCTGCGAGGGTTACAGAAGCGGTCCCGGAGGATATGAAAGCGGCCTGGGATATGAGCGTGTCATGACAAAGGTTCCCGGATGCGTGATCATGCCCCGGACAACCGAAGAAGTTCAAAAAATCGTGAAGGTCTGTTACCGCCACAACATTCCCTACGTACCTTACAGCACCGGATTTTACGGGCCCCGCTCCCATCCCCACGTGAAAGGGGCGCTTCTGATCGACCTGAAACGAATGAATGATTTCGTGCTGGATGAAAAACACTTCTATGTCGAGGTGGGTCCCGGCATGGTCTATTCCCCGATTCAGGAAGAATGCATGAAACACGGGGCCTATGTGGTCATCGGCGGCGGCGGGGCCCAGGCTTCGGCCATCGCCAATCTGATCGGCGATGGATGGTCTCCGCTGAGCCACCGGATCGGGCTTCCCCACCGGCGTATTCTGGGTACCGAGGTGGTCATGCCGGATGGCGAATTGCTCAAACTCGGCTCCCTTGCCGAAGGATGCGATGATCCGTTTTGGGGGGAATGCCCCGGACCGGATCTGCGGGGACTTCTGAGAGGGTACACGGGACTTCGCGGGTGCATGGGGATTGTGACGCGAATGGCCATCAAGACACTGCCTTTCCAGCCCGAACGGTTATTGCCTTCGGGAATCTCTCCCAACACCGCGCTGATTCTTCCGGAAAAACGGGTCAAATGGATCAACTTCGTGGTACCTTCCAAGGAGGCCCAGGTAAAGGCCATGAAGGAAATCGGCCATGCCGAGATTGCCGGGGCCGTCACCAAGGTGCCCCTTTTCTGGCGCGCGATTGCCAAGGCGGAATGCAAGGAGGATTTCTGGGACATCTGGGGCAAGGAAAACGAGGAAACCGTTGCCAATTTTCATATTGTCCGGGTGCTTCTCATCGGTTTTACTTCCGAGGAACAGATGGCCTACGATGAGCGGGTCCTGATGGATATCATGAGCGAAGTGGGCGGCATTGCGCGCCCGACCAAGCCTTCCGATGAATCCTGGATCAAAAACGCGGATTCGGCGGGCATGTGGCTGATGTGCGGCGGATATGTATCCGTGGATTATGTCATCGAAACCATGTCCCAGGCGCCCGAGCATGGCCCGGCTTATGCGGAGCTTAAGAAAAAATACACACCGCCGCTGATGCCCGATTACGGTGATCCCGGCTGGTTCCAGAGCTTCGAGATGGGGCATCAGGGCTACTCCGAATTCCTGGTCTATTGGGATCAGGACGACAACACGGATCCGGTGGACCAGTTCTACGTGGATACATCCAAGATGAATATCAAAAACCGTTTCTACACGTCCTTGCTGGGCCCGCATCAGCCCCTATATCTCACGGGCCCGCAGTACGGACCCAATTACCATGAATTCCTGCTTAAGGTGAAAAACGAGTTCGATCCCAAATGGATGTCCCATCCGCCGGTTCCCCTGGCCCATGATGTTTTCGTGGACCGGGCGCCCTGGATGCAGAATATGAAAGACTGGGAATCTCCGAAAGACCTGAAGATACCCGGTGCATAGGCAATCCCCCTCAATCCCCCTTTTCCAAAGGGGGAAGTTTTCATTTTCATATCCGGGGATAAATGCCCGGGTGATTCATGAGCGTTTATTATAGAAAGGGTGGTGTTATGTACTTTTCATTGACCCAGGATCAGGTGAACATCCAGAAAGCGGCGAGGGAATTTTCCGAAGGTGAGTTCAGGGAACTTGCCCGTGAATTGGATAAAAAGGAAATGTTTGATGACCGTCTGTGGAAGAAAGCGGCTGAACTGGGATTTTTGGGGGTATTCATAGAGGAAAAATACGAGGGCATGGGGATGGGCTACCTCGATCAGTGCCTGATCGTCGAGGAATTTGCCAGGGTGGATCTGGGGATTGCCCATGCGATTGAATCGACTTTTTTCGGAACGCAGCTCATTCAGATGGTAGGTTCCGAAGAGCAGAAATGCAAGTATCTGCCCCCGATTTGTAACGGAAAGATCCGGATGGGCATGGCGATCACGGAGCCGGATGCCGGCAGCGATGTTTCGTCCGTCAGCACAACGGCCGTTCTGGATAACGATGAATATGTGATTTCGGGAAACAAGGTGTTTATCACCAATTGCAGCGTCGCCGATTTTCTGGTGGTGCTCTGCGTCACCAATCCTGAGCACCCCAAGGTTCACCAGCGGTTCAGCACGATTATCGTTGAGACCAACCGGCCGGGCTATCAGGCCATGCCGTACCACGGGAAACTCTCTTTACGAGCGTCGAATACCGGGGACGTTGTCTTAAAAAATGTCAGGGTCCCCAAAGAGAATCTCCTGGGCAAGGAAGGTCAGGGTTTTTACAACATCATGGAGTTTTTTAACCGGTCCCGTGTTCAGGTCGCGGCTCTGGGTGTCGGAACGGCCCAAGGCGCTCTGGATAAGGCCGTAAGCCATGTCCGCAAGCGGCAGCAGTTCGGAAAACCACTGGCACAGTTTCAGTTGGTGCAGGGAAAAATTGCGGAGATGGCGACCAAGACGGAAGCTGCCAGATCTTTGTGTTACCGTGCGGCTTCAAAGCTGGATTCGGGAACTCCGGATCCGGGCTTAAGCTCCATGGCGAAGTGGTACTGCGCTGAGGTTGCGGTTCAGGTTGCAGACGAAGCGATTCAACTCCATGGCGGATATGGAATTCTGGAGGAATATGGTGTGGCTCACTATTGGAGAAACGCCAAGGTATTGGAGATTTTTGAAGGAAGCAAGGAAGTCGAAAAAGTCATTGTTGCAAAAAAAATACTGGGTCGGTTTTAATTATTCGAACGCGGGAGTGTGAAAGATGAAACAAGTCATCGTGTTGAACGTCAATGGAGATCCTTACACGGTTGCGGTTGATCCATGGCAAACCCTGAACGAGGTGCTTCGGGAGGAGATTAACCTGACGGGGGTTAAAATCGGCTGTGGGTCCGGGGATTGCGGCGCCTGTACGGTAATGGTTGATGGCCGGGCCGTCAGTTCCTGTTTAAGTCTGGCCATAGAGATGGAGGGGAAAGCAATCATGACCGTCGAAGGCATGGCGCCTTCCGGCGAGACGCTGCATCCCATCCAGGAAGCGTTTATCGAAAAAGGCGCTATCCAGTGCGGATTTTGTACGTCGGGGATGGAGATTTCGGCCCTGCATCTGCTGAATCACAATCCATCGCCCACGGATACCGAGATCCGGGAGGCGTTATCCGGAAATCTTTGCCGGTGTACGGGATATACGAAAATCGTTGAAGCTGTCGCCGCTGCCGGTCAAAAGATGAAAGATGCTTCAGAAAGGAAACCATCATGAGACTTTCACATTTTGACTATTATGCGCCCGCCACGCTCATCGAGGCCATCGACCTGCTGCAATCCAAAGGCCCGGGCGTCCGGGTGATGGCCGGCGGAACGGATTTGCTGATTAAAATGCGTCATGCCGGATTAAAACCCAAGGCCATCATCTCGCTCAAAAGCATCAAAGGGCTAAATACCATTGCTTTTGACGAGAAAAAAGGGCTGACCATCGGCGCCACGGCCCTTCTGGCCGATGTGGCCAGACATCCGGATATCCTTAAACATTATCCGACGGTGGCACAGGCTGCGCGGGGAACCGCCAATGCCCAGGTGCGCAATATGGGGACGGTGATCGGCAATCTCTGCAATGCATCGCCATCTGCGGACAATGCACCCACCCTTCTGGCCATGGGCGCCGAAGTCCATATTCAGGGGCCGACCGGCACGCGCACCCTGCCGCTGGAGCAGTTTTTCAGAGGTCCGGGAGCCACAGCCCTGGAACCTTTCGAGATCGTTACGGCCATTCATACCCCCCTGCCGGCGCCACACTCGGGAACGGCTTATATCAGCCTTTCGGCCCGGGGCAAGCTCGATTGCACGGCTGTGGGGGCCGGAATCATGCTGACCCTGAAGGGGCGGGTATGTGAAGATCTCCGGCTTTTTATCGGCGCCTGCGGTCCGACTCCGGTACGTGCCAGAAGAGCTGAGGCAATGATCCGCGGGAAAGAATTGACGGATGATGTCATTGATAAAGCGGGAGTTCAGGCGTCGGAGGAAACACGGCCGATTACGGATGTCCGGGCAAGCGCGGATTACCGGTCAAAAATGGTGGCTGTCCTGACACGCCGCGTCCTGAGGATATCTCATAAAAGTGCACTGGAACGATAGTAATCTGAAAAGGATAATCAATGGAAGAGTTCAGTATTGTTGGCAAAAATGTTCCGAGAAACGATGGGCGCGCCAAGGCAACGGGATCCGCGATATACACGGATGATATCAAACTGCCGGGAATGCTTCATGGCAGGATACTAAGAAGTCCTTTTCCCCATGCGCGCATCGTCCATATCGATACCAGCAAGGCGGCTTCGCTTCCGGGAGTCAAATGCGTCATTACCGGAGAAGACACGCCCAAAATCAAGTACGGCAACTGGCGGTTGTTTCCCGATACCCAGGACGAATACCCGCTGGCGATTGACAAGGTGCGTTTCATCGGGGATGAAGTGGCCGCGGTTGCCGCGGTGGATCTGGATATTGCCGAAGAGGCCCTGGGGTTGATCCAGGTGGATTACGAAGAGCTTCCGGCCGTATTTGATGTGGATTCATCGATTCGAAAAGGGGCGCCGATCATTCATGATTACTGCCCGAGTAATATCAGTGTCAATCGAAAGATTCAGTATGGAAACATTGAGCAGGCTTTCGCCGAATCGGACTATGTCCGGGAGGATACGTTCACGGTTCATGCGGTAAGCCCCGCGTATCTTGAGCCCTGCGCGGCGCTGGCTCAATGTGATCTGGATGGCAGGATCACCCTGTGGACCTCCACCCAGGTGCCTTATATCATTCAGTGCCTGTTGGCCTCGACGCTCAATATGCGGGAAAACGACATCCGCGTGATTAAACCCTACGTGGGAGGCGGATTCGGCGGCAAGATGGAACTTCGGACATGGGAATTTTGCGCAGCCTTCATGGCAAAAAAAACCGGCAGGCCCGTAAAATTCACCCTGACCCGGGAAGAGGAGTTTCTGGCAGGCAGACGCAGGCATCCCATGAAGCTTTATTCCAAGGTGGGCTTTAAAAAGGATGGGACCCTGACTGCAAAAGATTTAAGGATTCATCTGGATGGGGGCGGATACAATGCGATGGGTCCCACGGCCACCTTTTTATGCGGAACTTTTGGCGCCATGCTCTACCGATATCCGAATTACCGCTTCATGGGCGAGCATATCTACACCAACAAACCGCCCGCAAGCGCCATGCGCGGATTCGGGGCACCGCAATCGCTGTTTGCCACGGAAACGCAGATGAATATCGCGGCCGAAGCGCTGGGCATTGATCCGATCGATCTGAGGATTAAAAACGCGCAGGTAACCGGAGATAAGATTCCGGATGTGGCCACCATATCGAGCTGCGGTTTTATCGAAGCGCTTCAGAAGGTGGCTGAAATGAGCGGCTGGAAAGAAAAACGAAAGACCCTGAAAAAAGGCTGCGGCATCGGAATTGGATGTTACAGTTTTATATCCGGCGGCGTGTTCAACTGGTTCAACACCCAATATCCATTTTCCGCTGCCGAGGTCAAAGTCTTTGATGATGGCACCGCGCATCTGCTGACCATGGCCGCGGACATCGGCCAGGGGTGTGATACGGTGTTGAAACAAATCCTTGCCGAAGAGCTGGGGCTGAAGATGGAAGACATCCGCATCACTTCGGCGGATACATCCATGACCCCGCAGGCGGATCTGGGGGCCTGGGGAAGCAGACTGACCGTCATGAACGGAAATGCGGTTGTCGATGCGGCCAGAAAAATCAAAGCCCGACTGTTCGGCAGCGTTTCGGCGCGGCTGAATTTAAATGTCATCCATGATCTGGCTTGTAAGGACGGCAGAATTTTTCCAAAGGGGAGACCCGATAAGGGCGTTCTATTTGGCGAAGCCGTGGCCATGACGCAAAAGGCCAGCCGCGGCGAACCGGTTGTCGAGCGCGGGTATTACACGCCCAGAAACAAGGGGCTGGTGACACCGGCTTTCAGCTTCGGCGCTCAGGTGTCCGAAGTGGAAGTGGACCCGGAAACCGGAATTGTCCAGGTCAAAAAATTTTGGACCGCCCATGACTGCGGCACAGTGATCAATCAGATGGCAGTTGAAGGACAGCTTGAAGGATCGATTCAGATGGGACTGGGCTATGCCCTTTCTGAGCAATTTGTGATGGATGGCGGCAAAACCCTGAATACCAATTTCCTGGATTATAAAATGCCCAATGCCATGGATGTGCCGCCCAGCGAGGTATCCCATATCCACACCTATGAGCCGGAAGGCCCCATGGGCGCCAAGGAAGCCGGAGAAGGACTGGCCATCCCCACCGCGCCCGCCATTGCCGATGCGGTATATCATGCAACCGGATACCGCTGCAAAGACCTTCCCATTACACCGGAGAAGATACTCGCAGGACAGAGTTGATGATTTTGTGAAAAGTCAAAGTTCAGATGAAATAAACCAGTTATCTTAATGCCAGGAGGTGATGTCGTGTCCATGAAAAATATGTTACGAATGACCGCCGGTCGGATGCCGGACAAGATTGCCTTGATCATGGGGGAGAAATCCCTTACGTATGAACAACTGAATCGCCGGGTCAACCAGTTGGCGCACGCAATGTTGGACATGTCTCTCCGGCAGGGGGACCGGGTGGCTGTCCTGACTCACAACAGCATTGAGTACTATGAAATCTACCTTGCCCTCTGCAAAATCGGGGGGGTGATGGTGCCCTTCAACAATCTTCTGCGCGAACAGGAGCTGCACCGGGACTTTGAATATATTCGTCCCCGGTTCATCTTTTTCGAAACCGAGTTCACCGGCACGGTGGACAAGCTGATGGGGCAGATCGACTCATTGGAGGGCAGCATCTGCATCGGCCCGGCTATCTGGCCGATGCACAAGGGCTATGATGAGTTGAGGCAGGGGCAAAGCGATGCGGAGCCGGATGTGGCGGTAAAGGATGAAGATCTCATGAGCATCTTTCTGACCTCCGGCACCACCGGCAAGCCCAAGGGTGTCATGCGAACCCATCGCCACAACTACCTCAATGCCCTGGCCGGCGCCATCGAGATGAGTCTGCATCCCGACGACCGGGTTCTGCTTTTGTTTCCCTTTTACCATGTGACCCTGGAAGACCGCTTCTGTCACTTCCTGCTGGGCAACACCATCGTGATCCGCCGCGAGGGCAGCTTCGACTCCCGCGAGGTGCTGGATCTCCTGTCCCGGCATCGCATCACCATCTGTCAGTTTGTTCCCACCATCATCAACACCCTGCTTCAGGAAAAAACCATCGAGAAATACGACCTGAGCGCCCTGCGACTGATCCTCTATGCCGCATCGCCCATGCCGGTAAATTTGCTCAAACAAGCATTGAATCGCTTCAACAGCGGATTCATGCAGTTTTTTGGTCAGACCGAAACCGGCCCAATGACCACCGTGTTGCGGCCCGAGGATCATCTGCTCGAGACCGAGGCCGGCCAACAGCGCCTGGGCTCCTGCGGACGTTCGGCCCTTCATTTCGAGGTCAAGGTGGTGGACGAGACGGATTGCGCGGTTCCCCTGGGCGATGTGGGCGAACTGGTTGTTCGTGGTGAGGCCATGACCGCCGGCTATTGGAATCTGCCCGAGGAAAGCAATCGACTGTTGAAAGGCGGCTGGCTCCATACCGGCGATTTCGCCCGCCAGGATAAGGACGGTTTTGTCTATATCGTGGATCGTAAAAACGACATGATCATCAGCGGCGGAAAAAACATCTACCCCCGCGAGGTTGAAGAGGTGCTATACAGCCATCCGGCAGTGCTGGAAACAACCGTTATCGGTGTGCCCGATGACCACTGGGGAGAGTCCGTAAAGGCGATCGTGGTGTTGAAGAAGGATATGACCGCCACAGCCGGCGAGCTGATTTCCTTCTGCAAGGAGAATATGGCCAGCTATAAAAAGCCCAGCACGGTGGAGTTTCATGACGCCCTGCCCAAAAGTCCAACCGGTAAGATCCTGAAACGAATTTTACGGGATGAATACTGGAAGGGCCACGATCGTAAAATCTGATCCAAACGGTTTCTAATTCCATTTGTTTCAAAAAGATATTCCGGCAAGCATTCAGGCCGAAACCGCGAAAACAAGCGCGTAGTGATGAGATTGCACAATAAGTACTTAGAATCATAGCGCAGTAAATTAAACAAAGTTATCAGCTTGAATGCAAACCGGAATAGAATCAACCCATAAACTACGGAGGAAAAGGGATGGAAAATCAAAACAGGGGCTGGATCGTGACATGGTGCGCTGTCGGGATAAATCTGATGTGTGGAATGCTTTACAGTTGGAGTGTGTTTGCAGCCGCCCTGGTCAAGGATCTGGGCTTTACCAAAACAGAAGCTTCGATCCCGTTTACGATTGCCCTTGGGATGCTGGCAATAATGGTGATTCCGGGGGGGAAAATGCAGGACCGTTATGGCCCGCGCGTCTGTACATCCATTGGAGGCGTTCTGGCCGGGGGGGGACTGATAATTGCCGGTTTTACGGATTCCCTGATCATGTTTGCCCTGGCTTTCGGCGTGATTACCGGATCGGGAATCGGTCTGGGATACGGGGCCACGACGCCGGCCGCGGTCAAGTGGTTTCCGCCGCAGAAAAGAGGTCTTATCAGCGGTCTGGTTGTCGGGGGCGTCGGCCTGGCTTCCGTATATGTGGCGCCGATGACCCAGTATTTCATCAATAATTACGGCGTTAAAAAAGCTTTCTGGATAGAGGGGCTCATCTTTCTTACGATCATTATGATTCTGGCGCAATTTTTGTCGAGTCCGCCCGCAGGATATAAACCGCAGGGAATGCCGGCTCCGGCTCCGGGATCTTCATCCAAACCCAAGCGGGAATATTCGCCGGGAGAAATGATTGCCACCTACCAGTTCTGGCTGATCTGGGTGATGTATGCCTGCGGCTCCCTGGCAGGCCTGATGATTATCGGGCACATGGCGATTATCGCCAAGGTGCAGGCCAATATCGGATGGGCCTTTGTTTTTGTGGCAATACTGGCCATATTCAATGCGGGCGGGCGGATCATGGGCGGATTTCTTTCGGATAAGCTGGGCCGCACCAGGGCGCTGATTGCCGTGTTCGCGCTCCAGGGAATCAACATGATGATGTTCAGCAGTTATACCGACAGCATGCTGCTGACCGTAGGGATTGCGCTCACCGGGATCGGTTACGGCTCCCTGCTCTCCATTTTCCCGGCCCTCACGTTTGATTATTACGGAATGAAGAACGGGGGCGTTAATTACGGCGTCGTATTTACTTCCTGGGGTGTTGCCGGCGTCATCGGACCCGTCATGGCCGGACGCATCGTTGACCTTACCAAGTCCTATCACGCCGCCTACATGGTTGCCGCGGGCCTGTGCGCGATATCAATCGTCCTGGTGTTGTTAATGAAACCGCTTAAAGCAGAAACAGGCAGTGAATCACTTGCCTCCGAACAAAAAGATGTCATGGGCATCGACAAGCTGGGCCAGGAATCCTGACCCTTGTTTTTCCCCGTTCCCGAATGCCTCATCAGGAGGGCGTGCGGGGACGGGGACCGATCACAGCATCCTCGCACGGGGGCGCCTGAATATTCGCGGTTTGCCGGAACTCGATTCACGTCCCGAGCTGATGATGACCTCTTGGAACCCGGCCCCGCAGCGCCTGATAAGAATGATTTCAGGACTAAAATGCAAAGTCGCAACCTGCAGCATACGTGCAACTTCTTGCCGCTTTGATGACCTTTTCTACCATATCAACGCCAAGGGCCGCCATCTCCCGCATTTGCAACTGGAAGATCTGGGCGGCAAAGAACGCATCCGCGGAAGCGTTATGCCGATAATATTGTTTCAAGCCATAACACTTCATCATCGCATCTAAACTCAAATCCATATCCGAAGATCTCCGCCTCTGTCTCAGCCATCGCTCGATCATGGCGATGTCCAGACACAGCCTTTTAAATTTCACCCCGGATGCCTTGAAGTTCTTTTTAAGAAAACAAAAGTCGAATTCGACCGAATGGCCCACCAGCACCCCGTCAAGAACCTTGAGAATGCCGTCCGCAACATCCTCGAAGGCCGGGGCATCCATCAGATTATCCCGGCTGATCCCGTGGTATCTCATTGCGTTAAAGCTGTAATGCTTCGGTTTGATCAGCGTGTAGAACGTGTCGCGCACCCGGATTCTCAAATTAACGATCGGCATGCAGGCAAAAGCGATCATTTCGTCTTTTTTGGGATTCAATCCCGTGGTCTCGATATCAATGGCGCAAAATTTGGCATCTTCTATATGCATGGTTGGATATCGATCATTCTATAACTGACTGTACAGGATAGTTCGGCTGACGTCATATTTTTTCATCAAGAACGCCTGAAATTCAGAGACGATCTTCAAAGATTCCTTTAAGATGAGCAGATCGATTTTTGCAAGTTCTTTTCCCGTAACCCGGTTATCCGTCAAGGATTGATTCAGTACCGCCCGTGCGTGGTGTCTGAGCCTCAAATCCTGTAAAAAACCATATGACTCGATCAAATCACGGCACATTTGTTCGCTGATCGTCATGTTGGCGGACAACGACTCCAATCTCTCCCGGGTATTGGTGATTTCCAGTATCCCGCTATCCAGGGCCAGGGCCCTGGCGCCATTGGCAATGGGATAAATGCCATGGGTCTTCAGATCCACCCCCTTATGCAGACCCAATATCCCGAGCATGCCAAGGGGCGGCTTGATTTCAATGGCATCCTGAGCCAGCAGCATGACAGCCTCGGCCGTTACCATCGGTTTTATCGAATCCAGCAGTTCATCATATAAAGCCGTTTCTCCATAAACCGGCCTCATGTCCAGAAACACGGAAAGATATCGGATATGATCCGGGGAAGGGTCCGCAAACCACTGCCTGAAATAGTCTTTCCAGACCGACAGGGGCTGGTTCCACTTGCCGTTGAATGCCATGTAGTTTCCGGGGCATTTGGGAAAGCCGATCCATGCCAGCGATTCGTTGATGTTGCCGGCCAGTGCCGCCAGATCGCTTTTCCGGCAAATCAGGGCATTATCTTGATCGGTCGCGATGATCTCTTCTTTTCTGCCGGAGCTGCCCATATGGATCCAGGCGAACTGGTCACGGGAATATCCATCGATGAGGAGATCGATGACCCTGGCCACTATCGCATCATGAACAGAGCAGAGCATCCGGGTCAGATCGAAGAAATTCGGGCCGGTCATCGCAATCTTGGAGACAGATAGCCGAAGGGCATCGAAGACGGTTTTCAGCTCATCGATGGAAGCGGCCCTGCGGACTTTTCTGAACAGTTTGACGATGGAAAAAGACGGTTCCAGGTGAATCTGAATGTCCTTGCGGGTAACGACTCCAGAGACTTTTCCCTCTTTTGTCACGACCATATGGTCTATTCCGGCATCGATCATTTTTGTAAAGGCATCGAAGATGGTCGCCCCCACCGTAACCGTCTTAACGGGAGACGACATAAACTTAGTCACCCGGTCTGATTTATCCCCGTGAATAAAGACTTTCCTCAAGTCTTTATGGGTGAGGATGCCGATCGGCTTCATGTCATCGTCTATAATAACGATTGAACTGACCGAATTCTTATCCATCTCGGAAACGGCGCCCGCTATCGTCAGCATATCACAGCATACAACAGGTTTTTTATAGATTATTCTCGCAACTTCCAGAACGAACGAAGCTTCCTCGACAATCTTTCTGTCGGAAGCGATGGTCTTGAAAGAGCGAAAACTTCGATTGACGAATGTGGTGAAAAACGACGCAAACCTTTCATTTGCATCAAAGATCAGCTTGAATTGCTGTGTTGCCACCAGATAGCAGACCGTATCCTCTATGGCCCTGGCTGTTGAATTCAGCGGATTTCCATAAAGTGATAGAATGCCGAAGATTTCACCTCTTGACAGGTAATCGACAGCCGCTTCCTCATCAAAGAGACCCATGAGACCCGAGAAAATCACGTAAACGTGTTCCGAGATCTGCCCTTTTTTATAGATTATTTTGCCTTTTTCAAACAATGCGACGTCTAAAGCGGATATGATGATGTCCAGATCATGTTCCGACAAAAAGGAAAATGGACGGATTTTTCGTATAAACTCTTTGGGAGGGATCATGTATCCTATTCCAGGGCGGTCAGGTTCACGGAGTTTGATCTGGCACACCGGATACTATCCGGCATACGCCCGCTTTAGTTCATCAATGTCGATCTTCTTCATTTGAAGTATCGCCTGCATGACTCTTTGGGATTTTTCAATATCGGGGTCCGTGATCATCTCGGGTAAAACGCTGGGAACAATCTGCCATGAAACGCCGAATTTATCCTTGAGCCAACCGCATTGCTGGGCCTTTTCATCCCCGCCCTCGGACAGCTTCTCCCAGTAATAGTCCACGGCTTCCTGCGTCTCGCAATTGATCTGGAACGAGATGGCCTCGTTGAATTTGAACATCGGACCGCCGTTGAGCGCGGTAAATGTCTGTCCCTCAAGCTCAAATGCAACGGTCATGACCGTTCCCGTCGGTTTTCCGTGGAACTCATGTCCGGCATCTCCGTACCGGGCAATGGTTGTAATCTTTGAATTTTTAAAGATGGAGGTATAAAACTGAACCGCCGCTTCGGCTTGATCGTCAAACCACAAACATGGGGTGATTTTTTGAATGACTTGCATGGGATTTCTCCTTATTGGGCCTGATCGTTGTTCGTCGGCTTATTTTTCAGCGATGACCTTCATACTGACCAGATCTTCCTCGTACGTTTGTCCGACCCCGTCATACAAACAAAGGCACGATTTGAAACCGTCTGACATCCACCAGTCCCTTGTCGGTGATCTTCAGTTCGGGGATAACCGGCAGAGATAAAAATGAGAGCGTCATGAAGGGGTTTTGAAGGGTTGAGCCGATTTCCCGGGCGCTGGCCAGCAGGCGATCGAGATGATCCCGGATGACATGAACCGGTTCCGGGGACATCAGGCCGGCGATGGGCAGGGAAAGCTTGGCAATGGGCAGGCCGCCGGATACAACGGCAAGGCCGCCTCCCATCAGGACAATCGTTTTTACCGCCGCCTTCATATCTTCATCCGTTGTTCCCACAACGAGGATGTTGTGGGAATCATGGGCAACGCTGGAAGCAATGGCCCCTTTCTTGAGTCCGAATCCCCGGACGAATCCTTTTCCGATGTTTCCCAGGCCGCTATGCCGCTCCACGGCGGCGATCTTCAGAATATCCCGGTCAATATCGGAGATTGCGGCATCCTCGAAAACGGTCGGCGCCGCGATCGTTGATCCGGTTATGATCTGATTCGGCACGATTTCAATCACCCGGATGCGGTCTCCGGCCATGGGAATCGAAAAATCGAGCGTTTTGAGGGTGACTCTCATGGAACGCGGAAGCGGCTGCGTTTCCGGAACCGGGATGTCGGGCGACATGGCGCCGTTTTCGGCAACGTTTACGCCCTTAAAATACACCTGCTCGATCATTGGAGCGCTGAGATCGGAAAACACCACCAGATCCGCCTGCCTGCCCGGAGCAATGGCGCCCAGGTGATGAAGCCCGAAATATTCGGCCGGATTGAGGGTCGCCATTTGAATGGCCCGGATCGGATCAATACCGGAGGCGATGGCTTCTCGAACCATGGAATCAATGTGCCCTTCGCTCAGCAGATCATGGGGGTGGCGATCATCCGTGCACCACATCATGCGGTGGAAGGTCCGCGGGGTAACGATCGGCAATAGATCCTGAAGGTTCCGGGCCCCCGTTCCCTGGCGGATCAGGATATGCATGCCGGCCATCAGTTTTTCGCGGGCTTCATCCGCGGTGGTGCATTCATGATCGCTGGATATGCCCGAGGCGATATAGGCATTCAGCTCTTTTCCGGAAAGGCCGGGGCTGTGGCCATCCACCGGCTTTCGGTATTGCCTGGCCAGCTTGATTTTGGAAAGAACGTCCGGATCACCATGAATCACGCCGGGATAATTCATCATTTCGGCCAGGGCAACGATTCTGTCGTGGCTCATCAGGGGAATCAGGTCGACCGCATCGAGTCTTGCGCCCGATGTTTCCATGCTGGTGGCCGGAACGCAGGAAGACAGGGTATAATAGACGTTCATGGGCTGATTCTCGGCGGATTTCAGCATGTATTCAATGCCAGGTGCCCCAAAAACATTTGCGATCTCGTGGGGATCGGCCACGACCGTGGTCGTGCCGTGCGGAACAACGGCGCGGGCAAACTGAGACACGCAGGTCATGGAACTCTCGATGTGCACATGGGGATCGATAAAGCCCGGCGCGACAAACCGTCCGGATAAATCCCGGATTTGCGCCGCCTGATAGTCCCCGATGCCGACGATCCGCCCGCTGGCAATGGCGATGCTGCCTTCGACAATTTCGCCGGAAAACACATTGATGATTTTTGCATGGGTCAGAAGCAGGTCAACGGGTTTGTCTCCCCTGGCATAGGGGATGATGTCATGTCGGTTCAAGGTGGGTTCTCCATTGTTGAATACGTTTTCCTTCGGCCCTGGCCTGGTCGAGAATTTCATCCAGATTCAGGGATACGAGCCCGCGGTTTTTGACCCGCCATTTCCCGCTGATCATCACATCCCGCACATCCGATCCCTTTGCCGCATACACGATATGGGATTCTGGGTGATAGAGAGGCGTCAGGTGCGGGGCCTGCGTATCGATGATGATGATATCCGCCTGCTTTCCCGGCTCCAGGGAGCCGATGGTCCGATCCATGCCGATGGCTCTGGCACCGGCGATGGTGGCCATCTCGATTACGGTCCTGGACTTCATGGCCTGGGGGTTCAGGGTTGAGACCTTGTGCAATTTGGCCGTGATATCCATTTCTTGAAACATGTCCTGGTTGTTGTTGCTGGCGCAGCCGTCGGTTCCCAGCCCCACCGGTATCTCCGCCTGAATGTAATCCTGAATCCTTGCAATGCCGGATCCCAGTTTCATGGCGCTTTCAGGAGCATGAGAGATGGCAGCGCCCGATCGGGCCACAATGTCGATGTCCGCGTCATCCAGCCAGATCGCATGAACCAGCAGGGTCCGGGAATCCAGAATATTCAGGCTCTCCAGATAGGCAATGGGGCTCATGTGGTGACGCTCTTTTATCAGTTCATATTCAGACCGGGTTTCGGCAACATGGATCTGGTACAGGGACCCGGTGGAACGGGCAATTTCCTTTGCTTCTCGAAGCGTTTTTTCCGAGCAGGTATAGGGTGCATGACAGAAAATCGAAGGCTGAATCAGCGGGTCCACATTTTGCCAGCGTTGAATGAAATTCCTTGCGACCGAGGTGTTTTCGGAAGGGTCCGGAACGCCCGGCGCAGGAAAATCGATCACGCCCTGGCCCAGGACTGCTCTTAATCCGGAAAGTAAAACAGCCTGTGCGGAAAAATGCTCGTAAAAATATCCGTCGCAGCATGTCGTGGTTCCGGACAGCAGCAGTTCCGTGCAGGCCAGAAGCGTTCCCGCGTAAACCGACTCCGGCTGGATAAAGGTGGCCTCGGCAGGAAAAATATGATCATTCAGCCAGGTCATCAGCGGCAGGTCATCGGCAAGGCCCCGAAACAGCGTCATGGGAAGATGGGTATGGGTGTTCACCAGCCCCGGCATCACGATGCCGCCTTTGGCGTCAACGGTTTCAAGGGCACCGGGAAGCAAATAACCGGGGCGATGGGGTTGCACCGCGACCATCTGCCCGTCCTTGATGCCCACCCACCCGTTTCCGATGATCTCGAAATCCGGGTTTACCGTAACGATAATGCCATTTACAATAAGCGTATCAAGCTGCATTGCTTTCAGCGTCCCCGGCAATCGATAGATAGCGTAGCCGCTTTCATTCGCATCAGGGCTTCATCCAGGGTGGCTCGGGGACATCCGAAATTAATGCGCAGAAAACCGGGGCTGCCGAATTCCGCGCCGTCGGACAGACCGACTCCGGCATTTTCAAAAAAGCCCGCGGGATCTTCCAGGCCGGATTCCCGTGCATCGATCCAGGAAAGATAGGTGGCTTCCGTATGGTAAATGGAAAGCCCTTTCATTTGCGAAACCGCCGAAAACACCCGGTCCCTGTTGTCTCTCAAGCAGTCCAAAAGCTGCTTCAGCCACGGGCTGGTATCCTGATAGGCGGCAAGGGCCGCGGTGTTGGCAAGGACATTAACCCGGGGCACAATGCCGGCCATGGCCTGAACAAAGCGCTGGCGGATCTTCGCATTTGAAATGACCGCAAAGGAGCATCCCAGTCCGGCAATATTGTAAGTCTTGCTTGGCGCCATCAGGGTGATGGTGCGGTCCTGAATGTCTTTTCCCAATTTGGCAAAGGGGATGTGAAATTTATCCGGATCTAGGATCATGGCGCAATGAATTTCATCGGCGCACACGATCAGATCATATTTTTCACAGATTGTGGCGATTCGAACCAGTTCATCCCGGGTAAACACCCTTCCGACCGGGTTGTGGGGATTACAGAGCATAAAAAGCCGGGTTTTCGGGGTAATGGCTTTTTCCAGCGCTTCGAAATCAAATCCCCATTTTCCATCGCAATATTCCAGCGGCACCGTGACAACGTTTCGCTGGAAATGAAGCGGGGCCGATAAAAACGGCGGATAGACCGGAATGGCGGTCATGACATCATCGCCGGGATTCCCAACGGCCCTGCAGGTGACGTTCAGGCCCGTGACAAGGCCTGGAAGCCAGATCAGCCAATCCGGATGAACCTGCCATCCATACTGCTCAAAAAGCATGGAAACGGTAATGTCGATAAGCGCCTGCGGTGCAACGGCATAGCCGAAAATGCCATGTTCAACCCGAGCCTGAAGGGCCTTCAGAACCGCGGGTGGGGATTTGAAATCCATGTCCGCCACCCACAAGGGAAGAATATCCCGGCCTTTGTATTTGTCCCATTTCAGGCTGGCCGTGTTGTGGCGGTCAATGACGGTTTGAAAATCGAAGGTGTTGCTGTTATGAACCATGGAAAGCCATCACTTATAATGTTGGTGAAATTTGGAATTAATGATGATATGAAAATGCGTCCGGTTTTGCAATTAATATTTAGGCATTCAGGCCGCTTTCGTTCTTGACTATCCGGCGGTTTTCATCCAGAATCAAAACCACAAAAAAACGATGCATTGCCATGTTACCATGAAAAATCCCATCCCATTCTTTCCGTGTTCAATACCATTTCCGCTTTTTTTCAAGAATCCATACTGCTTTTACATGAACATATTCGAGATGTTTTTTTGGGAAGACAACCGATTTGAAACGACTGATTTGAAACAACCGGCTTTTTTAAGAACAGGGTAATATTGCTAATAAATCAATGGAGTCAACATGGAGTATATTCAAAAATGGAAGATGGCCCTGGGGGGTGCTGCAATCCTTCTGTGCCTTGGCACCTTTTATGATAAAAACGGCCTGTGCGGGGACTTTGCCGCGGATAAACTGACGTTATCCTCGGCTGTCATGAGTGAGGATGTTCAGGATCACCAGCCACTGAACGAAGGGGTTGTGTTTTCCATCGGGATCGGCAGGGTTTTCTGTTATACCCGGTTTGATGTCGTACCCGAAAAAACTTACATTACGCACAACTGGTACAACCGGGACAACCTCAGCACAAAAATCAAGCTGCCGCTTCAGCCTCCCCGCTGGACCACGTACAGCGCCATCCAGCTTCGGGAATCGGATAAAGGTCCCTGGCGTGTGGAAGTCACGGATTCGGGAGGTCGAATCCTGCAGGTTCTTCGATTCAGCGTTACGGAATAAGGATTATGGACGGTTTTCTGATATTTCTTCAAAGTATTCGATGGCAGGATGTCGTGGATATCACCCTGAACAGTTATATCCTCTTTCGCTGTTATGTCATTTTCAGAATTACCAATGCTTTTCGAATACTGATCGGCCTTGCTTTCTTGTGGATTATTCAACGCCTTGCGGTTTCAATCGGTCTGATCGTGACCAGTTGGGTCATTCAGGGCATTACGGCCGTTGCCGCGTTAATCATCATCGTCGTGTTTCGAAACGAAATCCGGAGTGTGCTTCAGGTCAAGAACATCAAAACCTTGTTTTGGGGGCTGCCTCCGCAGCCTTTTCATACCCCTGTTCAAATCATTGCGGACAGCGTCATGGATCTGGCCAGAAAACGGATCGGCGCGTTGATTGTTTTTCCCGGCAGGGAAGACATCAACGAGAAGATTCAAAACGGAATCCACTGGGATGGTGCCATTTCAAAGGAAATGATCACCAGTATTTTCTGGGAAGACAATCCGGTTCATGATGGAGCCATCATTATCGAAGGTGATCGGATTCATGAAGTGGGGGTCATCCTTCCCCTGTCTCATCGTCATGAACTGCCTTCATACTTTGGAACGCGGCACCGGGCTGCCGTGGGTCTGGCCGAATCCACGGATTCGCTGATCGTGGTGGTTTCCGAGGAACGCGGAACCGTTCAGATCGTGAAAGGCGCCACAATTACGCCGGTGTTGAAAAAAGACGATCTGGAAAAACATCTTCAGCAGCACCTCGGGCTGGTCATCAAGGATCCTTCCATCCAGAAAAAGGAAAAAATCGAGATTCGCATTGCAGCCATGGTTTCGGTTATTTTGATTACCAGTTTTTGGTTATCGATTGCACGGGGATTGGACACCCTGGTCACATTTGAAGTGCCGATAGAATACATGAACCGTAATCCCGGCATGGAGATCATGGATGCTTCCGTCAACAGCATCAAGATTCAGCTCGGCGGATCCGGCCCGTTGATGAGAGCCCTTCGGCCGGATCATGTGCGGGTAAAAATTGATCTGGGCAAATCGGTTGTCGGGCAGAATATTTATACCATCACCAATGAGAACATTTCGCTGCCACCCGGGATTATTATAAAAAGCTTTAACCCGGCCGTTGTGGATGTCACCCTGGATGTTCCGGATAAAAAAGATTTGCCGGTTCAGGTGGACTGGACCGGCAAACTGCCGGAAAACCTGAGGATGGAGAAAGTCACAATCGAGCCGAGCATCGTACAGGTCATCGGCGGAAGACAGATATTGAAAAATATCACCACAGTCTATACTGAAAAAATTCCTCTGGAATCGATTCGGACTTCCAGAACCATCGTTGTCAATCTGGCGTTAAGCCCTGCATCGCTTAAGGTGGCGCCGGGATTCAAAGACAAAATCACCGTTGAATGCACCGTTAAGGATCAGCCCAAAAACGGCCAGTAAGTTCTCGCTGTAATGACTGAGTGTTAATAACTTTCTCGAAGTTATTTACCGATACAGCGCCGCACAGCGGCGTCACATAGCTTTTTACCAGGACATCAAATAAGGAAAAAGACGATTCACCAATTCCCGAAAATACCTTATCAACTCGTTACGACCCGGCCGGACCTTGAAAAAACAGCCGCTATCCTGGAAAACGAAGAAACCGTGGGCGTTGACCTTGAAGCCGACTCCATGTTTCACTATCAGGAAAAGGTCTGTCTGGTTCAGATCGCAACCCCTCGCGCGTGCTTTCTGGTGGATCCGCTCCAGATCGGTGGTCTTTCTTCCCTCAGGCCGTTTTTTGCAAATCCGGATATTCGAAAAGTGTTTCATGGATCGGATTATGACATTCGCTGCCTTTATAAAGATTTTTCCATTGAGGTGAAAAATCTTTTTGATACCCAACTGGCATGCCGTTTTCTGGGAATGCAGTTTACCGGACTCGATGCTGTCCTGAATCTCTTTTACAATATCCGCCTTGAAAAGAAATTCCAGAAAAAAGACTGGTCTCAAAGGCCCCTGCCCGAGGAGATGCTGGCATATGCCTCTCAAGACGCCGTTTATCTGAATGCCTTATCCAAAAAGCTTGAAGACAGACTGATCGAGAAAGGCCGCCTGGACTGGTTTCTTCAGGAATGCGATATTCAGAGCCTTGTCCGGACTCCCGCAGCCAATGGTGATCCCCGTTTTTTGAAATTCAAGGGCGCGGGCAAACTGGGCCGAAGGTCGCTTGCGGTTCTGGAATCCCTTCTGGAATTCAGGGATTCTGTTTCCCAAAAAATTGACAGGCCCCTCTATCAGGTCATTCATAACCATGTGCTGCTGAAACTGGCCATCGAAAAACCCCGGGACATGAACCATCTGAAAGGGCTCGAGGTGTTGAGCCTCAAACAGCTTAATCGTTATGGCCAGCAGGTGCTGAATGCGATTCATGCTGCCATGGAGCTTGATCCCTCCCTCCTGCCGCTTTATCCCCGAAGCCACGAACCGGTTCCGGAACCGAAAATTTCCGCCCGAATAGCGGTACTGAAAAAATGGCGCGAATCCACCGCAGCTTACCTGGAGATCGAACCGGGTCTTTTGTGCAACAATGCGCTCATTACGGCCATTTCTCAAAAAAATCCACAAAATATCGAGGCGCTTTACGACATCGAGGGAATCAAACCCTGGCAGGTCCAGGCTGCAGGAAATCAGATCATTGCTGTTTTGCGGGACAGCTCCGAAATTCCGGTTGAACAATCTCGTTAATTCAGAATCGGTAATCGTACCAGGGCATGATGATGATAACCAATTACAAAAAAAATAATACGACTTGGCATATATACTCTGCTTGACTTTTTTGACACGAATGGGTTATCAACGGTCTTGATTAACGTTCATTGAGTGAAGTGTTTTTAGGTTTTTTTGCGTACGAACCGACTAACTGATTTGAAAGGAGGAAGGAGTATGACTAAACGCTTATGGGTTGTTTTTTCGTTACTTATCGCTGCAGGTATGATCATCAGCGGCCCGGCTGGTGCTGCCGATCAGATCATCAAGATCGCTACCCAGTCACCGCTCTCCGGCGACCAGTCCGTCGTCGGCGTGGATATCAAACGCGGTGCCGAGATGGCCCTCGAACAAATGAGCGCACCCCTGACCACGATGGGATTCAAGGTTGAACTGGCCCCGTTCGATGACCAGGCCAATCCCGATGCCGGCGTTGCCAATGCCAAGCGCATCGTCTCCGATCCCGCGATCCTGGCCGTGGTCGGACATTATAATTCCGGCGTCCAGATCCCGTCATCCGAAGTCTATCACACCTCCGGTCTGGCCAATGTCTCTCCGGCCAACACCAACCCGAAGGTCACCACCCGTGGCTATATGGAAGTCAACCGAATCGTTGGCCGTGACGATGTTCAAGGCGTTGTCGGTGCCGACTTTGCCGCCGGACATAAAGTGAAAAGCGTCTTTGTCGTTCATGACAAGACCGCTTACGGACAGGGCATTGCCGAGTTCTTCAAACAAAGAGCCCAGGAAAAGGGCATGAAAGTTCTGGGTTTTGAAGGCACCGAAGAGAAGGCGAACTTCGACTCCCTGCTTTCCCCGATCCTTGCCGGAAACCCTGATCTGGTTTATTTCGGCGGTATGTATTCCCAGGCCGCCGTCCTGTTCAAACAGGCCCGCGAGAAAGGGTATATGGGCATGTATCTGAGCGATGATGGTTTTGACTCTTCCGATGCAGTCAAGATCGGCGGCCAGACCCTGCTTGAAGGAACCGGAACGTTTTACTCCACCGTATCCGGCCCTGCCACCATTTACCCCGGTACCGCAAAATTCATCACTGACTTCAAAGCCAAATTCAATGCGGCTCCGCAGCCTTTTGCAGCCCAGGGCTACGATTCGATGGCCATCTGTCTGAAGGCCATTGAGGCAGCCGCCAAGGCCAACGGCAACAAACTCCCGACCCGTGAGGCAGTTACCAAGGCGATCCGCGATTTGAAGGATTACTCGGGTATTACCGGTAAATTTACCTTCAACGGCATCGGCGATCCGACGGTTGCCAAGTATTTCGTGATCAAAGTCGCCTCTCCCGATCCCGCAAAATGGAACGATAACCCGGTCGTCGAGACCCTCGACATCGCTCCGCCAAAATAACCCTTCCTAAAAGGCACATCCCTCCCGGACCCTTTCATGAAGCGTCCGGGAGATTTTTTTTATCGGATTCACATATGAAACGGTTTCTCAAATCAATCAACGTCCACGAGCTGCTGCGTCCACTGGGTCAGTTGGTCTTTTTCTCATTGGGCAGCACGGTCGTTCTCTCAGCCATTGCCCTGGTTCTGGCCCTGATTCTGGACAGGACCGTGGTCGGACAGACACTTTTCGAACGGCTGAATGTGTCGCTCTATACGTATACCCTTGTCAATCTGCCCCAGGTGGCAATTGATGGACTAACGATCGGTTTTGTCTATGCCGCTATTGCCCTGGGGTACACCATGGTCTATGGTGTCCTGGAATTTATCAACTTTGCGCACAGTGAAATTTTCGCAGTCGGCGCGTTTGTCGGTGTCGAAATCCTGATTGCACTGGATAAATTCGGGATCCTGACGGGCGCCTCTCTGGTAATGGCCTATATTTATCTGATCCTGGCCATCGTCGGGGGCATGCTGGTGGCAGGCGGCCTGGCTGTTGCCGTGGAGCGCGTGGCATATCGTCCGCTGCGCCATGCCTCACGCCTGGTACCGTTGATCTCTGCAATCGGCGTCTCTTTTCTGCTGCAGGACGCCATCCGCCTCGTGGAAAGCCTGACAACCGGACAGTTCAACAGGATTTTTCCCACTTTCGGAAATTTCGACCGTCGCGTGATCCTTGGCAAAATGACCATGGGGGCAACAAATATCACCCTGGGCGTGTCCATCAAATCGATGATCGTCATTGTATCGGCGGTGTTGATGCTCGTTGCTCTGAATTATCTGGTCAACGCGACCAAGGTTGGAAAAGCCATCCGCGCCGTTGCCCAGGACCACCCCACCGCCAGCCTGATGGGAATTGATGTGAACCGGATCATTTCGCTGACATTTCTGGTGGGCGGTATGCTGGGCGGGGCAGCGGGAGTTTTGTACGCCCTGAAATTTACCCGGATCGATGCGTTCGTCGGTTTTTTCCCGGGCCTCAAGGCCTTCACCGCCGCGGTTCTGGGGGGAATCGGCAATATGACGGGGGCGCTTCTCGGCGGCATCGTTCTGGGTATGCTGGAAACCTATGCCGGTTCTTACATGGGGGTTTTCACCATGGGCGCGGCCGGCACCGAATACAAGGACATCTTTGCCTTCAGCATCCTGATCCTGGTACTCATCTTCCGCCCCCAGGGACTCATGGGCGCAAACGTGGCCCAGAAGGCCTAAGGAGGAGAGATGATCCCGGTTTTCTTTAAAGACATCATCAAAAGACTGGAACAGGGGATATACCCGCATATCCTTATCCTGGCCCATATGGTTCTGGGTACCGCCCTTGTCTATACCAGTCCGCGCTCGAATCTGGCCTTTCTGGTGTTGATTACCTCGTTTTTCACACTATATTATTTCAAGGCCGATCGCCGCTTCAAGCTGATCGTCGGTGTGGTCCTGACCCTGTTTATTTTCCCGGTGGTAGGTGTCCGGAATATCTTCTACCTGGAGGTGATCTTTCAGATCAGCGTGTTTGCGGCCCTGGCCCTGGGCCTCAATATCGTGGTCGGTTTTGCCGGACTGCTTGATCTGGGATATGTGGCATTCTATGCTGTCGGGGCCTACCTGTGGGCTTTTTTCGGCTCCCAGCAGTTTTATGTCCTCCACTTCGCACCCGGCACCCAGCCGTCAAATCTGCCGTTTCTGCTGCCGGGCGATGCCTTTTACCTGTTCATGTTCGCCGCGATTCTTATCGCGGCCGTAACCGGCATTCTGCTTGGCACGCCGGTCCTGCGGCTGCGCGGCGACTACCTGGCCATCGTGACCCTGGGCTTTGGGGAGGTGATCCGCGTACTGGCAAACAATCTGGACAAACCGCTCAATTTCACCAACGGCCCTCAAGGGATCACCCCGATCCAGCGACCAACCATGCCACAGTCGGTTGTTGACGGCTTCAACGCGCTGTTCGGCGGAGTCGTCGGGCATGAAGTCAGCCCCGCCGATATGTATAATGTCATGTTCTACCTGCTTGCGCTGGCGGTTATTATCGTCATTGCCTTTGTGACCCGGCGTCTTGACGACTCGAAAATCGGCCGTGCCTGGACAGCCATCCGCGAAGACGAAACCGCCGCGATTGCCATGGGTATTCCGCTGGTCAAGATGAAACTGGCCGCGTTTGCCGTGGGCGCCTCTTTCGCAGGGGTCATGGGCGTCCTGCTGGCTGGAAGCCGGACCTTCATCAGCCCGGAATCATTCTCTTTCATGCAGTCCATCGGCGTTCTGTCCATGGTTATCCTGGGGGGTTCGGGCAGCATCCCCGGCGTGATCCTGGGTGCGGCCACGGTCACCATCCTGAACCTGCAGGTCCTTCAAGGCCTTTCTTTATATCTGAGCCAGCTTCGCCAGAGCGATGCGGTCATACCGATCATCAACTTTGCATGGGCCAACCTGTCCACCCAACTGGACCCGGCCAAATACCAGCGTCTGCTTTTCGGGTTGATTCTGATCCTGATGATGATCTTTCGTCCGGAGGGTCTGATTCCGTCCCAGCGCCGTAAACGCGAGCTTGCTTCCGACAAAGCCGAGGACGAGGAATAAGACAGGAAGAACATGGCACTACTTGAAACAGTCAACATCGTAAAACGCTTCGGCGGCTTGATCGCCGTCAACAAGGTCAACTTCAAGCTGGATCCGGGCCGGATTGTCAGCATCATCGGCCCGAACGGAGCCGGAAAGACCACATTTTTCAATACCTTGACGGGTATCTACCACCCCGATGAAGGTCAGATCACTTTCAACGGTAAATCCTTGCATGGGCTGCGGCCCGACCAGATCGCCTCACGCGGAATTTCACGGACCTTCCAGAATATTCGCCTTTTTGCCAATATGTCGGTCATCGAAAATATTCTGGTGGGAATGCATGTCCACCTGAAGCAGTCGCCCATCGATACGCTTTTTCATCTGCCTTATTTCAAAAAAGAAGAAAAAGAATCGGAACAAAAAGCCGAAGAAATGATGACATATGTGGGCCTGAAAGGGGTCGGCAACGAGCTTGCCAAGAACCTGCCCTATGGCGGCCAGCGCCGGCTGGAGATTGCCCGGGCCCTGGCCGCCGATCCGCTCATGCTGCTTCTGGACGAGCCGGCCGCCGGCATGAACCCGCAGGAAACCGAGGATGTCACCCGTCTGTTTCGACGCATAAGGGATGAAAAAGGCATCACGATTCTGCTCATCGAACATGATATGCGCGTGGTCATGAATATCTCGGAGCATATTTGTGTCATGGATTACGGAGAGAAAATTGCCGAAGGCACACCAAATGAGATCCGTTCCGATACACGGGTCATCGAGGCCTATCTCGGCCGGGGCGCTGTTGCCGGTCAGCATGAGGAGAAGATCGCATGAGCCTCTTATCCCTTCATGACATTCACAGTTTCTATGGCCACATTCATGCCCTGAAAGGAATCTCGGTCGAGGTCAACGAAGGAGAGATCGTGACATTGATCGGCTCTAACGGCGCCGGCAAAAGCACAACGCTACGCACCATCTCCGGATTAATACACCCCAAGCAGGGCCGGATTCTGCTGGACAGCAAGGATATCTCCCATATGAAACCGCATATGATCGTCCTTGCGGGTCTCGGGCATGTGCCAGAGGGCAGGGGGATCTTTCCCAAGCTGACCGTCAAGGAAAACCTGGAAATGGGTGCGTTCACCGTGGATGACCCGGAGGAAATCGAGCGCCGGATGGCATATGGTTTTGAAATGTTTCCGCGTCTCAAGGAACGGATTGGCCAGTATGGCGGTACCCTTTCGGGCGGCGAGCAACAGATGCTCGCGATTGCCCGCGGACTGATGATGAACCCGCGCCTTTTGATGCTCGACGAGCCCTCCATGGGGCTGGCACCGCTGTTGGTGGAACTGATTTTTGATATCATCAAGGCCTTGAACGAGAAGGGCACAACAATCCTTTTGGTGGAACAGAATGCGCTGATGGCCCTTTCCATTGCGCACCGAGGCTATGTGATCCAGAACGGCCAGATCGTCGTCACCGACACGGCCGTCAACCTGAAACGCAATGAAATGGTACAAAAAGCCTATCTGGGGATTGACTGATCGGGAATACATGTGCCCATCCCCGTATCGTTCTTGTGGGAATCACTGAAAATGACATTCGCCGCCAGGACACCTGATCGTGTCTATCATTTTCTTTGAAAATACTTTCTTGACACAACACACCGGTGGGTGCATGTTATGTGTGAAAGAAGGTGTGAAATGAGATCACAAAAAACATCCCAGATCAAAACTGTCCGTCGCAGTGTCGCGATACCCCGCCAACTGATAGAGGAAATTCATCGTGTGGCGCCGCCGGAACTGGAGGGCAATTTCAACCGCCTGGTTATCACGGCCTTACGCGATTACAGCGCCAGAAGAAAAAAAGAAAGTTTTGAAAAAGAAATGGCCCAAATGGCAGCCGATCCAGATATCCGCTGCATTCTGGCCGATATATCATCGGAATTTACCCGTGCGGAATATGACGGTCTAAGCGATGATTAAACGGGGCCAAATCTACTTCGTCAATCTGAATCCGACTCATGGTCGCGAACAGACCGGCTACCGTCCTGTTCTAGTTGTCTCCAGCGATGCAATCAACCGTCAACCTCTCGTGGTTACTGTCGTGGTGGGCACGGACGCACGCAATGTGCAACGTGATTACCCCACCAACGTGCGCGTAACGGCTGATGAAACCTGTCTTCCTCTGGATACGGTTTTCCTCTGCTTTTAGATACGATCCCTTGATCACTCACGGTTCATGAATCCAATTACCCAACAGCCCGACCTTGCAGGTAAAATGCCCGAACATCGCATGACGGATGTGGATAATGCGCTACGTGCGACGCTGATGATATAGGGCAGTCCCTTACATTTTATTTCCTGCTTCCCAGCGAGCACGGACGCTTTTTAAGTGGTATCAGATGATTTTTTTGCATATCTCCCTCAATGATTGTCAAACAGTTGTTTGCAACAACCACAAGGATTACGAAAGGAGAAATCATCATGGCAACACAAAAGCCAACTGTGAATCCCCCCGCACAAAGCACTCCCGCAATCCGCAAGATCGTCTACGGCTGGCTGCCCGACATTCCCGACAACCGGGACCATATGTACGGCGCGGTCCGAAAGATTCCGGCTAAACTCCCGGTCAAGATCGATCTGCGCCCCGGCTGCTCGGAGGTGGAGGACCAGAAGGAGCTGGGCAGTTGCACCGCCAATGCCCTGGCCGGCGCCCTGGAGTACCTGATGAAAAAGGACAAGATGGCATTTGCCGACATGAGCCGTCTCTTTATCTACTATAACGAGCGGGTTATCGAGCATTCGGTAAAAACCGACTCGGGCGCCATGATCCGTGACGGCATCAAAACCCTGGCCAAACAGGGAGCCTGCACCGAAAAGAGCTGGCCCTACGATATCGCAAAATTTGCGACCAAGCCACCCAAAGCCTGCTACTCGGAAGCCCTTGGCTACCAGATCCTCTCCTATGCCCGCATCAACACACTCGATGAGATGCGCGCCTGCCTGGCAGACGGGTTCCCCTTTGTCTTTGGCTTTTCGGTTTACGACAGCTTCGAATCCCAAAAAGTGGCTAAGACCGGGGTGGTCGATATGCCCAAGGCCGCAGAACAGATGATCGGCGGCCATGCGGTCCTGGCCGTGGGCTACGACAACGCCGCCAAACGGTTCATCGTCCGCAACTCATGGGGAACTGATTGGGGGAAGAAGGGGTATTTCACCATGCCGTACGACTACTTGACAGATCGGAACCTCTCCGACGACTTCTGGACGATCCGCCGTGGCGAGAATATGTGATGGCCTCGTTAAAAGTCAAAATCCGGGTGGCTTTATAAAAAAATCCGGATGCGAGGCGAGCAAATCCTGTCCATCATGATTTCAAATCGCTTCCAATTTATTTCATGATAAAGGGGCCTGGATTTTTTTCGTGGTTTTTGTGTACCAGGCCCCTGTCAATTCATAAGCACTCAGATTTTTCTTGTTTCGTCAGACCGGTTTGTCCTATAAGCTTTTCAAGACGCACGGAAATTCGTTTTATCCAGGGCCCTGGAAATTTAACCTTGAATTGGAAAATCCATGAAAATAAAAATTTGTATAGCCGGTGCTACCGGATGGGTGGGAAAGCCCCTTTGCATTGCCGTGTCCGGGGCGGATGATCTGGCGCTTGTCGGCGCTGTTTCCCGAACCCATAAAGGTCATCGACTCGAAGATGTCGCCGATGTTCCATCCCCGGCTCTGATCGTGAGCGGGTCCGTATCCGAGGCTCTGGAAACGCCCACGGATGTCATGGTCGACTACACACGGGCGGATGTGGTGAAATCCAATGTCATGACGGCAATTCACAAGGGGGTCCATGTTGTCATCGGATCTTCGGGCCTGACGGAAGAAGATTTCGTTGAAATCAACCAGGCTGCGGTGGATAACCATGTCGGCGTCATTGCCGCCGGAAATTTTGCCATTACGGCCGTATTGTTGCAACAATTTGCCTGTACTGCGGCAAAATATCTTTCTCACTGGGAGATCATGGATTATGCTTCGGATACCAAAGCCGATGCTCCCAGCGGTACGGCGCGGGAACTGGCTTTCCGGCTATCGGAGATTAGAAAACCGGAAAATTTTCTTTCGATCGATGATACCATCGGTCCCAGGGAAAGCAGGGGAGCGACCCTGAACGGAAGCCAGATTCACTCCATTCGTCTTCCCGGTTATGTTCTCGGTGTGGAAACCATCTTTGGCGAAGCCGAAGAACGCCTGATCATCCGGCATGACGCCGGCAGTGGAGCCGCGCCCTACATCACGGGGACCCTGCTGTCCATCCGAAAGGTGAGAGAACATATCGGGCTGATCAGAGGCCTGGATAAAGTAATGAATTGATGTATTGGGTCTGAAGGGATGAAGTGACAGGGCTTGAAGCCCATGACATCCACTCCGCCAGTCAACGCGAACCGATATTCGATATCGAACAAATCATGGAGGATTGCATGCAGGAGATTCGTTTCCACGGAAGAGGCGGTCAGGGGGCTGTCATCGGGTCGGAGGTGCTTGCTCACGCCTTTTTTATCGAGGGAAAATTCGTTCAGGCATTTCCCGCTTTTGGCGTGGAGCGCCGGGGAGCGCCGGTTACGGCTTTCTGCCGCATCGACGACCGGCATATCAACCTTCGCAATCAGATCTACCGCCCGGATCATGTGGTGGTGCTGGATGCTTCCATGCTTGAGAACGTGAATGTGATCGATGGGTTGAAAAAAAACGGCAGTATTGTGATCAACACTTCACGCGAACCTGCCTTTTATAAGAAATATTTCGGAGACGATTATCGGCTTTTCGTGATTGATGCGGCTGCCATCGCTGTTTCGTATCGTCTCGGTTCCGCCGCCAACCCCATCGTTAACACGGCTATTTTGGGCGCCTTTGCAAAAGCCACGGGTCTGGTCGGAATCGGTGCCATCCTGCAGGCCATTGAAGAATATGTTCCGGTTAAAAAAGCACTGAACCAGCAGGCGGCTCAGGCAGCTTATGATCAGGTGGCGGAAATTTGACGGGTTTACGGAAAAAAGAGTTCTTTGTTCGGTATGGATCAGCCAGAGGAAAGGAAGCGAATTTATGACGGCGAAAAAACGCAGTGAGAAGGCGATAAAATACGAGTTCAAGTCGTATCGCGACATCACCCCGATGCATGTTTCCCTGGGAAACATGCTTTACAATAAGACCGGAAGCTGGCGTTTCATCAAGCCCATTTATGAAGACAAGATTCCGGCATGTCAGAACGCCTGCCCGGCGGGGAACGACATCGAAGGCTGGGTCAAGCTGCTCCAAAACAAGGAATTTGAAAAAGCCTACTGGCACCTCAAGCGGGAAGAGCCGTTTCCGGCGATCCTGGGCCGGGTTTGTTTTAAATTCTGTGAGGATGCCTGCAACCGGAAGCCTCTGGATGATTGCATCCGTATCCAGGAACTGGAGCGATTTCTCGGGGATCGATTTTCTCCCGCAACCCCCCACCCAGACCTGCCCGCTGACAACCCGATTCACCGATCCACCGATTCACCGATTCACCCGGATCTGCCCTGTGACAACACCGGCCAGCCTCTTAATAAAGGCCGTCTGGCCATTGTCGGGTCCGGCCCCTCGGCCATGTCCGCTGCCTATTTTGCCAGACTCCTCGGATTCGGGGTAACGATATTTGACAAGGAAGCGCTTCTGGGCGGCATGCTGCGGCTGGGTATCCCCGGTTATCGCCTCCCCAGGCAGGTCGTTGCCGCTGAATTTGAAGGACTTTCCAGGATGGGCGTTGAACTGCGGCCGAATACGGAAATCGGCAAGGATATCCCGCTGGAAACCCTCGCCCGAACCTTCGACTATGTGTTTCTGGCCACCGGCGCGCACCGGAGCATTCCCATGGAACTGACGGAAAACATCTCCTGCTGTCAGATCATGAGCGCCCTGACTCTTTTGAAGCAGGTGGCCCGGGGCGAAAATATCGCGCTGGGTAAGCGGGTCGTTGTGATCGGCGGCGGCAATACCGCCATTGATGCGGCGCGAACAGCCGTTCGCCTGGGCTGCCAGGCAACGGTCATTTACCGAAGATCTTTAACGGAAATGCCGGCGCATCCGGATGAAGTCCGGGAGGCCCAGGAAGAAGGCGTTTCTTTTCGTTTTCTGGCAGTTCCCGAAGATATCATGCTTCATGCCGACACAACGATTGAAAAGCTCGTTTGCTGTGAAATGGAACTGGGCCCCGCCGATGAAAGCGGACGCTGCCGGCCCGTCCGTAAGGAAGGCGTGACATTTGACATACCGGCGGATACCATCCTGATGGCCATCGGGGAAAAACCGGATTTCGATTATCTGGGCCGGCACATCCCCGCAACCGATACCCTGATTTGTACCCGGGAGGATTTATCCGTTCCAACCGATCATCTTCAAGGGGCGAAGGTGTTTGCGGGCGGCGATATGATCGATATTCCGCATACGGTTGTCCATGCCGTTGCTTCCGGTAAAAGAGCCGCCATCGCCATGGACTGTGACCGGCGAGGCCTCCCGTTTTCCGATGTCCTGAACCGGATCCGTGTTGGAACCGGCACTGCCGTCAGTTTTTCCAAATACATGAATTGGGCGCCGGTGAATCCCGTGCAACGGAATGACCGGAAAGTGGTGGATTCGTCAAAAATCGTTTACGATTATTTCATCAAAACACCGGGATGCGAGAAAACCATTCAACCCGCCGATCTGCGTAAAGAATCTTTTGAACCCTATCACGTAACCCTTTCCGAAGCGGAAGCGATTCATGAAACAGCGCGCTGCCTGCACTGCGGCCGCTGTACGGAATGCGATAACTGCTTGATTTTCTGCCCGGATGTGTCGATTCTGGATCAAACCCGTGAAACATTCGGGTACGCCATCGACTATGACTATTGCAAAGGATGCGGCATCTGTTTTACGGAATGCCCGCGGCATGCCATGACCATGGTCGCCGAAGGCTGAAAAAAGTCAAAATTAAGATGGCAAAGTAAAAAGTTCAAGATCAAGGCGAGCAAATCCCGAGGAGTGAGGCGTACGGTTGAGTACGCCGCAATGACGAGGGATGAAGCTCAACGCAGATATTGGACTTTTTACGAAGCCATCCGTGGAGGTATCATTGAAAAAGGCTATCAAAGGAAATCATGCGGTGTCTCATGGCGTGAGGCTGAGCAAGGTAGGCGTCATATCAGCCTATCCCATCACCCCGCAGACGACGATCGTGGAAGAATTGTCCGAGATGTGCGCCAGCGGAGATCTGGATGCGCGGTTTATCAAGGTTGAAAGCGAGCATTCGGCAATGGCGGCCCTGATCGGCGCCGCCACCACGGGGGTTCGCACCTTTACGGCGTCAAGCGGCAACGGCCTGCTCCTGATGCACGAGGTGCTGCACTGGACCGCGGGCGCCCGCCTGCCCATTGTCATGGCCAACGTCAACAGGGCCGTCAGCGGCGTATGGAACATCTGGGCCGAGCAGACCGATTCCCTGGCGCAGCGGGACACGGGCTGGATCCAGATTTACTGCGAATCCAGCCAGGAGCTTCTGGATGGCGTCATCATGGCCTACAAACTGGCCGAGAAGGTGATGCTCCCGGTGATGATTGTCTATGACGCTTTTTTCCTGAGCCATACCACGGAAATTGTCGACATTCCCGATGAAGATACCGTGGACTGGTTCATTCCGCCTTATGTTCCGCCGGTTAGCCTGAATTTTGATGATCCCAGGATGTTCGGGGGTTTTTTTGCCACGGATTATTTTTATGAACACCGCTATACCCTGCAGCAGGCCTCTCAAGAAGCCTTGCGTTGCTATCCTGAGGTTTGCCGGGAATTTCAACGCATTTTCGGCCGGGAATATGATCTGGTTGAAACCTATCGCACGGAAGAAGCAAGAGTCATTCTGGTCACTGCCGGCGCGATAACCTCGGTGTCCCGAATCGCCATCGATAAATTGCGGGACAGGGGTGAAAGCGTCGGCCTGATGAAGCTGCGCATGTTCAGGCCCGTTCCCGTCGATTGCTGGCGGGAGGTTCTGGGAAAGGCCGAAAAGGTTGTGGTCATCGATCGCAATATGTCCGTTGGATTGGGAGGCGTATTCGCCAGCGAGATCCGGTCCGCACTTTACGCCTTGGCTCAGCGGCCCCCGATTTATTCCGTGGTCGCCGGCCTGGGCGGGCGCGATGTCACCCCGGAGGATGTGGAAGGGATTCTCAACCATGTGCTTACCCAAGACAAACCATCCGATGAGCCCTTGTTCTGGGGCTTAAAAGAATAGAGGGCTATTATGCAAAAAATATTTGATATTCCCCGGCACCTGTTGGTCGAAGAGGAACTGATGCAGCCGGGAATGACCTCGTGTCAAGGCTGCGCGGCACCCATATCCATGAAGATCGCTTTAAAAGCCCTGGGGGAGCGAACGGTTGTCGTGATTCCGGCCTGCTGTTTCGCCGTGTTTGTCGGGGGTTATCCGTATTCCAGCCTCAAGGTTCCGATCATTCACTGTCCCTTTGAAACTTCCGCGGTTGTTGCTTCGGGAGCTGCCGCGGCCCTGGATGTCCGGGGAGAAAAAGACGTGGTGGTGATGGTATGGGCAGGGGATGGCGGCACGTTCGACATCGGCTTGCAGGCTCTTTCCGGAGCCGCGGAACGTAACGAGAATATCCTTTTTGTCTGCTACGACAACGAGGCATATATGAATACCGGCATTCAGCGTTCCAGCGCAACCCCGATGGGTGCATGGACTACGACCACGCCCGCCGGGTCCATCAAGGAAGAATCCAAAAAGGATATCGAGCAGATCATGCTGGCCCATCACATATCCTATATGGCCACCGCGTCGGTGGCCTATCCGGATGACCTGTACCGGAAATTCAAAAAAGCGCGCCAGATCACCGGCATGAAGTTCATTCATCTGTTGTCCGCCTGCCCGCCCGGATGGCGCATCGATCCCGCCAACACGATTCAGGTCATGCGCATGGCAACCCAGTCCAATGTATTTCCCATCTATGAAGTGAGAAAATGGCGGTTTTCAAAGGACAGCGAGCGCTTTGAAGAGGATTGGGAATACACCATCAATGTATTTCCCGAAAGAAAAATCCCCGTTGAAACATATCTAAAATCACAGGGGCGATTCGGACTGATAACCGATGAGATGATCGATGACACACAGAAAAGGGTCGACCGGAAATGGCATGAGCTGGTTCAAAAGCAGGATAAGCGTATTTCTCCGTAAACGGTTATGACATAACGTTCCGACTGCCTCGGGATGGAAAAAATGTCAAAGCTCCCTGAAATCCATTAAGAGTCCGGAGGATGAACACATGAAAAGAAAAGAATTTTCATTTTTTCTGAAGAATGTTCCCGGTGAACTCGGCCGGCTGACTTCGCTGCTGAAAAAAGAGAATATCCGTATCGAAGCCATGACGATCCAGGATGCTTCCGCTTATGTGAAGGCGCTCTATAATGCCAGGGGCAAGTCCTTGAAACGGATTGCCTCCACAGCCAGCTACGAATCCATGCTTCGGGACTCCAATGAATTCGCACTGGTTCGCCTGCTGGTGGATCAGACCGAAAAGGCTGCCGAACTGCTGGCGCAAAACGACTATTTTTTTGAGATCACGCCGGTCATTGCATTGTATCTGGACGGACGATCGGGAGCCATGACGGGTGATCTGTCTGAAATCGCATCCAGGTTGGGTGAGGAGGGGGTCAACATCAACACCATATACGGTTCGATTCCCGGACCCGATGAAAGGTGCCTCTTTGTCTTCAGCCCGGAAGATATCGACCGGGCAGCCAAATGTTTTGAATAGGCAATCCCCCATTCTTTCTCCTTGTATAAATTGCACTCGGAATTTGTACTCCGTCGGAGCTTTAATTCGGTTTCCTTTGCAGCCTTTCGCGCAATAACATTGCGACAATACATCTTCTAAAATGTACAGTTTAAATGTACATAAAATGCGGAGGATTCCCATGATTCAAGTAAATGTCACGGAACTACGAAACCATCTCCCCATCTATTTGGACAAGGTAAAAGCGGGCGAAGAGGTGGCGGTGACATCACGGGGTAAGATCATCGCTCGGTTGGTTCCGGAAGTGGATGAAAGCAGCGCGGCGCGCCTGCGTCTGGAGGCGTGCAGAAAAGATAGCTGGGTGGGAGGTGTGGTCGTGCCAACGGGTGAGGTCTGAGAGGCGGAACATGATACTCCTTGACACCTGCGTTATGATTTTCGACGCACTGGTTCCGGAACAACTCAGTAAAAAGGCACTGACGGAACTGGAGAAAGGGAGACAGTCAAACTCTCTTGCATGCAGCGATATTTCACTCTGGGAAATCGCCTGATAGGCCACTTATCATGCCGATTTCAACCGCTTCTCTTTGTACTAGAAATGCGGTATTTTTGAAGCCGACTCTGAGGTTTTTCGGGAATCGTGTATTCCACCACTCCGGAATCCATCAGTTGATTCAATGCCCGTCTTACTGCTCTGGTAATTGATTTATGCCCTATAATTGCTGCAATTTCTGATCTGGAAAGGGAATTTTGATGAAGTGCGTTTAAGATTCGATCTTGAACCGACTCTGACCCCGACTTGCCTTTATAGCTCTTTGCAACGGTGCCGGAGTCACCTTGAAGGAAGGGCAGGTTGATCAACGCAACCGAAAACTGGGGATGTGCAGTGAGACGAACCAGAAAAAAGGATCGATTCGGGTCGGTCTCAAAGATAGGCGGTGGTGATCCGTTCGCATGCATGGCCCGGAGAATCTTAGGAATACCGGTAGATCGTCCTTCGGTTAAACCAAGTTCTTTAAGGAATTCCCCGATACGCCTGTTGCGGTAACGACGGGTAACCGCCTGTCCGGCACGAAACTGATCGAGACCAATGGAACGGTCGAGACCGGGAAAACTGAGCACGGAAAGTTCATTGGGCGTGATCTTTTTTAAATTCCAGCCGTTCCCATTCCACGGAACGGCCGTGAAGAAGATCGTCTATGTTGATCGGTAATGGCATGATCACTCTCCCGTATCAGCGGCCTTCCGGCAATAGAATATAGACTCGGACAATAACCTGCAGGAGTAGATCAAAGTTCTACTCACCACAACCTCTCGGCATGGGATTTCGGCAAGCCCGCATCCAGGATTTTTCGGTACACCGCGGCAATGTCATAGGGAACGAAACGGACTTCAAGGGAATGCGCCAGCGTGTCCGCGATGACATATTTCGCGGCATTGTTACCGTCTCTGGGTTGCCCCACGCTGCCCGCGTTGACGATGTACTTGTCCTGAGCGTTCAGAGGAATGATTCCCTGACGCAGGGGGTTTTTGACAACAGAGTGGCCGTCAAAACGGATCAGTTTCAGATTATGGGTGTGACCGACAAAAATGATTCTTTCAGCGCTTTTCTGAAAGATTTTTATCAGGCTGCTTTCGGACAACTGATACAGATAGATGAAAGGGGAATTCGGCGGGCATCCGTGAACAAACTGGAATCCTTCGATAATTCGAGAGCTCGGCAGGCCGTGAATGTATAAAAGTGTTTCGCTGGATAGCAGGGCCTTAGTCTTTTGAATCGATTCCCGTGCTTGCGGATTGAACCACTCTTGAAGCTGAGGCTTTACCACGGCCATTTCATGATTGCCCATCACGCAGGGAATGGCGCGCTCACAGATCAGCCGTATTGTTTCTTCGGGCTCAGGCCCGTAGCCGATCATATCTCCCAGGCAGATCACCTGATCCACCCGGAAACGGTCCATATCCCGAAGGACTTCCCGGAAAGCATCCAGATTCCCATGAATATCCGAAAGCACGGCTATCCTCATATAAAAATCACCCTGCTTTTTTCAGCGCGGCCCGCAAAGCTTGAAAGTCGGTCCGGATTCAGTCTCCAGTATTACTGCAGCCCGTTCCAGTACCAGTATATCAGCTCGTTGCCAAAGAAAATATGTATCATGGCGCCGATTGCCAGAAAAGGCCCGAACGGGATCTTCAGTTTCAGGGAGGACCGGGTATAGAGCATAACGGCGCCGCCTGCCAGCGTTCCGACGATGGATCCGGTGAAGAGGGTCACCAGAACGCCTTTCCAGCCGACAAAAGCGCCGATCATGGCCAGAAGCTTGATATCGCCGCCGCCCATGCCTTCTTTGTGGGTAAGGAGTTCATAGGTCCAGGCAACTGTAAACAGGATTCCGCCGCCCAGCACCAGCCCCAGCATGGATGCCTTAAACGTCATTTCCGGTAAAAAAAAGCTGGCGATGACGCCCACTGGAATTCCGGGAAGGGAAATGACATCCGGGATAATATAATGGTCGATATCAATAAAGGTGATCACGATAAGAACGGCGATGAATCCGTAATAAATCAGGGATTCCGGGCTCATTCCCCACCGAAGGAACACTCCGAGCGCAAATAACCCGCTCAGCAGCTCGATCAGGGGATACCGGATCGAAAACGGGGTTTTGCAGTGCCTGCAGCGTCCCCGAAGAAGCAGGTAGCTGATCACGGGAATGTTGTCGTAAAAACGGATCGGCTGATTGCAGGACATGCAGGTGGACCCCGGCGATACAATGGATTTCGATGCCGGGATCCGGTATATGCACACATTCAAAAAACTGCCGATGCAAAGTCCGAGTATAAATGCAATAGGTTCCAAGGTTAAATACCCATTTTTGCCGTAAAAAAGATCCCCACTTAATAAAAAGGGGGGGCAGGGGGGATTTCGGACGGCTATCCTGCTGAAAAATCCCCCTTAGTCCCCCTTTTCCAAAGGGGGAAATTATCTTTAAGCCCTGTTTTTTTCAAGGGAGTGGAAGATTTCCTTTCCCCTGTTATCCAAAAAGGTTCCAGCCAGAGACTTAACCGAGGTTAGAAGCAGGGTCAAGATGTATTTTAAAAAGCTCCAGGGCGTTTTCATATAAAAGCTTTGATAGAAGCGTTTTGGGCAGGGACATTTCCGCAAGGCGCTTGATTTCGCGGTCCCAGGCATAGGGCAAATTGGGAAAATCGGTTCCGAACATGATGCGATCCGGACGCAAATCCGAAAGATCGGGAATACCGGAGCAGGGAAGGTAATCGGCGAGCATCATGGTGGTGTCCAGCCACAGGTTGTCGAATTCTTCCAGCATGCGGGCATAATCGCCAAATTCATCCGCGCCCAGATGCGGAACGCAAATCTTGAGGTCCGGATAATCTTGAAGTACTTTTCGCACAAAACCGGACTGGCAGATAAGATAGGGATCACAGGCATAGGCCGTGCTTTTGGGCTCCCGGCCTGCATGAATGATCAGGGGCCGGCCATGATCACTGCAGGCCCGATAGACTGCTTTCATGGACTGGCTCTGCATGTCAAAGCATTGCACATGGGCGTGCAGCTTGACGCCTTTTAACCCCATGTTAAAGCCTTCGATCAGGATTTTCGCGGCGTCCGTCTCTCCCGGATACACGGTGGCCATGCCGGTCAGGCGGTCATGACGGGCGCAGAGAGACGCCATATACCGGTTCAGGTCTCTTGCGACGCCGGGTTTATGGGCATATTGCAAACCGATAATGTGGGAAACCCCGCGATCGAACAAAAACGACAGGATCGCATCCGATCCAAGCCTATGGCGGATCGGCCAGCCATAAGTATCAAACCATTGCCAGACCGCCTCAAACAGTTTATCCGGGAAGAGATGAACATGGGCATCGATGACCGGTGGAAGGTTTTGAGGCAGAAAGTCATTTTCAAGGTCGGCAACTGCCGGAAGCGAAGGATTCAACATAATTCATCGGTACCTTTACAAATTCAAATAGGGTAGAAGGGTTTTAAGATTTCGGTAGTAGTGGTTTTCCGCCAGATCCTGCCGAAGTGGCCCCAGAGGGTAGGGGATCCGAAAAAGGGTGAGGGTTTGCGCAGTGCTGTCCAACAACACGGAGTTGGCGGCAAAGACGCCATCCCGGTAAGGGCCTCCGACGCTTCCGGCCTTGATCCAATAACGGGACTCCGGATTCAGTGAAATCGTCATGGACCGGCCGGCATCGGGTCTGTGAATCCGGATATCCTTAAGATTCGGCATTCCCCCCGTTTCCACAAGTTCATATACGGCCGGAATATGGTCATGTCCGCTGAAAATCAGTTTTTGGGGAAAAGAACGCCAGGCTTCAAGGCAGCCCGAGAGCGCGGCATCATCCAGATAACTGAAATGGGTGATGGCCGGCGTTATCCCGGGGCTCGGAAGATGAAACGGGCTGTGATGAAGGATCGCCATGTCCGCGGTTTCGATGGACAGCGGCAGGGAAAGCAGATAATCCAGTGCGCCGGGAACGGTCGACAGAAGTCCCGAATTATAGGCGCTGGCCTGCATTCTGTCCAACTGGTGCGGATGATCCGGGAAAAGACCTGCGACCATCAAGTCATGATTTCCGGCTACCGTCGGAAGATTCAGGGAACGCATGCGGCTCAGGGTTCGGTCGCCAAAGGGAAGCCATCCCACCAGATCGCCCAGGCAATAAATGCTGTCCGGCCGTATCTGCCGGTAATGCTCAATCACGGCCTCAAGGGCAAAGGTATTGCCGTGAATGTCGCCGAAAAAATAGGTTTTCATGGCAAAATATCCCCTCGACAACCTGCAGTGCTTTGGTTAAGTTAACGCTCAAGAAGCCAAAAAAGGGTGGAAATGAACTTGACATCGATATCATCATAATGGATAGATTGAATGAATTCAATTTTATTGTGTTCATGCCTTAAGAAAAAGCCATTGCCGCAAATGGCGACAACCGAATATGGAGCATCATGGAAGCGATGTGGGGACACCCTCTGACAAAATTTGTTTTGGTCATGATGGGCGGAGGTTTGGGATCGATGAGTCGGTACGGGATCACGCTGCTGTCGGTGAAACTGTTTGGAATCCGGTTTCCCTGGGGAACGCTTCTGGTCAATCTCTCGGGATGTTTTTTGATCGGGCTGTCCTTTGCGCTTGCCGAACGCAGTTCGCTGATGAATCCGTCCGTAAGACTCTTTTTCGTAACCGGTTTTTTGGGAGGATTGACCACGTTTTCCACTTATGGATATGAGACTTTCAATGCTATTTATATGGGAAATCAGTGGGTTGGCATTGGAAACGTGTTGTTCAATAATGTCGCTGGGCTCATCCTGGTGTTTCTGGGTTTCAGACTGGGGGGTATCCCCTGATAAGGAGCGCAAAACATGCCGATGTATAAACTCATTGAAATATTTACCAGCGAAGCCATCCGCTGGAAAGGAAAGCCCCTGTCCGATGCGATCATTGAGCACGTCAAGGGTAAAAAAATAGCCGCCCGCTGCATGGTCACAAGGGCCATTGAGGGGTGCTATGAAAATGGGGATGTGGCATCCGGAAAACTGGAGATATTGTCCATGAACATGCCGCTGCGGATCACCATTGTCCTGCCATCCGCTGAAATGGAGAATATCCTGCCGCAGATCGAGGAAATGGTCTCGGACGGCATTGTTGCGGTTCAGGATATCCATGCCTTGTTTCATAAAACCCAAAGGCAGTTGATTCCCAAACACATCCGGGTTAAGGATGTCATGACCGCCACGCCTCAAAAAGCCTTTCTGAAAACGCCTGTCAGCAGGGTCGTGGAACTTCTCCTGTCTTCACATTTTACCGGAATACCCGTGGTGGATGAAAAAGATCATCCCCAGGGCGTTATTTCGCAGGGCGATCTGATATACCGGGCAAAAATGCCGCTTCGGCTCGGCATTCTGGCGTCGACGAACGCCGACCGGATTCAATGCGTGATGCAATGTTTATCTCAGTTGTCCTCGGATAAAATCATGACAAGGCCGGCCATCTCCATTCGGGAAGACAAATTATTGGTGGAAGCCGTTGACCTGATGCTGAAAAAATCGCTTAAGCGCCTGCCGGTGATTGATGCCACCGGAGCGCTTTCGGGGATTTTGTCCCGGCAGGATATCTTTCACACCATTACCAGGGAACTGCCGGACTGGAGCGCTTTTCATCGGCAGCATGTTCAGGTGGGGAATATACGCCGTGTCTCGGATATCATGCGCCGGGACACCCATACGGTTTTTCCCGATACGCCGGTGATGGACATCATTCACATCATCGACACCAATGACGTCCAGCGGGTTGCCGTGATTGACGCCGCCGGACATTTTCAGGGCATGATTTCGGACAAGGATCTGTTCAGCGCTTTTTCCGAGCATTCGGAAAGTATCTGGGAATTATTCGTCCGCAATCTTCCCTTGATGGAAAAAGGGAAAAAAGCCGAGACCGCTCATCCGGACGTCAAGAATAAAACAGCAAAGGGTGTGATGAACACGGAATGCATCACGGTTTTGGAAAATGCTTCCATTGATGAGGCCATTGGAATCATCGTATCCCTGGGTATTAAGCGCCTGCCGGTCCTGGATGTCCAGGGCATATTCAAGGGCCTCATCAGCCGGGAATCTCTGCTGCGAACCGGATACGGGTATGAAACAGAACCTCCGACCGAACAGATGGGCCAATGAACGTCAATAGGGAGCAGCAAAGCCGATTTGACAAACGATAACAGGATTGAATTCAAAATGAAAACCGGATTCTTATGAAATCCCTGTTGACTTTATGGGATACGTTCGTTACAAATTTTTGTTGATATGAAAAAACTTACCATTTACGTAATCACGATGCCATAATTAACTTAAAAGGCCTTGTCATGGAAAGAATTGCATCAATTGTCCGCCAAACCCTTGAAACCGATATCCAACTGACACTGAATCTGGATGGAACCGGAAAACGGGATATATCGACCGGCATCGGATTTTTCGATCATATGCTCACTCTCTTTACGGCTCACGGTTTTTTTGATTTGTCGGTTCAGGCAAAAGGCGATCTTCACGTGGATCTTCATCATACGGTTGAAGATGTCGGCCTGGTGCTGGGGGATGCGTTCGACAAGGCACTGGGAGATCGAAAAGGCATTCAGCGTTATGGGCATTCCGTGGTCCCGATGGATGAGACATTGACGGCTGTTACCGTGGATTTATCCAGAAGGCCCTATCTGGTTTTTCACGTTCCAGGTCCGTTTTCGGCTTCTGATGATCATTTCGACATCGGGCTTTGCAAAGAGTTTTTCAGAGCATTTGCCGTGCGCGCGGGAATGAACCTGCACATTAACGTATGGTATGGCGAAAACCATCACCATGTTCTGGAGTCCATGTTCAAGGCTGCCGGACGCGCCCTTGACGGAGCTGTTTCCCTGGATAAACGCATCACCGATATCCATTCCACAAAAGGCAATTTATAATATGAAAACATCTTGGAAGTACGCGGCACCGGGCATGGGTTTGATCCTGTTTACGTGTTTGATGCTGGGCTCATGCAGCACCGGGGCGATTCATTCGGAACCCGCACGGCAGGTATCCGATATCAAGAGTATTTTGATACTTCCTTTTCATGATGTATCGGGACTTTATGAATCAAATATTAATGTCAGATGTTATCTTTGCGGTCAGGTCATGTCAACCGGATATGTACCGCCTTCCGCAGGGCCTTTTCTGACATCCGAGCTTGTCTCGCTGATGGAAAATAAACAGGTTTACACCATTCTTTCTTCTGACGGATCTCAGGACATGCTCTCCGGCATGATATCCGGAACCGATAATGCGGCTGCTGACTATCTGAATCTTTATGTCGGCATCGGAAAGCGGGCAGGAGCGGATGCCGTGCTCATCGGTCATATTTTTCGCTTTGTGGAACGCAAGGGGAATCGCGCATCCGTGGAATCTCCGGCATCGGTTTCTTTTGACCTTCACCTGATTCATGTCAATAGCGGGAAGATGGTCTGGACCGGACATTTTGATCAGACGCAGCGACCGCTCAGCGATAACCTTCTGGAGCTGGGCAGCTTTATTAAAAGAGGGGCCAGTTGGGTTACCGCCGAAGAATTGGCTCAGGGCGGATTAGAGGACATCGTAAGGAGATTTCCCCAACCATGATGATTATCCCGGCAATTGACATCAAGAACGGTAAATGCGTCCGGCTTCTTCAGGGCCGTATGGACGCGGAGACCGTATTTTCCAATGACCCTTCCGCCATGGCCAGGCAATGGGAAGATCAGGGAGCAGAGCTGCTTCACGTGGTTGACCTGAACGGCGCCATTGAAAAAAGCCCGCAGAATCTGCCTTCCATTCAGCGGATTGTTCAGGATATCCATATTCCTGTCCAGGTCGGAGGAGGAATTCGGGATTTGAAGACCATTCAACAGTATTTCGATATCGGCATTGCAAAAGTGGTTATCGGAACGGAAGCCATTCGAAATCCGGAACTGGTCAGACAGGCCTGCAAGGATCACCCCGGATGCATTGTCGTGGGTATCGATGCCAGAAAGGGCAGGGTGGCCATTGAGGGCTGGACTCAGACCACCGATATTTTGGCCGTTGATCTGGCCAGGCAGTTTGAAGATTACGGGGTTGCAGCCATTAATTTTACGGATATTCACCGGGACGGCATGCAAACCGGTCCCAATATCGAGGAAACCCGGCAGCTTGCGGAGGCCGTACGCATTCCGATTGTGGCCTCCGGAGGGGTATCCACCCTTGAAGATATCCGGAATTTGCTGCCATTATCCAAATCTGGCGTCATCGGTGTGATTACCGGAAAAGCGCTCTACAGCGGAACCCTGAATCTGAAAGAAGCCATCGAACTGGCAAAATCATAGACTTGTCATTTTCATGCAAACCATGCGTTCACGGTCGAGTTGACCCATGAAGCCGGAGCAAATGTATCAGGGGCTCAAAGATCTTGCAGACAGGCTTGGCATTATGGTCTCCGAGAAGAAGCTGTCCACCGAGAGCCTTAAAGTCAAAAGCGGGCTCTGCAAAATCAAGGGCCGGTTCGTCATGATCCTGGATAAGCAGTTGTCCATCCACAAAAAATGCGCAATCCTGGCAACCTGTCTGAGTGACATGCCGCATGACGCCATCTATGTGATTCCCGCTGTAAGAGAGTTTCTTGCCGGGCATCGAAAACCTGTTTTGTCGGAGAACACCGCCAATCAGAAGGTCTTTTTGCCGGCAGACGAAATTATCCATTTATAGTTCCGGGCCAGTAAAAAACGGAATTATAAAAAGTTTACATAATATCCATTATCAGACGTTATAATTATCACAAATATGATCGAACAACGGCGCATATATTCGGTTTCCGAAATCAATGACCAGATCAAGGGCCTGCTTGAAAAATCATTTCCCCTGATATGGATAGCCGGTGAAATCTCCAATTTTCGAATCCCCTCATCCGGTCATGGATATTTCACCCTGAAAGATGCGCGTTCCCAGATTGCTGCGGTCATGTTTCGGACTCAGTTGCGAAACATGAAGTTCGATCCCGAAGACGGACTCAGCATTGTCGGACTGGGCAGAATCAGTGTTTATGAACCCAGGGGCACGTATCAGGTCATACTGGAATATATCGAACCCAAGGGTATCGGCGCGCTGCAAATCGCTTATGAGCAGTTAAAGGCGAAACTGGCCGCCGAAGGCCTGTTTGAAGAAAGCCGCAAGAAGCCCCTGCCGTTTCTGCCTTCCAGAATCAGCGTGATCACATCCCCCACCGGTGCCGTGATTCACGATATCATCCATGTCACAGCCCGCCGCTTTCCGGGCATACCCATTGAAATTGTTCCGGTAAAGGTGCAGGGAGACGGGGCGGTTGACGACATCGAAAAGGCGTTTCATCTCTTAAACGACCGCAACACATCCGATGTCATTATTCTGGCCAGGGGCGGCGGATCTCTGGAGGATTTACAGCCGTTTAATTCGGAACGGGTTGCACGGGCGATTTTTGTCTCGCACATTCCGGTGGTTTCGGCTGTCGGTCATGAAACGGATTTTACAATCGCCGATTTTGTGGCCGACCTTCGCGCGCCAACACCTTCCGCAGCCGCGGAGCTGGTTTCGCCTTCCCGGGACGAACTGGTCAGGCGGTGTTCGGAGCTGACCCTGAAAATCACATCCCGGACATATCGATATATCGAACAGACAAAATCACGGCTTCTGGAAAACACCAGGCGACTGATCCATCCACGGCGGCGGATTCAGGATTCCCGGATACGCCTGGATGAAGTATCTGCAAGAATGGTTCGCGCCGTGATGATCCTGATGCAGCAAAACCGGCATCTGCTGATCTTGCGAAGCAACACATTGTTGTCCGCAAGCCCGAGGAATCAAATACAAAAATCCCAAGTCAAACTTGAACAGTACAATCATAATAATTTGAATTATCTTAAATTATATTTATCCAAAAACACAGCCAGATTTCGGGAGCTGGCTGCAAGGCTTCAGGCGCTGAGCCCTCTGGCGATTCTGTCCAGGGGGTACAGTATCACCCGCTCCGTGCCCAAGGCGGTGGTCATTCGTGATTCGAATGATGTCCGCGTCGGGCAGGATCTGGAAATACTGCTGGCCAGGGGAGCTTTGCTTTGCACGGTGAAAAGGACATTATCCGATGGCAAAACAGACATTTGAAAGCGCCATGAAACAACTCGAGCAGATCGCTCAGGAACTGGAAGCCGGAGAGCTTTCCCTGGAGATGGCCATGAAAAAATTCGAAGAAGGGATTCAGCTTTCCAGATTCTGCACGAAAAAGCTGGACGAAACCGAGCGGCGGATTGCCATCCTGCTTCAGGATTCGGACGGTTCGGTTCAGGAAGTCCCTTTCGAAGAGCAACAGGCCGAAGATTGAACATGTTTGATTTAAAATCATATTTACTCGATAAACGGCAACAGATCGATGCGGCGCTTGACCGGATTCTGGAAACCGCTCCCTGGCCCGGGGCCCGGATCGTTGCGGCCATGCGATATGCGCTGATGTCCGGAGGAAAACGCCTGAGGCCCGTCCTTTGCCTGGCTGCCTGCGAAACGGTCGGCGGCAATGCGGAGCAGGCATTGCCGGTTGCCTGCGCACTGGAGATGATCCATACGTATTCCCTGATTCATGACGATCTGCCGGCAATGGATGACGATTGCCTCAGAAGGGGCAGGCCCACCTGTCATATTGCCTTTGATGACGCCACGGCCATTCTTGCCGGAGACGCGCTGCTGACCCTTGCCTTCGAAACGCTTTCTTCAAAGGAAATTCGAAAGAAGGTTCCATCCGAATGCTGGCTGGACATCATTTCCGTGATTTCCGTTGCCTCGGGTTACAAGGGCATGGTCGAGGGGCAAATGCGGGATATGCTGGCCGAACAGCAGGAAAGTCTGTTGTTGCCGGAACTGGAAGAACTTCATTTGTTAAAAACCGGGGCCCTCATCGAGGCTTCGGTTTGTTCCGGGGCCATGCTGGGACAGGGATCATTCGAGCAGATCGCCTCTCTTAAAGTCTACTCCAAAAACATCGGGCTTGCCTTTCAGGTCGCGGATGATATTCTAAACGTTGAGGGAGATCCTTTGATCATGGGAAAGGAAGCCGGCACCGACAGGCATCGTTGTAAAAGCACCTACCCTTCCCTGCTGGGACTCTCCGAATCCAAGGAAGCGGCTTCCCGCCTGATTGCTCATGCCATTGAATCGCTGGCGCAATTTGATCACAGGGCGGATCCCCTTCGCGTCATCGCCGCATACATCATCAATCGAAACAGATGACAGACGGAAAAGCCGGCCTGTTATTTTGAATAAAGGAAACAATTAACCGTGGGACTGCTCGATGCGATCATATCACCGCTGGAATTAAAAAAAATACCCAGAGCGGATCTGCCGACTCTGGCGGCGGAAATTCGGAAAACCATTGTCCAGGTGGTTTCCAAAACCGGAGGTCATCTGGCCTCCAGCCTGGGTGCCGTGGAGCTGGCCATTGCCCTGCATTATGTCTTTGAAACCCCCAAAGATAAAATTGTTTGGGATGTTGGCCACCAGGCATATGCTCACAAACTCTTGACCGGCAGAAAAGATCAGTTTCATACCCTTCGCCAGCATAACGGCATATCAGGCTTTACCCGAAGGAGCGAAAGCCCTTATGATGCCTTTACCGCCGGCCATAGCAGTACCTCCATATCCGCCGGTCTGGGAATATCCTGTGCCAAACGGTTGAAAAATGATCCGGCCAAGGTGATTGCCGTGATCGGAGACGGATCCCTGACAGCCGGCATGGCTTATGAGGGACTCAATCAGGCCGGCGATATTCATAAAGACCTCATTGTCATCCTAAATGACAATGAAATGTCCATCAACCAGAATGTGGGCGCGCTTTCCTCATTTCTCAGCCGGAAATTTTCCGCCAAAATGCTTCAGGATCTGCGCAGGGAATTCGGTGATTTTCTAAAATCACTGCCCATGATCGGCGATGATGTGTATCAGTTTGCCAAGCGATCTGAAGATTCTTTTAAGACATTCATCACTCCGGGAATGCTGTTTGAAGCCTTCAGCTTTGAATATTTCGGCCCCATCAACGGCCATAAAATGGATCATCTGATTGATATCCTGAACAACATCAAAATGCTGAGCGAGCCGGTTCTTCTTCATATCTCCACGGTAAAGGGAAAGGGATATTTGCCGGCGGAGAAAAACCCCGTACATTTTCATGGGGTCGGATGTTTCGAAATTCAGACTGGAATCAGCAACGGCCGCAAACCCGCTGCCCCGACCTATACGGAAGTCTTTGGAAAGGCCATGGTCAGGCTGGCTGAAACCAATAAAAAAATCGTTGCCGTAACCGCCGCCATGCCCGAGGGAACCGGGCTGATCAAATTTTCCGAAGCCTACCCCGAACGGTTTTTCGATGTGGGCATTGCCGAACAACATGGGGTCACCTTTTCAGCCGGAATGGCAACCGAAGGATTCAAGCCGGTTGTCGCCATTTATTCAACGTTTCTTCAGCGGGCTTATGACCAGATTCTTCATGATGTCTGCCTGGAAGCGCTTCCGGTGGTGTTTGCCATCGACCGCGGAGGCATTGTCGGAGAGGACGGATCCACCCATCACGGATTGTTTGATTTTTCTTTTCTGCGAAGTCTTCCCAACATGGTGGTCATGGCTCCGAAAGACGAAAATGAACTTTGCGCCATGCTGGCCACGGCCATCGCGCATTCCGGACCTGTTGCCCTGCGCTATCCCCGGGGGGCTGGATGGGGTGTGAATATCGATTCCGAATGGTCCCTGCTTCCCATCGGCAAGGCGGAAGTCCTCAGCCACGGCGATGATGTGCTGATTCTGGCCATCGGCAGAACGGTCGGGGAAGCCCTTTTGGCCCAGGAAATACTTCTAAAAGAAGGCATATCGGTAACCCTGGTCAACGCCCGGTTTGTCAAGCCCCTGGATATTGACACGATCTGTACCCTTGCCAAAAAGATACCGCGCATTGTCACTGTGGAAGAAAATGTTCTGCAGGGCGGGTTCGGCAGCGCGGTTCTGGAATGTTTGAGCGACAATGCCGTAACCGGATATCGGTTAATCCGTCTGGGAATTCCGGATACTTTCGTGGAACACGGTTCCCAATCCCTGCTTCGATCCAAATACGGCATCGATGCGCAGGCGATTGCACAGGCATCCAGACGGCTTCTGACGGTGTAACCGCGTGGCTGAATCCAAAATGCGACTGGACAGGCTGATGGTTGAAAAAGGGCTTGCCCCCAGCCGGCAGCGGGCACAGGCCATGATCATGGCCGGAAATGTCCTGGTTAACAGCCAATTGGTTGAAAAATCCGGGTATCTGATTTCAGAAAGCGCGGAAATCACGTTAAAAGGCGAAGTCCTCCCCTATGTCAGCAGGGGGGGGCTTAAGCTTGAAAAGGCTCTGGAGTCGTTTGCAGTATCCGTTGAAGGCCTGGTCTGCCTGGATGTTGGGGCTTCCACGGGCGGTTTCACGGATTGCCTGCTGCAGCACGGCGCAGCGCGTGTGTATGCCGTGGATGTCGGCTACGGGCAACTGGCATGGCAGCTCAGGCAGGACAGCCGCGTGATTCCGATCGAACGGATGAACATCCGGAACATGCCCCTGAACATGCTACCGGAACCGGTTGATCTGGTGACCATCGATGTATCCTTTATCTCCCTGAAAATCGTTGTTCCGGCCGTGATGAAATTCATCAGGAAACCGGCAAGGATCATTGCCTTGATCAAACCCCAGTTTGAAGTTGGAAAAGGCAAGGTCGGAAAAGGCGGCGTGGTCCGCGATCCCTTGCAACACGAAAGCGTTATCGAAGAATTACAACGGTTTTTCAAAGACAGCGGATGGATCTGTCTTGGAGTTGTCCCCTCCCCTATTCTAGGCCCCAGCGGCAACAGGGAATTCTTGATTCATTTGAGTTTGATGGCTTCGTAAAAAGTCCAATATCTGCGCCAGCGCTTCATCCTCCGTCATTGCGGCTTATGTTTTGACTATCGCGGTGCAAAAAACGGACGTGCCTCTGCCTCCCGAGCATAGGCTGGAGCCTCGATGGGGCCATTTACGGATGCGTTGTCCACCCATTTCTTTGCAAAACCGAAGACACCCCATTTCCGATATTGCTGCACATGGTAGAGTTCGTGTGCCCAAAGCGCCCCGTCGTTAGCCAGATCATCGGTACGAAAGATGACCGCATCCATCACCGTAATGGCCAGGGTGTTGTCGTCAAACTTCATTTGGGCGTCCTGCAGAAACTTCTTTATCGGCCCCCGGATACTGGTCCAGCGCACCGCGTTCAGCAGATCGTCCGGATACCATCGCCGGAGTGTTTTGCGAAGATGGGCGGGAATGGGTCGTCCGCCGCCGGCGATGACCGCGTCGTGGCTTGCGATAATGCCGGCGGCAACGGTCAGATACGGCCACTGACCACTATCCTGAATCAGCTCCATCGCCTTTTCCGGATTCTTGTCAATGAACTCGAAAATATCACCCAGAGTTGGATTTCCAACAGAATCGATGTTTCCATCCGGGTTCACGATCAATCCGTTTGGATCTTTCTTTTTTTTCTCGGCGATCAACTCGATCGTTCCGGCAGGGATGTCATCACTCGGCACACAAATACACGTTCCCAGGTAACATCTTTCATATTGCCCGTCAGGACATGCCGATACATGGCCGCACACGATAAAAAGCAGAGAAAGAACGGCCAAACACTTGGCCGGCAAACATGATGTGCGTTTTAGAATGATTTTTTCTCCTCTTGATAATAATAAAATATTAGAAAAAGCACTATTCAAAGGCAAGGCAAGAAACACCCTTTCATGACAAGGGCTTTCATTCGGATCAGTCTGTTTAATTGATTTTTGTGGGTTATTATAATCCATACGGCCTCGGGCTGTACAGGCTGTTTTTGGTATTTTGTTTTTAAATCTTTCTGGATGCTGATTAAAGGCTGTAGTAAGTATATCGGATCATTTATATCTGATGCTGTGCTTGCTCCGACATGGCTGCTATTTCGAAAACAAAAAGCATGGTCACCTTTCCGGAATGCGTTAATTCGTTTGACGAAAAAGATAAATTTATCATAGGATAATCTTGGATGAATGTAAGCCTTGTGGATTACAGATTGCGAATTATTACGGCTGTTGAAGGGGTTAGGAGAATCAATGATACCGTTCGTATCATTGAAGATGGCTGTACTCAAGGATATATGCAAGTATGCATGACATTTCATATATGCTTCCTTGCTATTACGAGTTGGTCACCCATACAAATCAGCGATGAGCCAAATTGTTGTTGAATTGAACCCTGAAATTCATACGAAGTAAGATCATATTTTAAAAATTGAAGTTGCACATAAAATTGGCAAAAAGGAGACCGTCGTGAAAAGAATAGAGCTTACGGGGATTTTGGGATGCTTTACTTTACTGTTTTTTGTCGCGGTTGCTTTTGCCGCACCGGTGCCGGATACCGGGGAGACGAAATGCTATAACATCTTTGAAATCCCTTGTCCTTCATCCGGCCAGGCATTTTACGGCCAGGACGCCAACTACAGCATCAATCCGATGTCTTACACCAAACTGGATAGTAGCGGAAATGCGTTGCCAGATACAGCTACGTCATGGGTGACGGTAAGGGATAATGTCACTGGGCTGATATGGGAAAATAAAACTGGCGTGATAGGGGGTGCACCTAACTACAGTGACCCACATAATACGAATAATACTTATACCTGGTATGACAGCAACCCGGCGACCAATGGCGGTAATGCCGGAACCCTGGGCAATGGAACAACGACTTTCAGCACTGATGATTTTATCAGATCCCTGAACAGTGCCCATTATGGCGGATATAGTGACTGGCGTATGCCCACAGTAAAGGAACTGGCATGTATTCTTAATTACAGCATCCCATTCCCAGGGCAGAAGATCAATACCACATACTTTCCGAACACCGTGTTGGGGTGGTGTTGGTCCTCTACTACCAGCGCTTTCGATACGAGCTATGCGTGGGCCCTGTCCTTATACTACGGGAACGTCGGCACCAGCATCGACGACGGCTACGAGGGCGACGTTAAGAGCCACGGCTTCTATGTCCGTGCCGTTTGCGGGGGACAGTCTGGATCATTTGATTCTTTGGGTAGCGAAGTGATAGAGGATGATTCGGCTTCTGCAAGATATACGGATAATGGCGATGGCACGGTAACTGATACTTATACGGGCCTGACTTGGCAGAAAGCTGGTTCTGCCAGCATCCAGTTCTGGGAGCAGGCGCTGGTCTATTGTGAGGGGCTGAATCTTGCTGGTTATACTGACTGGCGACTGCCTACCATCAAGGAATTACGAAGCCTGGCGGATTACAGCCGCTACAATCCGGCAATCGATACCACGTACTTCCCGGATACTGTTTCGTCCTTTTATTGGTCCTCTACTACCTACGTGGACGATTTGTCCTATTATCCCTACGTCTACGGTATGGGCAATGCGTTGGGCGTGAATTTCTACTACGGCGACGAACACTTCGGCTATAAGTACGGTAGCAGCTATGTCCGCGCTGTTCGGGGTGGACAGCCTGGGTCATTTGGTAATTTGGTTATTTCGCCAGTCAGCCAGGCTGTGGCTAAGGACGCTGGCACCACCACATTCAGCGTTTCCAACACCGGAACGGGAACCATGCCTTGGTCAGCTTCAATAATATCCGGGAGTGATTGGTTGTCGATAACATCAGGGGCCAGTGGAACAGATACCGGAACGATCAATTGCAGCTTCACGGCGAACACCAGTACTTCATCCCGCACAGCCACCATCCGGATAACAGCAACCGGAGGTGCAACTGGTAGTCCAGTGGATGTGACGGTGACACAGTCATCAACACCACCACCAACGGGACCACCAACACCACCGCCAACAGCATGTACGGCAACTTTAGATGGAAATTTGTCGCTCCATATACCAGACCTTTCCTATTACCATCCTTTGTTAGAAACCCAAACGTATTGGGCGGATTTTGTTTATGAGTTCAATCCATCATATCCGGCATTAATACCTTTAAAATTGACAAAATATGGTATTATAAATAATCCTTCTTTTTCATGTGCTGCATCAACACTATCCAGCGATTTGAAAATCTATATTCCTGACGTTCTGTTTCCGGATGGAATCACTCAGTTATGGGTGGATTTAGAATACAGTCCGGCGCTTTCCACTGATGGTATTTTCTACTGGGTTGTTTCAAACCATGGAGCGGTTTCTAATTGATAATGCTTTTATGACGGCAGATCAGGGGGGTTCTCCGGCATTAGGGGACTCCCTGATCGATCGCAGTGACCGAAACGATGAAGGCCATAAAAGAGAACTTCGCAGGACTGAAGCCATTCTGGTTTTCATCCGCCTGCCACGATTCCATAATGAACTGGCCGCCAAGGTAATGGACAATTGAATACGAGAATTAGTGCGGCATCAATCCGAAAGGAATTATTTGATGCTGCTGAGAACAAAAAAGGTCAGAAAAGATCTGGATGAGGTTAAGGTCTCGAATCATGTATTGTTATCCGAAACTGAAGTATTCATCGACCGGTTTTCTTAAGGATACCGATACAATTCTTGATTTATTCGGATACACTGTCTTTGAAATAACTGGGTCGAAGCCAGAAACCCCGACCCGGCCACCTTCATAATTATCCGTGGAGGTTATCGATCCACCTTAACGCTTCAACATCGCTGACTTTTCCCAGATAAACTTGAGTTGTTGACAGGTTCGAATGACGCATAAGCACCTTTGAAACGATTTCAAGTGGTGTGCCGGACCGGGATGCATATGTTGCAGCGTGTTTACGCAGATCATGAGGCTTGACTTGCAAGCAAACCGAAAAACATCTGAGGGAAGCTCGCATCCAGACCGCAATGCTCAGTTTGAGTATATCAGCCAGAAAGTTAAAGAATTTCAGTTTGGCGGCCAACCTGTTATTTCGGTAGATACAAAAAAGAAGGAACGTGTGGGTGATTTCAAGAATGGTGGACGGGAACTCCGGCCGAAAGGTGATCCTGAAAAAGTCCGTGTCTACGATTTTGAAATTCCCGAACTGGGAAAAGTAGCCCCTTACGGGGTTTACGATCAGATCCATAATACAGGGTGGGTCAATGTTGGAACCGACCATGACACAGCGACATTTGCCGTAGAGAGTATTCGCAAGTGGTGGCAGACTATGGGGCGGGAGACATATCAGGAGGCAGATCGTCTGCTGATTACCGCTGATGGTGGCGGTAGCAATGGTTCGAGAGTTCGACTCTGGAAGACAGAGTTGCAGAAATTTGCCAATGAAACTGGTCTTGTTATATCGGTTTGTCATCTGCCACCGGGAACCAGCAAATGGAACAAGATCGAACATCGGCTCTTTTCCTATATCAGCCAGAATTGGAGAGGGAAACCACTTGTCAGTCATGAGGTAATAGTA
>JACRBZ010000077.1 GCA_016219185.1 Deltaproteobacteria bacterium
GACCTTTATCTGTTCCTGTGAAATACCGATGCCGGTATCCGTCACTTCAAACCGCAGGCGCACCGTCTTATCCTGCATGGAAAGAACGTTTACCGTCAGCATGACATTGCCGCTTTCTGTAAATTTGATGGCATTTCCCACCAGATTAATCAGGATCTGGCGTATTCTAAAGGGGTCACCCACCAAAGCCGCCGGCAAATCTGCCATTGGGATTTCCAGGCTCAGGCCTTTATCCTCAACTTCCCGAATCAGCAGATCCTTCACCTCGTTCAGAATCTGCGTCAATGAAAACGGAATTTGCTCCAGGGTGAGTTTTCCGGCTTCGATTTTGGAAAAATCCAGAATATCGTTGATGACGTTGAGCAAGGCAGTGGCGGATAAATACGCGCTCTTGGCAAATTTATGCTGCTTTTCCGTCAACTCGGAGACCAGTAGAAGCTCAATCATTCCGATCACACCGTTCATGGGCGTTCGAATTTCATGACTCATATTGGCCAGAAACTGGGATTTGGCTATGCTTGCTGCTTCCGCGGCATTCCTGGACACCCGCAGATCCTCAGCCTGCTTGCGCTCGGTGATGTCGCGCACAATAGAGAGAATGCCAATCACCTTACCTGTTGAATCGCGCAAGAAAGAAAAATTTCCTTCGATCGGAACCGTATTCCCATCCTTGCGAATCAGCTCCAGTTCTACCATCCGTGATCGCGTTGGATCTTCGTGCCCTGCACTTTCAAACGCCATTTCCTCGACGAAAATCCGCTTAGCCTTCTTAAATGCAGCCGGAGTATATGCTTGTTGCATCGTGCGTGCCATCGCCTCTTCCACGGTAAAGCCCAGAAGCCTTGTCACGGAGGGACTGACGTAGGTCAGTTGCATATCCATACCCACCGTCCAGATGACATCCGTCGCGTTCTCGGCAAGGAGACGATAGCGGGTTTCGCTCTGGTGCAATGCTTCTTCCGCCTTCTCTCGTTCAAGATTTCTACTCTCCAACAATGAGGCCATATCATCAAAGGCTTTGGCCAGTAGACCCAACTCATCGGGTGTGTGCGCCATGCATGTTCGTGTTCCCAACTGCCCGTCGCTTAATTGTTGTGTAGCCGTGACTAACCGGTTAATAGGCCTGACAAGGTAAAATCTCCCCAAAAACCATGCCACCATTATGGCAATGGAGGCTGCAAATCCAAGGATCAATAGGTTTTTCATCATCTCAGAATTTGCTTTTTCCAGGATACTGGTTTTGGCAATGCCGATAATCATGTACAAATATGGAGGATAATGCTCCCTTAGGCGCAATTGTTTGAAAGCATAGATACGATCGACACCGTCTTGGCCGATTTTCTCAAAGATTCCCTGTTCGCGATTGCCTGATATCTTTTCAATGGTGTCAACGGGAACAGGCTGATTCGGAGCAATTGCATCGCTCATGGGCAAACGGTACAAACGTGCTCCTTTATGGTCCGCGATCGTCAATACGGAACCTTCGGACAAATTAATATTGGTTGTGAAATTACCATAGTTATCGAGCTTGAAACCGGCGATGACGATAGCCAGGAGGTTATTATCGGCATCAAGAACGGGATAGGTGTAGTTGATCGAGGGAACCTGGCTGGCCCTGCCTACAATATACTCACCAGCGGAAAAATCCAGCGTTCTTATGGCATCCCGGATGTGCTTGCGGTCTGATAGATTGATGCTGGAGTTGAACGGTATGGATGATGCGAACATCTTTCCATCGGGCGTTGCAGCGGAAAGATTGCTATAATACGGATACCGGTTGTTCAAATCGCAGAAAAGCGCGTTACAGGCCTTTGTATCCAGCTTTCTGACCTCGGGCAGATAGGCCAGCGTGCTGAGCATCTGCTTGGTTCCTGTTGCGATCTGTTCCTGTTGGGCTGCCACGCTCTGAACCAGCATGAGGGCATTCTTTTTAGCGCCTTCGATCTCATGATTCCGGTGGTCTATGCTTGATGAGACGATGATTCCAGCGGATGGCAGAATAAAAGCCATCAGTAACATGATTAACTTTCTGCGAATGGGCCATTGATTGATGATTTGCAGGTTTCGCATAATCTTGTCTCTTCTTTCGACAGATTCGAAATAAATCCTGGAATTGCTGGTTTGGTGGCCTTTAACAACATAATACTTATTTGATTATGTTTGCAACTATTATTGATATCAGAGCGTTAATCAAGTGGTGATGAGCGACCCGAGTTGCGGATCATACCCTTTCCCTGTACGCAGACTCCCGGAAACGTATCCGGAACCGCGTCCCCCCGGTTCCTTGAACTTCCACCTGTCCCCGGAGCTGATGCTCCGTAAGCTGCACCACGGATTCAAGACCCAGTGAATCGCATTTCCGGATATCCAGGCCTTCGGGCAGTCCCACCCCGTTGTCCTCCACCCTCATTTCGATCTCCGCATCGGCTTTCCGGCGCAGCACGACCCTGATCTTTCCCTCCCGCTCTCCGGGAAAAGCATGTTCCAACGCATTGGAGATCAGTTCGTTTATAATCAGACCGCACGGCATCGCGGCATCGATGAGCACGGAAACGCTTTCCAGGTCCATCTGAAGGGAAATTGCCTCCGGCTTCCTGGCATGGCTCTTCACAATCATCCGGGCAAGATCCCGGATGTAGTCCCCGAGGTCTATCCTGGAGAGATTTTTTGCCTGATAGAGCTTCTGGTGCAACAGAGCCATGGATTTGATCCGGTTGATCGTGTCCCTGAACATATCCAGAACAGCTTCATCCGTGATTCCTTCGGACTGGAGATTGAGAAAACCGATGATGACCTGCATGTTGTTCCGGGTCCGGTGGTAGAGTTCTTTCAGCAATAGCTCCTTCTCGGCCAGGGACGCGCGCACGCGCTCTTCCGCCCGCTTGCGTTCGGTGATGTCTTCGATGCAGACCAGCACTGCCTGTTGCCCTTTTGCCTCCAACAAAACCGTGGAAATCAGCACTTGTGTCTGAATGGGACCGCTGCCCAAGTCAAGTAATAAACTGGCTTCCCTTCGGCAGGCCTGTCCGGCGTTTTGCATATCCAAGATCGCAAGGCGCACCCCGCAACTTGCGCAATGCGGACCATAACCGCAGCCACTGGGATCATCCAGCGTATACAGGCATTTCAGGGCTTCGCCCGGCCGCAACCCGACGATGTCCGCCGGCAGATGATCCGCATCGCGAATAAGGGACCGGTTTGCCTTGAGCACGCGAAGTTCCTGATCAACAAGCAGCAGCATCAACGGTACATTATCGTAGATAACGGCCAATTCAGCCTCGCTCTCCCGCAGGGTGATCTCCATTTTTTTGCGTTCAAGGACCTCTTTTGCCAGTTTTCTGTTCCAGAATAACATGATACTTGAGATGATTCCCAGTATCCCTCCGGCCGAAAGTATCCCCATTATAACGGGTTGCCATGCGACAGCATGCTCATAACGGACCGGCATCCAGTGATCAAAGATTTGATCGTGTTCCCGGGGGGTGATGGAATCAATGGCTTTGTTCAAAATACTGACGAATTCAGGCCAGTCATTGCGAACGGCGAATTTGAACAAAATATCCTCGAATCCCGCCTGCCCCGCGATTTTAAGATTGGCGAACTGATATTTCTGCATCAGGTATCCGTCTACAACGAATGTGCCGATAAACGCATCCGCATTGCCGCTGGAGACGGACTTCATCGCTTCAAGCGGATTATCCGTGGGATAAACATCAATTTCCGGATGATCTTTCTTCAGTTGGTCATAAATGGAGATATTCTTGACAATTACAGCCTTCTTCCCGGCCAGATCTTTAACATCTTTGATATACGGAGCCCCTATCCGGTTGACGATCTCCCAGTGCAGCGCAAAACAGGAATGGGTCAAATCCATAAACCGATCGAGCTGTATGTTCATGAACGCGGGAACCATATCGGTCTGCCGGGTTTGTATCAATTCAGGCAATTCGGACGGCGGCGCATATACCAGTTCAAAATGGATGCCGATCCGTTTGCTGAAGACATCCAGATAATCCGGAACGATTCCCTGAAATCTCTTGCCTTCGCTCAGAAACATCACGGGCGGAAACACATCGTGAATGCTGACTTTTACGGTGGGATGCGCGTTCAACCATGCCTTCTCCGCAGATGTCAGCCGGATCAATCCCCCCCTTTGTCCCAGAAGAGAATCCGAGGGTGTCCTGAAATAGCGCTTCTCAGGGTCCGGAACCCAGTGTTTTTCAATTTCAGCAAATTCCTCATTGGATATGAGGTCGAGTCCTTTGTCCACGAGGGATAACAGGTCCCTGTTTTGCTTCAGCACGCAGGCGTGGACCTTTCTTGCGAAAAGCCCTTCATCACTGGACGCGAACTCGCCTGCCAGGCCCAATTGGGTAAACATCCCCGATGTGGACGCCGGAGTGCTTAAAAAGGCCCGGATTTTTCCTTCCCGCGCCGCATGGATCATGTCTTCAATGGCGACAAACGGAACAAATTCAATATCCGGGTAACGTTGATTCAATTGTTCTTCCAGATAGGTGCCTCCGATTATCCCGATTTTTTGACCATTAAGCCGGCTGATGTTCAGTGCTTTATCATTCTTTTTCGAGAAGAATAAACAAAGACTGAATTCATAAATGGGCTGCGAAAAGCCCATCCATTCATCGCGCTCTTCCGAATAATTGAGCGCGCTGTGTATATCCGCGGCGCCGCTTTTAAAGGCGGCATACCCCTCTTTGAAGTCGGCAATATGAAATTCAATTTTCCGGCCGGTTTTTTCAGCCCAGAGCCGCCACATATCCACGAAAAACCCGGCGGGCTGGCCTTCAACATTGAGAAAAGACATCAGGGGCAAATCATTTCTTAACATGATCACGAGCGTGCCATTGCTCCCGGTTTGCTCTATTGCGGACGCTGCCGAAACATGACATGCCAAGCCCAGTAACATGAGACAAAGGATGGTTTTGAGTTTCATGGAATTCCTCGAAGAAACCGCAAAATGATAAGGTGAATCACTTCAGCCGTCACTTCCGGCCCCGCTCCAGTGCCTGAGAGATGGCCAGACGGATATCCTCCGGCTCGATCGGTTTCACCAGCAGGTCAACACATTCCATCGCGTTTACCCGCATCGAGATATCATCGTCCATATAGCCGGTCATAAAAACGATCGGAATATCCGCCAGTGATCGTATTTCCCGGGAAGCTTCAAAACCGTCCATCTGCCCGGCCAGAAGAATATCCATCAGGATCACATCAGGCTTTTCCCGACGCGCTATCCGAATCGCCTCCTCTCCCGTGGAGGCTCGTTCACACACCGTGTAGCCATAAAGTCTCAATGCCCGCGTAATAGACATGGCGCTGATGGCTTCATCTTCAACAATCAGTATCCTGATTTTTTCCATTATTCGTACCTCATTGGAATTAGGAATTACAAACCCTTTCTTTGTATTCCGGTTCTCTGAATCGTATCCGGAACCGCGTTCCGCTTTCCATTCGGAGAACTTCCGCCCGACCCCGGAGTTGGTGTTCCGCCAGATGCAGGACCGATTCAAGACCCAGGGATTCGCATTTCCGGATATCCGAGTCTTCCGGCAATCCCACCCCGTTGTCCTCCACCCCTATCTCGATTTCTGCATCGGCATTTCGGCGCAGTTCGATCCGGATCTTTCCATCACGCTCTCCGGGAAAGGCATGTTTCAAGGCGTTGGAGATCAGTTCATTCAGAATCAGACCGCACGGAACCGCAACGTCAATCAAGACGGAAATGCCCTCCAGATCCATCTGAAAGGAAATTGCTCCCGGCTTCCTGGCATGGCTCTTCACAATCATCCCGACAAGATCCCGAATATAGTCCCCGAGGTCTATCCTGGAGAGATTTTTTGCCTGATAGAGTTTCTGGTGCACCAGGGCCATGGATTTGATCCGGTTGATCGTGTCCCTGAACATATCCAGAACGGCTTCATCCGTGATCCTTTGGGACTGAAGGCTGAGAAAACCGATGATGACCTGCATGTTGTTCCGGGTCCGATGGTAGAGTTCCTTAAGCAGCAACTCCTTCTCGTGCAGCGATGTTCTCAGGGAATCCGCCGCCAGATACTGTTCGCGGTAAAACCGCATGCTCCGCTGCCGCCAGACAAACCCAAGGCCCATGCCGGCACTGATAAGCAGGGCAATGATCACCAGGCCCATCATCCACAAACGTTCCCTCAGGGGTCCGTACACTTCCGATGCATTCATGCGGGCAATGATAAACCAGGGCGAACCAAGAACAGCGCGCGCAGCGACAAATTCCGGCAAACCCTGGTAATCAATGCCTTCCATGATGCCTTCCTGTCCCAGAACCGCCTTCACGACTGGCATTTCTATTCCCCGGAGGGGGATGCGCAGCCCAAGGGCCGTGTTTTTCCGAAACCTGAGCTCGTTCAGATAGAGCACATCGTTTCCATCCTTGCGGATGAGCAGGGTTTCGGCCGTATGGCTTGGCGTGGGCCAGCGACTGATTAATGGATAGAGATACCGGGTGGGATCAATACGCAGAGCAAGGACTCCGATGGCCCGGCTATCGCCGTCATCTCCGAAGATGGGAACCAGAACCGCCAGATGAATTTCCGGATCATATTCGTTCCGGTAAAAATCCTGAAAAGTCACTTCACCCGACCGCGGGGTTTCGGAAATTTTTTGCGAAATCGACAGTGCAACCGGCGCAAGGTCACCTGGAACGGATAAACGACTTACGCCCTGGGCATCCAGCAATCGAATCCGATCATAATCAAAGTACATCCGGTATTTGTCTATCCATGCATGAAGTTTCGATTGGGCATCCGCATCTGCCGGGTTTTCGAAATAGCGCCGCACCAGGACGGAAAAAGCGGTGTTTCTAAAAATAATATATCCATCCGCCAGACGTTCGTTGCGCCAGGCCGTCAGTTCATCCGCTTTCAGCTCGGCGATCACGGAAAGCTGGCGTTCCACCTCGGTACGATAGAGTTTTTCGTAGTTCCGGTAGTAAAGGTATCCGCTGATGACTATGCCGGCGGCCAGGAGAATAAAAATGGCGATGAAAACAACGGATGTATGCGTTTCTTTGCCAGGCTTATCCTTGCTGGTCATTGTGCCTTCCAGTATCTTTCCGCATTCATTCGGGTCATCAGTCATCTCCAGGATTGGAGAGAGCTGCGTCTATATTTTCCTCGCAGGCTTTAAAGCCAACATACGCTTTTTCGAGCAGGCAGGCATTCATGCGACACCATAGGCTTCCAGTTTCCGCCTGAGGGTGTTCAGGCCGATGCCCAGAAGTCTGGCTGTCATGGACTTGTTTTTCCCGGTCTGTTCATAGACCCTGAATATATGCTCCCTTTCCAGCTCGGAAAGGGACTGCACAACCTGAAGGCGTCCATGAATCCTGAAAGTTGAAGGGCTTGTTTTCTTGTGGAGTTGTTCGGGAAGGGCATCCGGTGTGATCATCCTCCCTGAACTCAGATTTGCGGCCGACTGGATGATGGACCGCAGCTCCCGGATGTTTCCCGGATATCCGTATTCCAGGAGCATCTCCAGGGCTTGCGCATCCATCTCTTTTTTTCTCTTGCCAGGGGAAAACTCCTGCAAAAATCGTTCAATCAACAGCGGAATGTCTTCTTTTCTTTCCCGTAGCGGCGGAAGTTCCAGCCAGGCCCCCTTGAGGCGGTAGTAAAGGTCTTTTCGAAACTCCCCCTTTTGCATGAGCCGATCCAGGTTCATGTTCGTGGCGGCGATGAAGCGAAGATCCGCTTTTTGCGCGCTGCTTTTCCCCAGCTTCATGTACTCTCCTTCCTGTAACACCCGAAGCAGTTTCCCCTGGAGCTCCAAAGGAAGGTTTCCGATCTCGTCGAGAAAAAGCGTACCCCGGTGGGTGTGTTCGATATAGCCGGCGCGGTCTTCGCCCGCTCCCGTAAAGGCTCCCCGGGTATGACCGAAGAACTCCGCATCAAACAGGGTCGATGACTGGGAAGCCATGTTGACAGCGGTAAAAGGCGCCCTGGCCCTGGGGCTGATCTCGTGAATCGCCCTGGCCAGGAGTTCTTTTCCGGTCCCGCTTTCTCCGGTAATCAGGATGGGAACATTGCTTGCCGCATGAAGTTCGGCCTCCTTGAGAACCCTGATGATCCGGGGCGATTGGGTGAGAATGGGCCTGAAAGCCTCTTCATGAATGAGCCGTAGCGGGGGGCCTTTCTTATCCAGATTCAGAATTTCAAGAAGACGCTTTCTTTCAAGTGCCCGCTCGATGACAATGATCAGGTCCTCCCGGGAGACGGGCTTCACAAGATAGTCATACGCACCTTTTTTCAGACAATCCACTGCAACCCTTGCCTCGTTCAGCGCAGACACCATGACGCATTCCGTATCCGGACTGTGTTTCTTGATAAACTCCAGCAGCTCCACCCCGTTCATACCGGGCATGGTGACATCGATCAGGGCAAGATCAAATGAGGTTCCGTCCTGAAAGCCGGAAGCGAACAGAAGCGGGTCCTTCTCCACGCGAATGTTTCGAAAGCCTGCGGTGATCAGCCCTCTTCTTACGCTTTCAAGAAAGTCCCGTTCATCATCGATAATGATAATGCTGTTTCCCATGACTGTTTCCCGTCCTGTCACTTTATACCCACGACCCCGGATTCTCCGCTCAGAAATATTTCATCGCAGCAGCCGGGAATGCCTTCTTTCCGGACCTTCTCCCGAATCGGGTATCCTGCTCCAGAATTCATTTCAATTTACATGGATAAATATAGCATTTCCCGTGACAGTTTGGAACTGTTCAAAGAAAAGCCAGCCCCTCCGGGGGCAAAGGTTCCCCAGGATTCATCCGATCACGACCATTTCCGTTCCCAGAGACTATGGCGACCAGTTCCTGGACAAAATCCTTCATCTGCTCCGCCTGGCCATTCATCTCCTCCGAGGCGCTGGCGTTTTCTTCCGCATTGGCCGCATTCTGCTGAACCACTTTGTCCATCTCGGAAACGGCCTTATTCACCTGCTCGACGCCTTGGGCCTGCTCTCTTGAGGCTGCAGTGATCTCTGCCACCAATTCGCCCACCCTGGCCGTGCCCTCGGCCATACTGGAAAAATCCCGGGAAGTTATCGTGACGACATCGGCTCCTTCCTTGATCTTCTTCATCGTACCCTCAATCAGGTCCGCGGTGTTTCTGGCCGCGTCGGCCGCCCGCATGGCAAGATTTCTCACCTCGTCTGCGACTACCGCAAAGCCTGCACCCGCCTCTCCGGCCCTTGCCGCCTCCACCGCTGCATTAAGTGCCAGGAGATTGGTCTGGAAGGCGATTTCATCAATCGTCTTGATGATTTTTGAGGTCTCTTCGCTGGCCCGGGTGATTTCCGCCATGGATCGGGTCAACTGGTTCATGGACGTTCCCGCCTGATCCACGACTCGGCTGGCATCTTTCATGAGGGTATCTGCCTGGGCGGCGTTATTCGAGTTCTGCTTTACCATGGAAGAGATCTCCTCCAGGCTGGCCGCGGTCTCTTCAATGGTCGCCGCCTGCTGGGATGATCCTTCAGCCAGTTGCTGACTTGAAGAAGCAACTTGCACCGAAGCGGATGCCACCTGCTCCGCGCCTTCGGCAATCCCGGCGGAGATACGCGTGAGGGATCCGGTGATTTCTCTGCTGATCAAAAAGGAAGCCAGCAGACCCAGGGCCAGGGCAAAGATGCTCAATGAGACCATGAGCATCCGGTTGGCGGCGTAGGAACGGTTTGCCTCCTGCCCGGTCTTGTTCAGTTTTTCCTCCTGGAACTGGATCAGTTCGCCCAGGGCCTCGATCAATTTTCTCTGGGGAACCCTCACTTCGTTCATGAGGACTTGTGTCGCCTCGGCGTCCTTATTGGCCAGGCCGAGTTCCAGAACCTTGTTCGTTAAGGGGCTGACCTTTTCCTGACCTTCGCTGATTCTGGCCATGATCTCTTTGCCCTGATCGCTCTTGATCATCCCTGAAAGCTTCTGATATGCCTGAGCAAATTGCAATCGGGCCTCCTCCATCCGCTGTTTTTCAGCCAGATACAGCTTCTCGTCCATGCTGAGGACCACATTGCGCACTGCCCGGGCAATCACGTTTATTTGATTGATCATGTCATTGGCCAATGACACCTTCCCATTCTCTTCCGTCAATATCTTTACCAGATCGGAATTGCTTGAACTCATGCCCCTCAGTCCGACAGCAGCCACAAGGACCAGCAGGATCAATACCGCGCTGAATCCGACATAAAGTTTTGTTCCAATCCTTGCTTGTGAAAGAATCATGTTTCGGTGCCTCCTTCTTTGAGTTATCTTAATCTTATACTTACAAAAATCGCTTCACGATTATCCTTTATCTGTAATGACAGGCAAATGAATTGAAAATGTCGTTCCGATATCCACCCTGCTGTCAACAAAGACATTTCCGCCACTTCTTTCCACCATTTCCTTCACCACCCCAAGCCCGAGTCCCGTCCCGTTCTTCTTGGACGTGAAGTAGGGATCGAACACCTTGCCAAGGGCATCTGGCGGAATCCCGCATCCGGTGTCTTCTATCTCGATGGATATGCCGGAAATCTCTCTGCTCACTTCGGCCTTCACTTTCAGGCGCTTCAGGAGTTTTCCGTCCATTGAATCAATGGCATTCAGGATCAGATTCTTGAGTGCCTGTTCCAACCCGTCCCTGTATCCTGAAACATGTAGGCCCACGCAACCAAGGCTTTTTTCCAGCAGAATTTTTTTTATGGTCATGAGGTCCTGGAACATGGCCAGGCACTCCTCTATAAGCGGATTGATTTCTATCCGTTCAACCCGTTCCCGATGAGATTCAGCGCCATGGAGGATATGATCGTTTATGGCCTGAATCTTTTTCGTGGCTTCGATGATGCGATCAAGGCGTTTTTTCATGATTCTCGCATCACCCAGGTCCTGCATCCCGAGTTCCGCGCTTCCCAAAATAGCTGATAGCGGGTTGTTGATTTGATGGATGAGTTTGGGAAGCATCACCGCCAGTTCATGAGAATTGGTATTGTGAAGCCAGTGAACTCTTGCTGTTTCGATTTCCCGAACCAGATCATCCATGATGAACGGTTTCTCGATGAAACTGTCGCATTCGTTCCGAAGCGCTTCAATAATCAGACTTTTTTCTCCATAAGCCGTCATCATGATGACCGGCAGGCTTCTTGATCTTTCCCTGACCTTTTTCAGAATGTCCAGACCGTTCATGCCGGGCATGGCATAATCGGTGATGACCATGTCGATCCCGCTATCAGGATCATTCAACTTCACAAGCGCCTCATATCCGCTCGATGCCTCCACCGAACTGTATCCCACGCTCCTCAGCCCTCTTTTCAAGCTTTCAAGCTGAATCCTCTCGTCATCCACGATAAGTATTTTCATACTCAGGCATCTCCTGTTCCCGTAGCGTTGAGGCCGGCCAGTGACGTGCAATTCCAGAGACATGCACCAAGGATAAGAGCAGAATTCATGCCGGAAAAAGGCGTTGGTTTTCCGACAACCCGTAATCAATATAATACCAATGCGTTATGATGATTCAGTCAGTCACTGTCGGAAACAGGGATGAAATTCAAAAGGAGGGAACGCCATGCCAATTAAAATGGTGTTCATAGGAAATGGTTATGTTTCAGGAAGTTATAGAATGTTGTGCCATTTTGGAATGGTCCATTATGGGTTCATGGCCGCATCCCGGACCTGCTGTCGATCCATATTGTTGAAGATAATGGAGAAGGTGGTTCCTTTGCCCGGCTCGCTTTTCACCTCGATTCTCCCCCCGAGCCCCTCAACGAGGCTGTGACAGACGTAGAGGCCAAGCCCGGTTCCCTGCGCATCGGATTTGGTGGTAAAAAAAGGCTCGAAAATCTTTGCCCGGGTTTCCTCGGTCATGCCGCAGCCGTTGTCGCTCACCTCGATGATACACTGTTGGGGCCGCCGCTCTCCGGGCAGGACACTGAGCCTTACCCGGGAATTTTCCTTGTCCGAAGCATGGGCCGCGTTGATAAGCAGATTAACCAGAATCTGCTCGACGGCTTCCGGATCGGTGTAGCAATGCGTGAATTCTTCGGAAACGCTCACATCGAAAAACTTCACCTTTTTCTTCATCTCGGACCAGCAAAGGGCCGTCACTTTCTTGATCACCTGCCCCAAATCCACCTGGCGCCGTTCGATCCCTTCTCGTTTTCGTGAAAAATCTTTCAGCCCCTTGATCGTCGCGTTGATCCTGTCCGAGCCATGCTTCATGTTGTCAATAAGATCGAAGATATCCTTTCTGAATTCTTCGTAGGACATCCCGAAGGGATTAAATTCCGGATGTTCCGCCGCAAAGCCGTCCGTGATCGGCAACAGGGTATCGAGGTAATTTTTCAAAATGGGAATATTGAACGTGATAAAGTTGTTCGGATTATTGATCTCATGGGCAATGCCCGAAACCAGGAGTCCTATGGAAGCGAGCTTCTCGCTCTGGATCAGTTGCTTTTGCAGCAGCCTTGCCTGCGTGACATCGGTGATGCGGATAAGGGTGCCTTCTTCTCCTTCCGATGAGTACGCCACCCGGTAAATATCGATCTGTTCAAGCCTTTCCGGGTCCACGGGGCTCTTTCGCTCGAATGCGCCGACAAAACTTCCCAGAGAAGTGAATGGCCGCTCACATCCCTGGCAGGGATCCGATCTTTCCCTGAGCTCAAAGCAGGTCTTTCCGAAGGCATCTTCGAATCCCGTCAGTCCGAGATATTCTTTGGCTGCACGGTTGATCCGCTTGATGCGCAGGGTGTTGTCCAGCAATAACAGCGGCTCGCAGATCCCATCCAGCACCATTCGCATCAAGGTGTTGCTGGCGATCACCTGGGCCTCGGCAAGGGTCCGTTCCGTCACATTCACCAGACCCAGGACCACCCCCTCCACTTTTCCATCCGGCCCCTTTACAGGATTCAGACTCCAGTCCCAATAGCTCATGCGCCCCGGGGTGCAGGCTCTCTGAAAAGGTCTCTGGTAGGCGAAATAAGGCTTTCCCGTCTTGACAACCTTCCGGAAAATCACTTCGTTTTCTTTGTTCGGACAGAGCGTGAAATAGTTCTTGCCGGGGAAAAACCCGGGAGAGCGATCACAAACCTCGGCATAGGCGCGATTGACCCGGATGAAGTTAAAACCGGAATCCATGTAGGCGAGTAGGAAACCGACATTGGCGAAGAGGCTCTCGAGAAGCGAATTTTGCTTTCTCAATTCCTCATTGACCCTTGCCAGGTCCGCAGTTCGAAGCTTTACGCGCAGCCCCAGTTCATCATGAGCCTTCCGGAGCGCTTCCTCCGCCAGCATACGCTCGGTAATATCGCTAACCACGGCGCGGATCAGCGGTGTGCCGTCGGGAGCCTGTACCGCTGTCGCCTCCACCCGCGCCCAGAATAAAGCGGCATCCTTTTTCACCATCCTCAGTTCGCTGACCTGCGGCATGCCCGTACCAAAGAGCTGTTTGCCGTGCCTGTAATAGATATCCTGGTCCTCGGGGAGAATGAAGCGGGATAACGGCTGATTGACCAGGGCACCTCTTGCCATCCCCAGCAGGGCGGCGGCCGTGAGATTGGCCTCCAGGATCAGTCCTTTGCCACTCAAGGTGAAATAGCCTATTGGTGCCAGTTCATAGAGATCAAAGTACCGAGCCCGCGAGGCTTCCAGTTCCGCCTGGGTCCTGCGCAGCTCCTCGTTTTGCATCTCCAGCTCGATCTGGTGCACCCGCAAATCGTGAAGCGCCTGCCGCATTTTTCCGGGCGGCAACGCCTCCAGGGTTTCGGGCAACCGGACGGCTTTTTCCTCGGCCCGCCGGCGCAGCGCCTGCCCCGGAACTGCTTGAGATGAGCCAGTCGAATCCGCCGAAAGGCCGGCATTGCCATGCTCCGCATTCTTTTGGGTCATGTTACGCCTCGGAGGAGTTTTGGCGGCCAGTCTTTCGACCGGCTGCCAGGGCGCGGTGGATCGCATCGCTTAATCCGCTTAATTGATAAGGTTTACCTATAAATGCCTGGGGCCATTCGGCATGATCGCCCGACATCACATGGGCCTCGTCATAGCCGCTGGCCAGAACAACCGGGATGTCGGGCGAAAGCTTTCGAAGGGCCGCCAGGGTCTCCCAGCCGTTCATGCGCGGCATGGTCAGATCGCAAAATACGCAGCAAATTTCATCCCTGTGCTGCTGGAATACCTCAATGGCATCAACGCCATCTCCTGCTTCACGCACCGTGAAGTTCAGGTGCGTAAGCATGGCCAGGGCCATTTTACGCACCTGATCATCGTCTTCGACCAGGAGCACCGTCCCTCCGGCTTCAATTTCCGGAGCCTGGACGGATTTCTCCTGCTCGCGGCAGATGGCTTCACCGGAAACCGGCAGAAATACCCGGAAGACACTCCCCTTCCCCGGCTGGCTTTCCACAGTAATCACCCCGCCGTGGGCCCGCACAATCCCCAGAACCACGGACAGACCCAGGCCCCTTCCGGTGAATTTGGTGGTGAAAAATGGATCGAATATCTTTTCGATATCGCTTTGCGCAATCCCGCTGCCGGTATCCGATATTTCCAGGCAGGCATGGGCGCTGTTCAGCGGCTGCCGGTCAACGGGGAAACGACGCGCTTCTGGAATATCCTTCGCAGCAACCGTTTTGACGGCCAGGTGAATGGTGCCCCGACCTTCACCGATGGCTTCCCAGGCATTTATGATCAGTTGGGTCAAAACCTGCAGAATCTGGATCGCGTTTGCCCTGATGGTCGGACCTGGTGAAGGAAATTCGGCCTCCAGCACGATGTTTTCTGTTATGGGGAGCCGAAGCATGGGCAGACTCCGACGGCAGGTTTCGGAAAGGTCCAGCGGCTCACATTTACCGGGGGTTTGTCCGAGGTAGGTCAGCATCAGACCGCTCACCTCGGCTGCCTTTCGGGCCGCCTTCATGGCCTCGGTCAGAATGACGGCAGGCTCGCCCCGGATCAACTCGCTCATGGCCAGCTCCAGATTTCCCATCACGATCTGGAGCTGGTTATTGAAGTGGTGGGCAATGGCCCCGGCCATGCGGCTCAGGCTCTCGGTCTTCAGGAGTTGCCGGTTTTGAGCATCGAGATTTGCCTTCTCTTCTTCAGCCCGCTTGCGGTCGGTAATGTCCTCGAAAATAACATAGAAAAGGACTCGGCCACGCAGCTCAAGCGTCTTGGCCCATACATGAACATTTCGGATCTCTCCGCTTTTGGTGCGGTGCTGGGTTTCAAATTCATCATTTCCCTGACGCAGGATTTTTTGAATATGCCGTGCAATTTCTTCCGGCCTTTCCAATGCTTCGTAGTCGGAAATTTTCAGAGCCAGGAACTCTTCGCGGGTATACCCCAGTTGGCGGTGCACAACGTCATTGGCATCCAGAGCCCTGCCGGTTTCAGGATCCACCATAAGAACGCCGTGAGGAGAATACTCGAATAATGCACGATAACGGATTTCCGCATATCGCAGCGCCTCCGCCGCCCTGCGTTCGGTAATATCCCGCGTGATCGCGAGCACCCCCGTGGGTTTTTGCTCCCTGTCCCGCATCAATATTACATTCACCTCCACCCACACGGTGGAACCATCCTTCCTGTATTCTTCCAATTCCAAGGTGCGGGTCCTTGCCAGGTCCGCTGTCCCGCTTGCCTCCAGTTCCATTGCTCTTTCAAAAGCCTTGCGAGCCCTTTTCAGGGATTCCGGCGTCAGAACCTCTTCAAGGGTCCGGCCAATGGCCTCCGAAACGGTGAATCCGGTCAGTCGTTCTATGGACGGACTGACATAGGTATACTTCAGGTTCATGTCCAGGACCGATATCACGTCTGCCGTGTTATCCGCAATGAGACGATATTTCTCTTCGCTTCCGCGCAGGGCCTGCTCGGCCTGCCTGCGCTCGGTGATGTCGCTGATCACGACGCGGTACATGAGCTCGGCGTCGGCGTCCTTTGCATGGACCGAATCCAACCGCGCCCAGAAATGCGTTCCGTCATTTTTCACCAGGCGCAATTCGCAGACATGCGGCGCGCCGATTTCAATAAGAGGCAGCCCCTTCCACTGCTTGAGGCACCGGTAGTAGATGTCCTGATCATCGGAAAAAACAAGGCGGCTGAACGGCTGCCCGAGCAGTACACCTCTTGCCGTCCCCAGCAAGGTGGCGAACTTGAGATTGGTTTCCAGGATCAGCCCGGATTCGCTCAAGGTGACATAGCCCGCGGGCGCCAGTTCGTACAGTTCAAAGTACCTGTCACGCAAGGCTTCCATTTTCTCATGAGCTTGCAGCAGTTCCTCGTTTTGCATCTCCAACTCGATCCGGTGCACCTGAAGTTCGTGGAACAGCTCCCGGATTTCCTCGGGAAATGAGGTATCCTGATTTTCTAACATCCGGGTGGCTGTTTCACTGGACTTTTCAGGGATCCGGCCACGCAAATCATCCGCCGGGTATGAAAGGGGGGGGGGTTCAGTCATGGCCATGTTCCTTTATTGGAGTCTTTCTTTTCAGATCACTTCCCGCTCCGTTGTGGCAATGGCATATACCTCGCCTGCCGCGTTGGCCAGCGCCGATGCGGTCATCCACACCGTCACGATCCGTCCGTCCCTGGCGACACGCTGCGTGCGGAACGGCTCCAGGACTTCGGACCGGCCAAGTTGCCGCGCGGTGGTCAGTGCTTCCGAGGCCAGTTCATCGGGGATCATGCTACGGATATTCATCGCCAGGGCTTCGGCTTCGCTCCAGCCGTACATCCTTTCCGCCCCCGGATTCCAGGCCAGTATCCGGCCCTCGAAATCCTGAACGGTAACGGCATCGTTCGAGTCCCGAACAACGACGGCCAGGCGGCACATGGCTTCATTTTCATCAAGCAACACCTGCAAGCGTTTATGATCCGCGATATCAACAAAGGTGATCACCGCGCCCTCGATCACGTTTTCCAGCGTTCGATAGGGGCGAATCCGCAGCGAATACCATGCGCCCGCCTTGGTCTGTACTTCAACTTCCTTGGGAACCAAGCTGTCCAGAACGGCGCGAATATCTTCCACCAGGTTGTCATAGCCCACCAGGTTGGAGACGATATGACCCACGGGCCGCCCCACATCGGTCAGAATCAGGTTGATCACCTGGGTGACGGCGGGGGTGAAGCGCTGAATGCGCAGGAGATGATCCACAAAGATGGTACCGATGCCCGTGCCGGCCAGCAGGTTGTTCATATCGTTGTTGGCCCGCGACAGATCGATCACCTTTTGCTGCAATTCGGCATTGACCGTGGACAGTTCCTCGTTGACCGATTGCAGCTCTTCCTTGGAGGTTTCAAGCTCCTCGTTGGTGGATTGCAGTTCCTCGTTCACGGACTGCATTTCCTCGTTCGAGGATTTGAGCTCTTCGTTGGAGGTTTCCAGTTCCTCGTTGGTGGTCTGGAGATATTCCTCCTTGGCCCGCAGTTCCTGTTTCAACGCAGCGATCCGCGCGTCGACATCCGTGGCGATTTCGGATGAATCGGCCGAAATGGTATTTTCCGGCTGCTCCGGGCAGGATGGCGGCACTTCCTCGAAGATGACCAGAAACAGGCCGGACGATACCGCCGAATCGGGACTTGCGGATACCGGCCGAACCGTCAGATCGACGAAGGTGAAATCACCGTTTGTTTTGACCCGCAGGCCGGAGTGACGAACGGGTTGTTTATGTAATACGACCGTGTGCAGGGCAATGGTCAGGTCCTGCCGCAGCCCCTCGCGCGCCATCTTCAGGATGTTCATGCCGACCTCGCCCGGGGCCGGTTCCAGGTATTTGCCGGTACGACCCTGGATGTAGAGAATGTCGCCATGTTCGCCGACAAGCGCGCCGACCGGCGCGTACTGTTGCAGCAGGGCCCGTTCGGTCAGTTCGCGTAGCGGAAGCTTGCTTTCAACCAGCGCCGTCCCAATGGATTGCGGAACGGCATCGATTTTCGACAGGGGAAGAATCTTCCCCAAAGTCGGTCGTAACGTGCCGGAAAAATCCTCTTTGCGTTGATAGATTTTTAACTTTCGGTCCAGCGTGGCAAAAAGTGTCACAAATTCTCCGACGGTCTCCGAGGTTCCCAGAAAGAGAAATCCGCCCGGATTCAGCGCATAGTGAAACAGGGGAATGAGTTTTTTCTGCAGATCTCCGTCCATGTAGATCAGAAGGTTTCGGCAACTGATCAGATCGAGTTTGGAAAACGGCGGGTCCTTGATCACGTTCTGCTCGGAAAAAACCAGCATATCGCGGATGCTTTTATGAATGCGGTAGGCGATGCCATCCGGTTCCTGAATGAAAAAACGCACCAGTCTCTCCGGTGAGATGTCGGTGGCGATGCTGCCGGAATAAACACCGATACGGGCGTGTTCGATGGCCTTGCCGTCGATGTCGTTGGCGAACACCTGCACCTTATAGCCTTGCTTCAGGACCTCCAGACGCTCCTGAAGGAGAATGGCGAGGGAATAGGCTTCCTCGCCGGTGGAACATCCCGGCACCCAGACCCGGATGAAAGCGCCGACGGGCTTACCGGCAAAAAGCTTCGGGATGACCTGTTCCTCAAGCGCCATGAACGCCGCGGGATCGCGGAAAAAGCTGGTAACGCCGATCAGAAGATCGCGGAAAAGCGCCTCGATCTCGGCGGGGTTTTGCTGCAGATAGCGCACATACCCGTCCGTCCGGTCGATCTGGTGAACGGCCATCCGCCGATGGACGCGGCGAACAATGGTGTTCTGCTTGTACTGGGAGAAGTCGTGCCCGGTCTGGACGCGCAGCAGGATGAAGACCTTTTTCATTGCATCCACGGTCTTGGGGGATGGTAAAGGAATGGCGGTCCTAAGGGTTTTACCGAATACGTGGTTGACGTAGGCGATGAGCTGGGCCGGCATCTCGGCGGGCGGCAGCACATAGTCCACCAGACCGGTGTTGATGGCACTCCGGGGCATGCCGTCATACTCGGTGGATTCGGGATTTTGCGCCATCGACATGCCGCCCTCGCCCTTGACCGCCCGCACGCCCAGGGTGCCGTCGCTGCCCGTGCCGGAAAGCACGATGCAAATGGCTTTCTCGCGCTGGTCCTGAGCCAGGGTGCGAAAGAAAAAGTCGATGGGAAGGCGCCGGCCGCGCGGCGCGGAAGGTTCCAGCAACTGCAGCGTGCCGTCCAGAAAGGCCATGTCGCGGTTGGGCGGGATGATGTAGGTGCAGTTGGGTTTTACCGCCATCCCGTCCTCAACCTCAAAGACCTGCATGCGGGTGTAACGCTTGACCAGGTCGGAGAGAATGCTTTTATGATCCGGAGCCAGGTGCTGCACCAGGACAAAGGCCATGCCGGGATCGGCATCGGCGGGCATGGCGGAAAAAAAGGCCTCGAACGCGGCCAGTCCACCGGCCGATGCACCGATGCCGACAACGGGAAAGCCCGCCGTCTTTATTGGATTTTCTTCCACCGCCGCCACTGCCTTGGAATCGCGCGTTTCTTTTGATGCCGTTTTTTTGCCTGTTTTTCTGGTTGTCATGCTTGCCTCCCCTTTCGAAGATAGACTCCCCGCACTCCGGCGTACCCGTTGCCCACTTGTCCTTGCGGCAGGCTTCAAAAACTTCCTGCCCGTTTTGGCGCTCGCATGATATTCCGATCCTCTCATATCCGGCAAATGGATCAATGCCCATAAGATAATCATGGGAATCCTTGTTGAAAACCTATCATTATAAGATGAGAATGCAGAAGTCAAACAAAGTGAATAAAATTAAAGAGGTGAATACAAATATGTGGCAAGGGATGGTATTTATTCTGATCGGGAAATGATCGACATGGCGCTGATGGCTGCATGGATATGCGCTTTCCGGTTAAAGATGCCCGGGCTGAAACGAATCGCGCCGTTCGGCGCGGTACCGAGCCGCTCATGTACCAAGGGGGCGCAGTGCAGGCCGGCCCGCACGGCAATGTTGAAATCGCCGTCCAGGATGGCTCCCACATCCGCCGCGACATGTCCCCGGACATTGCAGGTAATCAGCGGAATATGGTTTTCCAGGCTTTGCGCGGCATACAGGTCGATGCCGTCAATTTCCGAAAGGCCTTCTCTCAGTTTTTCAGTCAGTGCCATTTCCCTTATGAGGCATTCCCGGGTTTCGGGCGTTTGCAGATACGACAGGGACTCACCCAGCGCCAGTATCCCCAAAAGATTGAGGGTGCCGGCCTCCAGACGGTGGGGAAACGTCTGCGTGTGGAAAAGATTGGCGGAATCGATACCCGTGCCGCCGAACCGGGTGGGACGGATGGGCAAATCCGGATGGATGATCAGCCCCCCGATACCGCAAGGACCCAGCAGGGACTTGTGACCGGTGAACGCCAGGCCCGAGACGTGCCAGCTTTTCATCGCGATGGGGATGGCGCCGGCACTCTGGGATACATCCAGAATCAGGGGAATGCCCGCGCTGCGGCAAATTTCGCCGATGGCTGCAACCGGCTGCACGGTGCCCAGGACATTGGATGCATGGTTTATGATGACCAGCCGGGTTTGCGGCCGGATCATGGCCGCGATATCGCCCGGGTCCACGAACCCGTTCGTATCAAAACCCGCCAGGTCAAATTCGATCCGGCCCTGAACGCGCAGGTGATGCAGGGGCCTCAGGACGGAATTATGCTCCAGACAGGTGCTGACCACATGATCACCCGGTCGGGTCAGGCCCTGAATCAACGTGTTCAGGGCATCGGTAGCGTTGCTGCTGAAACAAACCGGGTAATCCGCGCCTGCTCCGAAAAAGCGGCGTAGCGCATGCCGGACTTCGGATACGGCATCCTCTGCCTCCCTGGCCAGATCATATCCGCCCCTGCTGGGGGAAGCCCCCAGTTGCAGGTAGCGGTCCAGTGCCCGGTGCATGCACTCGGATGGTTTGGGATATGAAGTGGCTGCATTGTCCAGATAGATGAGTTGCGTGTTATCCAAGAGAATCTCCGCATCATTCGAATCACAATATTCAGGCCCTTCATTTTTTCGGACCGATCAATCCGATCACGGGCCAATCACGGGGTATTGCCGTGACTTTAGTCGCAGGTTTTGGGATTGGGAAGCCCCGAGAGTCTGCGAGCTCCCTGTTTGAGTCCATCCGGAAAAAGCTTTTCCAGTTCCATCACGCTCAGGCCCGTTCCTTCCCTGAGCTGCCGATTCAGGGGCGCCCGCCCGTGATAGGCATAATACTCCCGCAGAAACCGGACCACCCGCCGGTGCTGATCCGTAATCCGGGTCAGCCCCCGTTCTCCGGCCAGTATCTCGAAAACCGCTTCCGACCAGTCGTCAAAATCATTAAAAAATCCTTCCCCGTCAAAGAGAATTTCCCGGCCGTCCAAAACGCGCATACCAGGGCCCGGCTCCGGCGGATGGTCATCGGCATGCGCGTCCATGCATTATTTCTCCGGGTTCAAGGCAGCCTTGATTTTTTCCGGCGTGGCCGGCAAATCATGGATCCAGATTCCGGTTGCGTTTTTGATGGCATTAATCACCGCCGGAGCCGTGGGAACCATGCACATCTCACCGACGCCGGTGGCACCCAGAGGCCCCTTGGGACGGGGTGTTTCTCGGATAATGGTTTGCATCTCAAAACTGTTTCGGATCGTGGGAAATTTAAACGTAACCCAGTCCTTGGTTTTTCCCGCGACATATTCCTCCCTGAGGGCAAACCCCACCCCCATGTCCATTCCCCCTTCCAGTTGTCCGGTCAGATTCTGAGGATTGATCACCGGACCGGCATCCACGGTCGTGGTCATTTTAAGGATGCTGACCCGGCCACTTTCGGTATCCACTTCCAGCTCAACCATCTGCACGGCATGGACCTGAGATTCAAATGAAGGCCCCTGCCCGGTCTGAGGATCCAGGGGTCCGGCATCTTCGTTTTTCTTCCGGCCCAGATAACGTTTGGGTTTGCCGGCAGCCTCAAGTTCCGCCGATGTGCGGGAGCCGGTTTCCCGCATGGCTGTTTTGAGCTGTTCCAGGGCGTTTATCAGTGCGCCGCCGATCATGTACGTGATGCGGCTGCCCGCTGCCGGACCGCTGGCAGCGGTATTGTCGGTATCCCGGGTATAAAGACGCACTTTATCCAGGGGAATCCCCATGAATTCAGCCGTCAGTTGGCTCAGCATGGAGTCGTTGCCTTCCCCGGGATCGGCCGCGGCCGCATATATGCTGATGCCGCCATCCACATCCAGTTCGACGGCGGCTACCGATATGTCTCCCGGGCCGCCGATGCCGAAAGCCCCGGCCCCCAGGCCCACGCCGCGCCTGATCCGATTCTGGCCCCGATTCTGGCCCTGGCCATGGGCCTTTGCCTCTTTTACGGCACGTTCATAATGCGGCCGCATGGCTTCCATGAGCTCGGGAAAACACCACTCTTGAACGATCCGGCCGGTGGATTTGCTCTGACCCGGCTGGAGCGAATTCAGGAGCCGGAATTCAAAGGGATCCATGCCGATCTTATCGGCCAGCATGTCCATGGCGCATTCCAGGGCGAAATTGACCTGGGGCGGTCCCGCGCCCCGGGCCGCGCTGCCCCAGGGATTGTTGGTATAGACCAGCCTGGCCCTGGCACCGATGCTGGGAATATGGTATGATCCGGAGAGCATGAGCAGGGACCGGTGCACCACCACATGGCCAATGGAATAATAAGCGCCCTTGTCCACGATATAATCATTGCAGTAAGCCGTCAGTTTCCCCTGGCTGTCCGCTCCCAGCCGGACATTCATTTTGAATGCGTGGCGTTTGGAACTCATCAGCATGCTTTCGGCAAGACTGGGAATATACCGGACCGGCCGTTTGAAATGAAGCGCCGCCGCGCCGGCAATGCCCTCGGAGATCACATCGATTTTGATGCCGAACTGGCCGCCGGAATACGCCTCCTGGTAACGCATGTTTTCCCAGCCGAGCGCTGCCTGCAGCATCCCCAGATGAAGGTGTATGTTGATGCTGCGGCCAACGATGACAAGCCTTGGCTCTTCGCCTTCTTCCTGATCTTCCCAGTACGCCACGGTGGCTTCGGGCTCGAGCGGTGCCTGGTGATTGATCTGGGTCTGGAACCGGGCTTCGATAACTGCCGCGGAAGCTTTCAGCGCTTCTTCGGCATTGCCTTTGATCTGGGGCTGCTCAAAACACAGGTTGGGCAAATCGTCGTGAATCTTAACCGCATCGGCCTGGAGTGAATCCTCCGGGCAGCGCATCACCGGCAGCGGGTCCAGATCAACGCGAACGGCTGCCAGGGCCGCCAATGCCTGGGCCCGGGTATCGGCGGCCACGATCAGAATCGGATCCCCGATATAGCGGACTTTGTCTTTACAAAGCACCGGACGGTCCGCAACCAGGTATTTCAGGATGTTGGTGCCCTTGATGTCCGCCGCGGTCACAACGCCCGCAACCCCCGGCATTTTTTCCGCAGCCGACGCATCGATGGAAACGATGCGGGCATGGGGAACCGTACTGCGGAGAACCGCCAGTTCCAGCGCGCCTTTCAGCCGGATATCGGCGGTAAAATGAGCCGTACCGCAAGCCTTTGCCATAGCCGATGGCCGGGGATGGGAAACGCCCATCACCCCGTCCCCGGGTTTGGGACATATCACCTCCGGCGTGGTTTCCCCGCGGATGAAACGGCCCGCCAACTGGACGGCTTCAATGATTTTTTTATAACCGGTACAGCGGCAGAGATTCCGGGTAAGGGCTTTTTTGATCGCATCGACAGAGGGATCGGGATTTACGTCCAGCAACGCCTTGGTGGCGATGATCATGCCGGGCGTGCAATATCCGCACTGGATCGCACCGGCCAGAACGAATGCCTGCTGGATGAGATGGGGGTTTTCCGGGGTACCCAGTCCTTCCACGGTGATCACCTGGGCGTTGTCCAGGGAATGGACCCTGGTCAGACAGGACAGCACTGTTTTCCCGTTGACGATTACCATGCAGGCCCCGCACTGGCCTTTGCGATCGCAGGACTGCTTGGCACCGGTCAGTCCCAGATCATCCCGCAGCAGATCCAGCAAAACCTGTTCCGGTCCGACCACAAATTCATGTCTTGCACCATTGATGAATAAACCAATCCGTTTCATTTTCACTCCTTGGTTTTTGATAAAAAAGATGCCGAACAGGCATACGCGATATCAAAGTTTCTAAGCAATGTCCATGCCAAATAGCCCATATCGAAGATTTTAGGAACGATTATTGGCGGATTATAAATCCAGCAGGATTTTTATGGCGGAATTTCGGGCAGCCTGATGAAAAGCCTCTGGTGCGCCCTCGATGGGAAAGCGGTTGGTAATCAGGCTTTCAAGGGGCATGTCGGGATGCTCCTCCATCAGGGTCAGCCCATGATGGAACCGGCCGCAGCGGGACCCCAGCACCGTGAGTTCATGAATGACGATAGGGGATAGATTTACCGCTGCGGAAACCGCGATAGTGGATTTCAACACGATGATGCCACGGGGCCGGCAAAGGGTCATGGCTTGTGCAAGACCGGTTGCGGAGCCCGTGGCCTCAACCACCACGTCGGCGCCCGAATAATACTTGCCGTCACGTGTGGTATTGATGCCGTTCCAGGCCGATAACGCCAGTTTTTCCGGGTGATGGCCGATAAGGGTGACATCGGATACCACAGTTGACAGCACCCAGGCACAGAGGATGCCCAGGCGACCATCGCCCAGAACGACAATGCGCTGCGAGCCGTTCAGGGACAGTTGTTCCAGAATTTCACAGGCGGCCGAAAGCGGTTCGATAAACACTGCCCGGTCATCGGAAATACCCGCGGGAATTTCAATCAGATTGGATACCGGAAGGATGCAATAATCGGCCATGCAGCCGTCCAGCCGGTCGATCCCCAGAGTCGTCCGGCCGGGGCAGTGCCTGCCCTGTCCCTTCAGACACCAGGAGCAGTGTCCGCATGCCACGTTGATCTCCCCGGCCACCCGCTTACCGATCCACCGGATATCCTCGCAGGATTCAACAGTCCCGATAAATTCATGACCCAGAACACCTGAAAACCCCAGATAGCCCTTTGTCAGCTCCAGATCGGTCCGGCAGATGCCGGCTGTTTTTACCCGGATTCTGGCCCAGCCCGGCTGAACTCCTGGAACCGGATAGTTCGACAGGAATCGAAGTTGTCTGTCCCACACAACAGCACGCATCATCCGGCTCGATTTCTCAAGATCCAATATGCTGATCATATTCGGCACCAGCCTGGTCAAATGAAACGGCAATCTCAGATTGCCGTTAGGAATAGGGATCTGTCCGAATGGACGGGATTATTCATAGTCATAAATCAGCACCTGGGACCAGTACGGACCGAACTGTTTGACAAACGACTGGTGAACCGGATGAACCTGATAGGCATCAAGATCCGGGACCGTTTCAAACAACACGGTCAGCGCAATGGAATAGGATTTGTCAATGACGGGCCGATCGCCGGTCTTGGCAGGGGCGCCGATATACACGCCCCGGGTGGATTCGATCGCCTTGAGGGATTCGAGCCCTTTACGGAAAGCGGATCGCTGAGCGTCCGAAAGATCATCTTTTAGCCAGAAAACAACAATGTGTGACAGCATAACATCTCCTTTATCGTGAAAATAGATTCCCCCCTTTGGAAAGGGGGGCCAGGGGGGATTTCAGACGATTTGCTCAGAATCCCCCTCAGTTCCCCTTTTTCAAAGGGGGAAGGTATCATTGCCGACCTGTTATCATAAACATATCATCAGGGCGCAGAACCCCGTTGTCCCGATCAGGATAAGCCAATCGGACCTGCCGGATTTTAGCGCCAATGGACGATTGTTTTCCGGTGAATAACACCTGGCTTCCATGGCATCCGCCAGCCGATCCGCGGTCCACAGGGTGCGGCAGAGCAGCGGCAGCGAAAATTTAACGGTCCGGTAAACCGGATTTTTTCGATTCTGAATGCACCGGCATTGTTGGGCCGCTGAAGTTTCCCTGGCCTGTTCCACGATCACCGGCAGAAATCGTACCATCAGGCTCATCATGGTTGCAACCTGTTTCCCGGACAATCCGGGAAAAGGCCGGCAGAACCACTCGACGGCCATGCGGATACCGGATGGGCTTGTGGTGCTCATCCATAAAACGCCCAGAAAGGTCAAAATGATCAGGCGCCAGCATATCAGGAGCCCCGCGACAGCGCCTTTCGGGTCCATTGAAACCAGCGTGCCGGCTGGGCCGGAGAAAGAGGAAACGGTCAGGGCCCGGGCAAGGAAAACGATGACCAGCAAAAAAACAAGATAATAAAAATGGCGGATGAGCGATCGTACCGGGAATCGAACGGACATCCAGAGCCCCAGGCACAGGATCGAAAGGAAAATCAGGCCGGTTGCATCGGCCTTCAAAACAGCAATGCTGAGAATGGCCATGCAGGCCATTTTGAACCGGACGTCCATCTTCTCCGGGCTTATCATGGTAAAAGGGCTTCCATTCGACAGGTACAGGGCATTTTAACACCGGCGCATGCTACATCCCGTATCACGTCCTCAAACAAACCGTCCTTGACGATCGATCCGTTCTTCATCAGGATCAATCGGTCGGCATGCCCCATTGTCTTACCCAGATCATGGGTTGAGAGAATGATGGTCTTGCCTGCCCGGTGCAGGTGAACGATCCGGGAGAGAACCTGAAGCATGCCGGAGTAGTCCAGGTTAGCAAAAGGTTCATCCAGAACCAGTACCTGGGGTTCCATTGCCAGAATCCCGGCAATGGCCAGGCGGCGTTTTTCTCCTCCCGAAAGCCTGTGGGGCCGCTGGTCTGCCAGATGTTCCAGGCCGACCACGGACAAGGCCGAGGTCACCCGCAACTTCACCTCGGCGGGCGGCAGGCACAGGTTTTCCGGCCCGAAAGCCACATCATCATATACTGTTTCACCAACGATTTGACTGTCCGCGTCCTGAAAAACCAGACCCACCATCTGGCGGGCCCTCAGGATGTCCTTGGAGACCGAAATCCCATCCAGCCTGACATCTCCGGTGTCCGGCGTCAGAAGTCCGTTCAAGTGCCTGAAAAGCGTGGTTTTGCCGGAGCCGTTATGTCCGGCAATCACGACAAATTCCCCTTTTGCAATCTTCAGGGAAATATCGTCAATTCCCAGGCCCCCGTCTGAAAACCGATGGCTGAGATGCGAAACCTCGATAATAGGATTACATACAGGGATCATCAGCGGATGTATTCTTTTAATATCCTGGCAATGGGAACAGCGGCGGCAATTTTAAGCGCATCTCCCGGTAAAAACGGATACAGACCCGCGGTCAGGGCTTTTGACCAGGCCATGCCCGTCACGGCCTTAAGCCAGGGAACCCCGCAGGCATAGACGATCAGGGCGCCCGCGATCATGGCCATGACTGAAAATAAAGGCTTTTTCGGCAATTTTTCGGAAAGGATGCCGATGACGAATACCGCCGGCAGATACCCCAGCAGATACCCGCCGGTTGGCCCCGCCAGCTTGGCAATCCCGCCGGTTCCGCCGGCAAAAATCGGAAGTCCCAGCGCACCGGTCATCAGATAAATGGCAACACTCCATACCCCCCATCTGCAGCCAAGAAGGAGTCCGGCCAAAAATACGAATAAATTCTGAAGGGCAATGGGAACCGGCCCGATGGGAATCGCCAGAAACGCGCCTGCTGCCGTCAGCGCCGCAAACAAGGACGCATAGACCATCATTCGAAGTTGGTTTGTTGATTTCATGGGAATCTTCTTAATTGATCGGTTTAATTATTTAACATGTTTGATTAGCGACATAAAATTGAAACCTCTACACAATAAAAAAATACATCACGCGTGATGGCCTCATAAACGCCCCCTATCATAAAAATCTCACTGGGAGCGCGGGCGAAACGCCCGCGCTCCCAGTGTATTTACCCGGAAAAAGTCAAAATGGGATGGCTTAGTAGAAAGTTAAAGATCAAGGCAAGCAAATCCTGAGGAGTGAGGCGTACTTTTGGGTACGCCGCAACGACGAAGGATGAAGCTCAACGCAGATATTGAACTTTATACGAAGCCATCAATCTTCGTTCATGCAGTCGCCGTATAGAACCCTCTTGTGTGACCCATCCGACAGCTCCAGAATCAACGCCCCGGTGGAATCGATATCCAGGGCAAGGCCCGTGGATGTTTCCAGCGGGGTAATCACCGAAACGCGCCTTCCCAGCGTGCAGGTCAGTTGTTTCCATTCCGCAATGGTTTTCTCCAGATTGTCATCCGCCGCGTCGAGATAGGCTTGAAGCGCATCCAGAAACCGGGCCAGAATCTCTTTTCGGGAAATCGGTTTTCCCAGAAGCTGCCGCAGAGAGCAGGAATTGGGCTCATACTCAGTCGGATCGTTATTGACGTTGATTCCGATTCCGACAGTGATAAACGAGACCATTTCAGCCTCGGCTTCCATTTCGGAGAGCATCCCGGATAGTTTTTTGCCGTCAATAAGAATATCATTCGGCCATTTGACCGCGGCGTTCAATCCGGTCATGTCACGGATCGTCCGGCAAAGTGCCAGGGATGCCGCAAAATTGACCCGAAAACCCCATTGAAGCGGAATGCCGGGCCGAAGAATCAAGGTGAAATAGAGCCCGCCATAGTTCGAATGCCAAGTCCGCCGCAGCCGGCCCCGTCCGCTGAGTTGCCTGCCCGCGACCACAACGCTGAAATGGGAAGCGCCTTTACGCGCCATTTCTTTGGCGATGTCCATTGTGGAAGAAACTTCAGGGAAATAATGAATCAAACCTTCCCGCTGCGGAAATTCCCAGGGAAACGGCGTGTCCGGCGACCTCAGAAGTTGATATCCTCTGGGGGTCGCCTCAATTTCATAACCGGATTCCTGAAGCTTTTGAATGTGCTTCCACACCGATACCCGCGAGATCCCGAGAGCTGCGCTCAAGGTTTCTCCGGATACAATCTCTGGTGTGGATCGGAACAGGCCGAGGATTTTGGATTTCATAACGGTTTTCAACTCTCGTTAGCCATAATTTTTATCAGGTTAACGTAAATTCAAAAACCTGTCAACCCGTTTATCCATTGAACCCGACCGTAAAAAAAAGGAATGATGCGGCGTTACCGGTCTTGAAGCACCGATAAAATGCGGTTTTGGGAGATTGAGCCTTCTCTCAGAAGGACAGGCGGATCTTTGCTGACATCCAGAATGGTTGAACCCGAGCCGCCTTTAAGCGGCCCGGCATCCAGGATCAAATCAACCCTTGCGGCAACGGCGGGGTCAAGATCCGCGATCCGCGAACAACCGATTCGGCCCGAGATATTGGCGCTGGTTGCCGTGATGGGTCTTCCGACGGCACGAACCAGGAGCCGGGCCACCGGATAAACCGGAAGCCGGATGCCGATCTTTCCGGTTCCGGCTGTCAGGCTCGGGAGAAGGGTGCTTCCGGCCTTGAAAATCAAGGTGAGGTTTCCTGGCCAGAACGCGGTCATAATCCGCTCCGCAGCCAAAGGTATATCAAGGACCAGGTTTTGGATGGCCCGACGATTCGGAACCAGGATCAGAATGGGTTTGTCCGGCGGACGCTGCTTGATGGCAAACACGCTTTCAACAGCCGCGTGGTTGGCGGCATCCGCTGCCAACCCATAAAGACTGGTCGTTGGAAAGACCACCACCCCGCCGCTGCAAACGATCCGGGCCGCTTCCAGGATATCGTGCTTCCGGGGCTGTCCGGGGTCAATCTTACGAATCTTAACTTCGGGATTCAATTTTACTGGCTTTTTCTTCCACCCCGGATGCCATCTCGGCCTTGAAGGATTCCAAAAGCTTGCTCAACCGGGAATCAGAAACAGCCAATATCTGAACTGCCAGAATCCCGGCATTCTTTGCCCCGGATTTTCCGATGGAGACGGTTGCCACCGGAATGCCCGGAGGCATCTGAACCGTTGACAGCAGGGAATCAAAGCCCTGAAGACATGAGGAGTCAATGGGAACCCCGATGACCGGAAGCGTGGTATGTGCCGCCATGACTCCCGCAAGATGCGCGGCATGACCGGCACCCGCGATAATGACCTTGATGCCGCGTTTGATCGCGGACCCGGCAAATTCGGCTGCTCTTGCGGGGCTGCGGTGTGCGGAGGCAACCGTCATTTCATAAGGCACGCCGAATTTTTTCAGCATGACCGCAGTCTCTTCCATCACACCCAAATCAGAGTCGCTGCCCATGATGATTCCCACCTGCGGGGATGTTTCAAGCCTTCTGAGGGCTTTTTGTCCGATGTCCCTGCGATAATGCACCCCTTTCCAGGTGATCTTGGAAACCGCCTGATAGGCTGTTGCAATGGCTTCCTTGACCGAATCCCCCAGCGCCGTGACGCCGAGCACCCTTCCGCCGTTAGTAAAAACGGACCCTTCTTCAGAGGCGGTTCCGGAATGAAATACGATGACATTTTTTATCTTTCGAGCCTCTTCAAGCCCGGAAATGGGAAATCTCTTGGAATAAACGCCCGGATACCCGCCGGATGCCATCACCACGCATACCGACGCCCTTTCGTCAATATCGAGCTTGCATTTGTCGAGCCTGCCCTCGATAACGGCATCCATGATATCAACAATATCGTTTTTAAGTCGGATCAACAGCGGCTGAGCTTCGGGATCACCGAAACGAGCATTGAATTCCAGTACCTTGATCTTGTCGTTATCGATCATCAGGCCGGCGTAAAGCACTCCCTTATAAGGACGTCCCTCGGCCGCCATGGCATTTACAGTCGGTATCATGACCTCCGCCATGATCCTGCGGTGAAGATACTCATCCACCACCGGCGCCGGAGAATAGGCGCCCATGCCGCCGGTATTGGGACCTTCATCATTATCGAAGACCGCTTTGTGATCCTGGGAAGACGGCAGGGCCAAAACGGTTTTCCCGTCGGTAAATGCCAGAAAAGAAGCTTCTTCACCGGTCAGGAATTCTTCGACAATCACTTTTTTCCCGGCTTCGCCAAAAGCCAGATCCAGCATGATTAGCTTAAGGGCGTCAAGCGCCTCGTTCATGGTCTGACAGATCAAAACCCCTTTTCCGGCAGCCAGGCCATCGGCCTTGACAACCACGGGAAAAGCGGCTTTCCTGATACATGCCTCGGCTTTTTCATATCGCGTAAAGGCTTTGCTTTCGGCTGTCGGAATGCCGTATTTATTCATCAGGGATTTGGCAAAGGTTTTGCTGTATTCGATTTCAGATGCCTTTCGCGTTGCCCCGAATATTTTAAGCCCTTTTTTCTGAAAGATATCCACGATGCCCATGGAAAGCGGGGCTTCCGGACCCACAACCGTTAAATCGATGGCTTCTTTTTTGGCAAACTGAATCAGCTTTTCGATTTCCACGGCCCCGATGGGAATACAAGTAGCCAGATCCGCGATTCCGGCATTTCCGGGCGCGCAGAAGATTTTCTTGACCCGTTTACTTTGTGAAATTTTCCACACCAGGGCGTGTTCCCTGCCCCCAGAGCCGATGACCAGAATTTTCATGGATATCCCTCCTTTGATGAAAATGGTTTTTCTCTGTGACGCCCGCCATTTTGATGGGGAATTACCACACATCCAATCGTATCCGCAATGATCTTTTCGTTAAAGATGGAAGAATTATCCGTAAAATCCGTTCGCCCGTTAGCCTGTCCGGCTATCCCCATGCGAAAGACGTTGGATTATGATTTGCAACTTAACAAATCATGTTCTATAATAAAAGGCTTTTTGAATAATTCTGAATCATCCGTTTTCCAACACACAAAGAACAGGAATACCCATTTGTTATGAAATCAGTAATGAAAAATGAACACATTCGAAACATTGCCATCATTGCCCATGTCGATCATGGAAAAACCACCCTGGTAGACGCCATGTTCCGGCAATGCGGACTGTTTCGCGAAAACCAGGATGTAAACGACCGCATCATGGACAACATGGATCTGGAGCGGGAACGCGGCATCACCATCGCCGCCAAGAACTGCTCGGTCATCTGGAAAGGGGTTAAAATCAACATCATCGATACCCCCGGCCATGCCGATTTCGGGGGCGAGGTGGAACGCGCCCTGTCCATGGCGGACGGTGCCCTGCTCCTGGTGGATGCATCCGAAGGACCCTTGCCGCAGACTCGCTTTGTACTGAAAAAAACCTTTGAAGCCGGCCTTCCGGTTGTTGTGGTGGTCAACAAGATTGACCGCAAGGACGCCAGGCCCGCGGAGATTCTGGATGAAATCTACGACCTGTTCATCGACCTGGACGCTGCCGAGGACCAGCTTGATTTTCCGCTGATGTATGCCATCGGCCGTGAAGGCGTGGCCCAGACGACTCTGGAAGAAAAAGGCACCAATCTCCATCCGCTTTTCGATATGATCGTTGATTTCATCCCGGCCCCGACATACGATCCCGAAGAGCCCTTTCAGATGCTGGTATCGGATCTGGGTTATTCGGATTACCTGGGCAGGCTGGCCATTGGAAAAATCGTCAACGGCAGGGTCAGATCGAATGACAGCCTGGTCTGTATCGATGATCAGGCCAAACAAAATCCGCTTAAGGTTACACGGCTTCAGACCTATCAGGGCCTGACCTTCTGCGAGGCCACCGAGGTAGAGCCCGGGGACATCATCGTGCTGTCTGGAATCGAAGATGTTAAAATCGGCGATACGATCTGTAACCGCAGCTTTCCCAAAGCCTTGAAACGCATTACCGTGGATGAGCCCACTGTATCCATGGAGTTTGGGATCAACAACTCACCCTTCAGCGGTAAGGAAGGCAAATATGTTCAGTCCAGCAAAATCCGGGAACGCCTGTTCAAGGAGACCCTGATGAATGTGGGGATCAAAGTCGAGGAGACCGAAAACAAGGAGATTTTTACCGTTAAAGGCCGCGGCGAATTTCAGATGGCCATTCTGATTGAAACCATGCGCAGGGAAGGCTTCGAGCTCTGCGTGGGCAGGCCCAAGGTGATCTTCAAATACAAAGACGGCAGGCAGCTTGAACCCATTGAACGGTTTTTCGTGGACTGCGACGAAAGTTTCATGGGCATTGTCACGGAAAAGCTCTCGAACCGGAAAGGGAAAATGATCAACATGGTCAACAACGGCAAGGGCCGGGTTCGAATCGAATTCAGCGTCCCCTCCAGATCCCTGATCGGATATCGGGATGAATTTTTGACCGATACCAAGGGAACCGGCATCATGAATTCGTACTTTTCCGGATACGAAGAATACAGAGGGGATTTTCCCTCCCGGTTTACCGGCTCCATTGTAGCGGACAGACAGGGGGTTGCCGTGCCCTACGCCCTGTTCAATCTGGAGCCCAGGGGCCAGCTTTGCGTGGTTGCGGGAACGCCGGTCTATGAAGGCATGATCATCGGCGAGCATAACCGGGACAACGACATCAATGTCAATGCCTGCAAGGAAAAGAAGCTGACCAATATGCGGGCTTCCGGCAAGGACGATCACGTGCTGCTCTCGCCGGTAAAGCCCATGACGCTTGAACGCGCCATTCATTTTATCCGGGACGACGAACTGGTTGAGGTCACCCCCAAATCCATCCGGCTGAGAAAAACCATCCTGGACGCCCATAAGCGGCATACGATCCGGGCGGCAAAACTTAAAGAAACGGATTAGGAAAGCAGCCGGAAATCACACCGGAAATAAATAGATCGGGTTTCTTTATCCGAGTAAAAAAAGGGCTGTCATGTACTCGTTTTTTATCGGATAAGAAATTCCGGTCTACGCGCGAATCACGGTAATGTCTTTACCGGATGGGGTCCTGGCGGATTCCGTCCCGGTTCGTTCCCGGATACGGGGCCGGTTGCCGCGCCGGTCAAATATCACCAACCAGCCGGTATCCTGGCCCAATCCCAGCAGATACCCATCAATCTGCTCCAATCCTTCATCAAGTGGGTCCGGCTCTTTATCTCGCCAGACTTTAAGTTCAATTCCCAGGATAACGCCGGCATAGCGGACGCATAAATCCATCCGTCCCCTGCCGATAGCATACTCACGATCGATATATCCGCCGGCATTGACCACCCGGTGCAAAAATGCCATCAATACCAGATGGGGCGCAATCTCATGATAGGGCGCACTGCCCATCAGCGGCTCCCCATGCTGTCGCCAGAACGCAAGAAACGCCTGAAGCAGGTTGTCCGTATTCAGGCTGCCATCCGGGTTGAGCCAGGTGGGAGATATGTGCGGCAGGGAATCCTGGGGACCTCCGGCTAACGTGCGGGGAATGACCTCACGATAGATGGGGTTGGCAATAATCAGCCCTCCCGATCCATCCCGCTTCACAAGCCCCAGATCAATGACATACTGCCGATCATCATCAGAAATATCCATTATCATTTGCCCGGCCAGCATGGGCTCGATAACCCTCCTGACCCTCGGCTCCCGAAGTTTATCCGCCAGTTGATCCAGGTGGGTGGCGCGGGCCTGAATCAGACGTTCCTTGGCTTGAAGAATCATCTCCGCGGTGATGGGACAGGCTCTGTTCCGTCCTTCCTTCATTTCAAAACAAGTTTCAAACGCCAGAGCATTCACCAGCCAGGGCTGCCCGCCGGTAAACATCCACACGCGCTTACAGGCATCGGGTTCGAAAATTTGACCCGTTTCCCGGGTATGTTCATACAAAAGGGTTGCGACTTCCGGCTCGGTAAAATCCCCGAGCCGAAGCGATTTGGCCTTGATGTTAAATGCACTGCCGCCGGTAATAATCGCCTTTTCAGAACTGGAATGAATCCGGTAATCCCGGATATCCCGCACACCGCACAAAATAACGCTCTGGGGAAAAAGCTTTGGTCGCGAGGGATATCCGGATCGCAGTTGTCTCAGCAGCGAGATCAATGTATCCCCCACCAGAGCATCCACCTCATCCAGCATAAGAACCGAAGGACGCGCTGATTGCTCGCACCATGCGGAAAGAAACTGCTCAAGCGCCACCAGCGCTGATTTTTCAGCAAGAATTTTCTGTCCCAGGCAATCGATTTGATCATCTTTCAGTTGCCGGCGCGCCTGTTCGGTTATTGCCTGAACAACTGCCGCAATGCCTTGGCCCACATTTTCACGAGCTGCCTGAGCGGTCTCGATGTTGGCATATAACGCCCGATATTTTCCTTCCTTGTTGAGATACTCTGTCAGTGCCATCAAACATGTGGTTTTACCGGTCTGCCGGGGAGCATGCAGCAAAAAATACTTTTCATTTAAAATCAACCTCAGAATGTCTTCCAGATCAAAGCGCTTGAGCGGCGGCAGACAATAATGCTTTCGGGAATTCACCGGACCCTCGGTGGTGAAAAATTTCATTGTAACCTCTTTATAAAAGGCTGAACTCCTGCATTTTAAGAGATGCTGTTCCTGAGGCGCATGGCCATATCAAATCGCCGGGTCAAAAATGCGGCACAGGCCATCAGCCAGACTGCTTCCGGTGTCTTTCGAAGGGAGCAGGAACGCCTGGCATGATCCAGCATCAGGGAGTAATCAGACGCATTATAGGCCGCGACAGCCTGTTTTCGACAGGTATCGGCGGCATCTTCGATATCGGCCAGCATCCCGAGGTCGGCCTTGCACCGGTGACATTGCCGGTTTCCGGTATATCGCGCATTACATGCAGGGCAGCGTTCCATAATATATTCCCATGCCGAAGACCAAAGGCTGAAGGTATAGGCAATTACAAATAGCGCTGTTTTCCTTCAGTCTTCAGCCTATTCTCTTTATCCGATGTAAAACAGGATTTCTTCAAGTTCTTTGGCAAATGTCCTGGCATCCTCCAGACGATTGTCTCTGGCCGCATCCTGAATGTCTTCCATGAGATTGACCATTTCATCGCGATCCTCGGCAGGCGCTTCATCCAGTTTACCCGCGGCCCTGGTGAGTATCCCCTCGATATCGGACGGCAAAGACTCCCCGGAAGCACCTTCGGCGGGATCGGACTGAAACACATTCTCCGGTTCATTCCATAAATCATCGACGCGCTGCCTGAATTGCGTGATTTCGGTTTCGCTGAACCGACCGATGGCGTTTTCAATGACGCCCTCGATTTTTTTCCCCGTTGCCTTTTCAACAGCCTGCATCTTGAGGATGCCATTTAAATCCAGATCAAAACTGATGATAATATCGCTCCCCCTGGGCGCGGGTGTCAGGTGGAACATGAACTTGCCCAGCAGGATATTGTCAAGGGCGTGGGGCTGTTCCCCCTGATATACGGTAACCTCGACCTGCTTCTGATTGTCGTAAACAGTTGCAAACACATCTCCTCGGCTGGCAGGCAGTTTCGTATTTCGCCGAATCAGCGGCACATATAAATATGGGGTCGGAATGCCGTCGATCTCTCCCAGAGCGGCTGTCCCGAAGGAATAGGGCGTGATATCCAGCAGCACGCTGGATGAATCGAGCCCCATTTCGCGCCCTGCCTGAATGGCCGCCCCCAGCGCCACACAGAGATCCGGATCGATCTCGCCATGAGGCATCTGGCCGAATTTTTCCTCCAGCATCCGGGAAATCTCGGGAATCCGGGTGGATCCGCCAACCAGGATGATCTTGTCAATGGCTGACGGCAGCATTGACGCATCTTCAAGGGCTTTGGTAACGGAATCCATGGTCCGCGAAAGATCGTCCGCTATCATCTCAATAAAATCGGCACGGGAAAGCTCGTGGGACAGGTGAATGTTCTTGAATAGTTTTTTACCGATATGGTCTTCCTCGATCCGGACAAACGGCTCGAAGGAAAGCGCGATCTTTGCATTTTCCGCGGCCCGTTTCAGCCGGGCCATGACAACCGGATTTCCGGTCACATCCAGCGACAGATCCTCCTGGATATGCGCCGTCAGCCGACTGACGATCCGTTGATCAAAATCATCTCCGCCCAGGTGGTTATCGCCGGTGCTGGAGAGAACTTCCACGATTCCGTTTTCTATCCGGACAATGGATACATCAAAAGTGCCGCCTCCCAGATCAAAGACCAGAATGGTCCGGGTATCGGGGTTCCGGCTTTCATACGCCAGAGATGCCGCGGTGGGCTCGTTGATGATGCGAACCACATTCAGTCCGGCGATTTCCCCGGCTTCCCGTGTGGCCTGCCGCTGTGCATCGGTAAAATAGGCGGGTACAGTGATGACGGCCTTGACAATGGGTTTTTGAATACATTTTTCAGCGCGCTCTTTCAGTGCCTTTAAAATACAGGCGGATATCTCCTGGGGAAGATAGGTGGCCTCTCCCATCCGGATGCGTTCATCACTGCCCATGCGCCGTTTGACGGACTGGACGGTCCGATCCGGCGCAATGACGGCCTGATTCAGGGCTTCCCTGCCGACAATGATTTTGCCATTATCGTCTATTCCCACTACCGAGGGAACTATCCCGTTATCGTTATCCATCAAAACGGTCGTAAGGCCGTCCAGAATAAATGCAACCTCCGAATTGGTGGTGCCCAAATCAATCCCGACAATGGGTTCCATAGATCATCTCCGCTTTTAAATATTATCTCAAAGAGGCACGCATGTTCTCGGTCCCCTTTTTATTCACTGACAACCACCTCGGCCGTTCGCAGCACTTCATGGCCCAGGACAAACCCGGTCAGAAGCTCCTCCACGACCATTCCTTTTTCCATCCCGGACCCGGTCCGTTTATCCACGGCCTTCATGGATTTTGGATCAAAGCGTTTGCCGACGGCCTCAACCGGCGTGACATTAACGGATGTAAGCGCCCTGTCCATGCGCCGAAGCGCCATTTCATAGCCTTCCACCACGCTTTCAATTCCTTTGGGCGCTGGCCTGAAAAAACTTTTGGATGCGGCAATGACCGTACTGGCCGCAATGCCTCTTACCAGCGCATCCCGGATTTCCAGAAACGGCAGGACCGTTCGTTTTTCGCAGGATTTGCGGATATTCTCCTCAAGCTCCGACAGGGCCCGGGTCCGATCCTTAAACAGATTGGACGTATCCTGATAGGCTTCAATGAACCCGGTGAGCGTTGAAAGGGTTTTTCCCTGTTCCCGGTTCTGGATCCGGATTTCCTGCCTTAAGGCCGTAAATTCGGAAAGAAGGGTGAACAAATCGCAGGCGTCCATTGTCGCGGACTCTTCAGTCATAAGCTTTTCGGTCGCGGGCTTTTCCGGAAGCGCTGAAAGCCAAGCGGTAAAGTCTTCAAAAGCCTTTTCCTTCCAGTCATAAACAAGATGATATTTCCGGATTCTGCTTTCAATTTTATTTCTTAAATACCCAACGCCCCTTATCATCCCGGGAAGCAAGAATTTTTCATCAAAGAGATTCCATTTCTGTTTTACCCAAGGATATATGTCATGCATCATGGTCAAACCCCGGTTCCTGAAGCAGCCTTATGGCCGGATTCCCGTATCAATTCCTTTAGCCCAACCCGCCTTCTTTTTCTGGATACGGCCCTTGCCAGCGCAAATAGTTCCGTTTCAACATCAATGGCTTTTCCAGGCGGCAAGTAGCGGGATGCCAGGCGTTTTCGAATACTTTTGATGGCTTCGTAGGCAGCGGTGATCTCCTGAAACCGAACCGGATCTTTTTCAGGCGTATGGCGCTTGACCTGCTCAAGGTAACGGGTTCGGATTTCTTCATCGGAGGCTTCCGGCGTTACCCCAAGTAAAATATAATGAATCAGCATGGTTTTCTTTCTTTCAGGATTAAAATAAGCTCAATTGCTTTTTTTTCCGGGGTGTTCCATATAAGAGTATTTTTGCTTCCCTGGAAAGATCGGACGAATCGGCAAATTTTAACATTTCACCCATTGTATCCAATATTTTCCGCATCGGTGGCATGGATCGGATATGGTTTCTGATCTCCCGAATTTCTCCTTCAGGTAATCCCCTGATATCCAATTCATCCACCAATTCCTCGATATGTCCCACAATTTCAATACGATCCTCTTTGCCCACGCCCGGCCCTGTTTTATCAAGAAAAGGCATTATCTCATGCAGCATATCCAAAATATCATCGGCTTCATCCAGATCATCTGTTTCGTCGAAATCATCTTCATCAAAAAAATCCGAATCAATAGAACCTGAAAAATCCATTCCGGGAAACCCCCCTTCCAGAGCCGTAAATTCAAAATGCTCCAGTGAGGATTTCAAATAACCCGATGCATGTCTTGAAAGTTTTCCGGACAAAGTTTCCAGTTCTTTTTTTATTGAATCATCCGCCATTGCGACGACATCTTTATACCGCTCCGAACAATATGAAACACCCGTCATGTAGCTCAGGGTTATCAGGAAAAAGAGCATCGGCGGGGCCTGGGTCTGGGCCTGATTTATTTTTCGCAGGCGCTTTTGCAGCTCGCTTGCCATGAACCCCAGAATATCGTTATGGAAAAGCAGATCAAAGGTCGGGATTAAGTCCACATCCGGGATCACTCCAAAAAAGTCGGAACGTTTGCTAAGCAGGATATGGGCGATATTTCTTTGCGGCAGCGCCGGCTTGAATTCTTTTGGAAAAGGACTGAGAAGCATGATGATATCGGTTGGCGTCGGCGATATCTGCTTCATTTCCTGAAGCAGGCATTTTTCCAGCACCTTGATGATTTTGGGTGTAATGGGTTTTCCATGGGTAAGTGCATCCTGAACCAGCAGCCCCATTGCGCGAATCCGGTCTATCGAATTCATCGCCGGGAAATGCTTAAGCACAATTTTCTCAGCCTGATCCGGATTCGCGACCAGGTCCAGCAGCGCTGTTTTTTCAGCAATCAGGGGGGTAATTTTCTTGCTGTTAAACCCTTCGGCTTTTTCCAGGTCCGTAAGCACCAAATGGTGTTTTCCCCGATGGAGGTTTTTGCAGGCTGAAATCACCAGAGACAACGCGCGTCGATCCATCACCCGATTGTCATGCGGCGCACGTTCAGCAGCTTCTTCCAACACGCGTTCGGCCTTCCGGAATGCGTTTTTTTCGTAATACAGCGCTGCCAGTTCCAGGCAGGGAAATGGATCACCCGGAAATACGGCCGACATTTTCAGAAGAGCGCTTTCGATGGACGCCTTGGCATCTCTGGAGTAACGGGGAAGCTCTATCAACAATTCGTAAGCTTTTCGGTTCAGGGGATCCACTTCCATGCTTCGGATAACCAGGCTTAAAACGACCTGATCCATATCACTGTCGCCCTCGGGGATGCCCGTCAGTTTACTGAATTGACGGGTTACATTCTTTATGGATCGATACCCCGTTTTTTCAGAATGCAGCTTCTGGGCAATAAACATCAGGATCATGCCTGAAACCATGTTTCGATATTCTAAATTCGGAATTTCTTCTTCAAGCAAAGGCAGATAATTTCCTGCCGCCTGCAGAGGACCCGGGGAACCATCCAGGGTTCCCTTGGCCATAACCAGCAAGGAGCTATGTTCGGTAAGCAGGGATTTAAGCAATCCATGGAAATCCTCGAACTCAATTTTAATTCGCAGCGACGAATTCAACAGTGCTCCCAGAATCTGCTGGATTGCAAAGACCGGGTTTTGCGGAAACAGGATCTTTGAAAAACCGGAAATATGGAATGCTGCCTGCTTCATTTGCCTGTTTTTCAAACAATTCAGGATATCTGAAACCATTTTCTCTGGATTTACCGCACCTTCCCACAGGCAGCTTTGGGAATAAGGTTGAGAGGAGTTAGCAGAAGCGTCTTTGCCGGTAGCGCTCTGTTTCAGGCTTTCAATGCATCGGCTCAGGGGAAAATCATCGGGTATTCGGGACAGGATCTGAATCATCTCGCTGTCATTTTCCTGATAAAACAAAACCATTGCCCAGCAAAAGAGCCTGATGGGCGCGAAGGGAGAAACGCGCGGAATGACCTTGAGTACCTGCAGCGCACTTTCCCAATTTCCCTGATTCATGAGGGATACGGCTTCTTTTGCCGGCGATGAATCCCTACGAAGCGGATGAGAAGTTTCCAGAATATCCAAGGGTTCCCAATCATCTGTCATCATCAGGCGATAGGCCAGGTGCTGGTCCATCCTGACAGACGGGGAATGGCTTTTTGAAAAGCTTAAATACAGGTTCAGAGAGTCTTTGACGGAAGCGCGCAACACATAACCCAGAAAATCGGCCTCGGTCAGTTGATCAGCGTTTGGCATCAATCCAAACGCCAGTTTTTTTACGGCATCGGCTTCAGGAATCAGTCCTTTGGACCGAAGCTGGTCTTCACGTAACAGATAGGCGCGAAAAAGAAGCTGTCGAATGGAAGCTGAATCGCCGTTTTTCTTTTCAGCCAGTTTCAGCACATCAATGGCATCCCTGGCTTTTCCTTTTTCAAGAAAAGTTTTTCCCTGTTCAAAAAACTGATCAGCGGGTATTTGCTGGAGCCTCTGATGCAGATCTTTTTGGCCTTTATTGCCTTTTTTATTTTTTTTGCCCATGATTGAATGGATTCAGTGTATCTGGCTTTTTACAAAATATTCAGAGCGCTGGCTCATGCAATACGGTTCACGCTCATAAAACGATGCCAATCCCACGATTTCAGCACCTGGTACCGGAGACGGCATTTTCAGCCCGAATCATCGGACAAAAACGGATGATTTTCTCTTCTTATCATCCTTTCATTTACGCGTTCAAGATTATTGTGACGGCTTTATAAAAATGCGTTGTTTCGGTGTATCATTCGTCATTGGGGCGTGGACAGATCAAGGATTTGAAGATTTGATGTTGCGGAGACTTCGGGTGACAGGCTGAAGACCAAAGGATATTTCAACCACATACCTTCAGTCTTCAGCTTATTACCTGATTTGTCAGATCACTTTATTTCGTCAGCTCGCTGAGCGCCTCTTCAAAAATGGCCAGCCCCTTATCCAGTTGTTCGTCTGTGATCACCAGCGGCATCAGGGTGCGGATCACATTGCTCTTATGACCGCATGAAAGCAGGACAAGTCCTTTTTCATAGCAGGAAGCCAGTATTTTTTTGGTCTCTTCGGTTGCCGGCGCCTTGGTGTTGCGATCCTTTACCAGCTCCAGGGCGATCATGGGACCCTTGCCGCGGACATCCCCGATGATTTCATATTTGTCTTTCATGGCCAGAAAACGTTTCCAGAGCTTTTCACCCAGAACTTCAGCTTTTTGCAGGAGTTGATCTTCGTAAAGCACATCTAGAACCGCCAGTGCAGCCCGGCAGGCGATGGGGTTGCCGGCATAGGTGCCGCCAAGACCGCCGACATGGGGCTTTTCCATCATTTCCTTTCGTCCGGTAACGGAACTTAAGGGCAGCCCGCCGCCCAGGCTCTTGGCCAGCGTAATGATATCCGGCGCAATGCCCCAGTGGTCTATGGCAAACATTTTACCGGTTCGGCCGGCTCCGGTCTGCACTTCATCGATGATCAGGGCAATGCCGTATTTCTGGCAGATGCCCTGAAGCTTGGGGAAATATTCCGGCGGCGGCGTCACGAACCCGCCCTCTCCCTGAATGGGCTCGGCAATTACCGCGGCCGTGGATTCCGGCGCCACGTAAGCCGTGAAAAAATCTTCCAGATAATCCGCGCAGGCCGTTCCGCAGGATGGGTAGGAAAGTCCGAACGGACATCTGTAGCAGTATGCAAAAGGCATCCGATAGACTTCGGGCGCAAAAGGCCCGAATCCGAACTTATAGGGTTTTACCTTGCTGGTCAGGGACATGGTTAAAAGGGTGCGGCCGTGAAATCCATTTTCAAAACAGATGACAGCCGGCCTTCCCGTGGCATATCTGGCAACCTTCACGGCATTTTCAACCGCTTCGGCGCCGCTGTTGGCAAACATGGTCATTTTGGAAAAATCGCCGGGCGCCAGCGCATTCAGCTTTTCCGCCAGTCTCAGGTACGGCTCGTACATGGCAACATGAAAACAGGTGTGAATGTATTTTTCCGCCTGATCCTTGATGGCTTCGACCACCCGCGGATGACAGTGGCCCACATTGTTGACGCCGATGCCGCCGGCGAAATCGATGAGCTCCCGGCCGTCCAGATCAATCATCACGGCACCCCTGGCTTCGCGGATAAAGGCGGATGTGATATTAAACGGCCCCTGAGGAATATGTTGTTTTCTAAGATCCAAAAGCTCCTGTAATTTTGTATTCATTATAATCTCCTTAAAATATTTTCAGTTTCCAAGTGGTTGCCGGTTTTGACATCGCGGCAAATCCACTTAATTCATTCTCGGTTGCACTTTCCGATGCGCGAACGGAAAGCAGCAAGTCACCACCTCAAAATTTCTGTCAGGGGAAAATCCCCCTCAGCCTCTTGGCTTCCGCAACACGGCCGATGGCAAGCATATAAGCAGCGGTCCGCATATTTACATTCTCTTTCAGGCAGATGTCATGAACTTCGTGAAAAGATCGGGTCATGATCTGGTGGAGTTGCGTGTTGATGGCCTCTTCCGTCCAGAAGAGCTTCTGAACATTTTGCACCCACTCAAAATAGGATACCGTAACCCCGCCTGCATTGGCCAGTATGTCGGGCACAACAAAAATTCCCTTGTCGTATAGAATTTCATCCGCAAAAGGGCTCGTTGGACCATTTGCACCCTCTACAACCACTTTTGCCTTGATCTTGTCCGCATTCAGACGGTTGATCTGGCCTTCCATGGCTGCGGGAACCAGAATGTCGCAAGGTAATTCCAACAGTTCCGCATTCGTGATGTTGTCGGCTTCCGGGTAATCCACCACGGATCGGTTTTTTTGACAATGCGCATACACTTTTGCCGTGTTCAAGCCATTTTCGTTATAAATGCCCCCTTTAACGTCCGATACCGCTATCACCCTGACGCCCATCTGCTCCAGCAGTTCCGCGGCATAATACCCCACATTGCCGTATCCCTGAATTACGGCTTTTGCTTGTGTCAAATCAAGGCCCAGTATTTTGGCGGCTTCCTGCAGAACATAAACGACACCCTGCGAGGTGGCTTTGAGTCTTCCCAGTGAACCTCCGATTGCCACGGGCTTTCCCGTAACCACGCTGGGGCAGGTATAGCCTTTGAAAACGCTGTAAGTATCAACGATCCAGGCCATGACCTGGGGATTGGTCCCCACGTCGGGTGCGGGGATGTCCTGCTCGGGGCCGATGATCGGGGATATTTCCCAGGTGTAGCGTCGGGTGAGCCGCTCCAGCTCGCTTTGCGTCAGGAGTGAGGGGTCGCAGCAGACCCCGCCTTTGGCCCCGCCGTAGGGAATACTGACCACGGCACATTTCCATGTCATCCAACCCGCCAGGGCACGGACTTCATCCAGATCCACACTGGGGTGATAACGGATGCCTCCCTTGGCCGGACCTCGCAACGTGTTGTGCTGAACGCGGAAGCCCGTCAGGAGCTCTGTACGACCATCATCATATCTTAGCGGAAATCTGACAATGAACTCTCTTCGTGAATACTTGATTTTATCCGCTATCCAGGGTGTCAGGTTGAGGCGCTCGGCCGCAACGTCGAATTGAAGATTATGCATATCCAAAGGTTTTTTCTCATCATACCGGCTCTTATCAATCATGATCTTCTCCTCTTCGATGATGGGAATTGATTTATGTGAAAGATAGTAGTATCAAGATTCATGCCACGGCTTAAGCAAAGCTTACAACGCACCGGCAACATTAAAATTTCTGTCCATTTTTAGCGTATGAAGAAACATGCCTTATTTTACACACAGGCGGCATTCGACGGATCAGAAAGAAAAAGCGGCGTATCCCCAAATAGGGCAGTCGAAACGCCGATTCTTTGCCATCCCGATTCCGACTTTTCTCCGTGAAAATGATATTTCCCTCGACCCCCCTTTCTCAAAGGGGAGGATATCTTTTTTATACCTGGAAGCGGCCGAATGCCATGGTCATGCCCGTTTACGCGTTCATCAAGTAATCAGAATAAAATGCATGATTGCATTTTTTATGCATTTGTGCATATATATGTAAAAATCCAATACCCACAATAGCTTTAGCAAATTGAAAAGGTGCAAGATCAGATTCGTATTGTCTGATTTGAACAGCGAGATAACCCAATGCTCCACGAAAACAATGTGTTCCCCACAGCGCCGCCCGTCCTTGAAAAAGCCTTCTACCCCGCCTTGCTGGAAGGAATCAGGGATGCTGTCATTGCTGTCCATTCATCGGGAATTATCACTTATTCAAACCCTGCCGCAACGACCCATTTTAATCTCAGTGTTGGTACGCAATTTGAAAAAGCATTTCCCGAGTTGAAACAGCAGTTGCTCCGCACCCTGAAAGACCGCCAGAACTGTCTGAATCAAAACATCCACATCGGAGAACATCATTTTCTTGTCAATCTGTATGGGATTCATGAACCGGGAAAATCAGCCGGTGTGCTGTGCATCCTGGAAAATCGTACGGAGATGAATCAGATCATTCATAAGATGTTATCATTTCAGGAACTTTCCATAGAACTGGATACGATCATCGACTCATCCTACGATGGCCTCTGGATCTGCGACGCAAATGCAACCGTTTTGCGGATCAATTCAGCATCGGAGCGGCTGAACAATATCCGGGCCGCCGAAGTGGTCGGCCGCAACATGACGGACCTGGTTGCGGAAGGATTCATCAACCAATCCGCAACCCTGGAGGTGATTAAAACCAAATCCACGGCAACAATGCTCCAGAAAACCAGTACCGGCCGTAAGCTGATGATTACGGGAAGCCCCATCTTTGATGAAACAGGCAAGCTGGTCCATGTGGTTGTCAATGAACGGGATATCACGGAAATTGATTCCCTGCATGAGGAACTTCAGCATCAGGAAGCCATCAAGAATCAATACCGCAGTCACATGCTGGAGATGCAACTGGCGGAAATGGAATCCCGCAGGATCATTGCCCGAAGCCCCTGCATGGCCAGCCTTCTCCAGCAGGCCATTAAAGTCAGCAAGGTGGATTCAACGGCCCTGATTCTGGGAGAATCCGGCGCGGGCAAGGAGCTGATCGCGGATCTCATTCACAAGCATTCGAACCGGGCCAGCCAGCCCATGATTAAAATCAACTGCGGCGCCATTCCCGAATCCCTGGTCGAATCCGAACTGTTCGGATATGAAAAAGGCGCATTTACCGGGGCTCAGAAACAGGGAAAACCCGGCTATGTGGAACTGGCTCAGGATGGCCTGCTGTTTCTGGATGAAATCGCGGAACTTCCCCTGGCTTCGCAGGTCAAGCTTCTCCGGTTTCTGGAAGATGGCGTGGTTTGCCGGGTCGGGGGCGTCAAAAACCAAAAGCTCAACGTCCGCATTCTGGCAGCCACCAACCGAAATCTAAAGGAAATGGTCAGCACCGGAAAGTTTCGAAAAGACCTGTACTACCGGCTTCACGTCATTCCGCTGCATGTACCGCCGCTACGGGAAAGAAAAGAGTGTATCCTGCCGCTGCTGCACCATTTCCTTCATTTTTTTGCCGCCAAAATCGGCAAGAGCGAATCCATTCATCTTTCCAAACCGGTAACAGAAGCACTCCTTTCTTATCCCTATCCCGGAAATGTCCGGGAGCTGATCAATATCTGTGAAAGGGCCGTGGTCATGAGCGAAGGGGAATGGATATCTCTGGACGACCTGCCACGGGATGTGGCCGAAGCCAGAAAATCCAAAGAGCTTTCAGATCTCATGGATTTATCCCAAAGCTCTTTGAAAGATCTCATGGGGAAATTTGAACGCTCGGTTTTAAAAAAAGCTTCGACCCAGTACGGAACCCAGGATAAAATTGCCAAAGCATTGGGTATTGACCAGGCTACGGTTGCCAGAAAACTGAAAAAATATGGAATTGTCCTGCAATCTCAGCGCGGAAACACCGCACCGTGATTTTTTCGGAACCGACTATGCAATTTTGCATATTTGTTCGGTGCATTGCGGCTTTTCCCTCACATCAATATACAGAAATCTTTGCACCAGGCGTGGGAGGACAATCTCATGGAATCGAACTGAACATTTTCATATTACCGCGTCAGTCATAAACGGATCAAGCCGTACCCGTGTCTGCCGCACTATTTTATCCGATGCATTAATTACAAAATTGTTGTTAATTGGAATTTAATCTCAAATATTTAAAAGATCCACCCGGCGCTTTCTTTGTTTCAAAAAAGCAGATAATAATGTTATTTAAAATAGATACATGAATAATTCCAATCTGTGAGACCTTTCTTGAACTGTGGCATATGGTTTGCAGACATCAGCACGAAACAGAGGAAATGCTGTATCGATTGATTGTTTTTTTCAACACTCTATTTAAGGAGGCAAACATGAAGGGACGAACAAAAGTACTGGCTTTACTGTTGGTTTTAGCGATATCTGTACCGGCGTGGGCAGATGAAGCGCGTGACTTTTTCAAGGTTGGCGTGATTACCTCCCTTTCCGGCAGCCTGGCCACGGGCGGCAATGTCACCAAGCGCGGCTATGATCTCTGGGCCGATGCCGTAAATGCGGCAGGCGGTATTGAAATTCAGGGAAAAAAATATCCCGTGAAACTCTTTTATGGAGACGATCAGTCCGAGCCTGCCCAGGGCGCTTCCGCCGCTGAGCGACTGGCTACCCAGGAGAAGGTTGACTTTGTTCTGGGCCCCTACGCTTCCGGTTTGACTCTGGCCGCAGCTCCGGTTCTTGAGAAATTCAAAATCCCCATGATTACCGGTTCCGCGGAATCTCCCATGATCTGGAAAGAAAAATTCCGTTATACCTTCGGCACCATTCCCCCGGTGAATTATACCGGCTCTGCGCCCATCAACACGATTGCCAACCTGAACCCCAAACCCAAAACCGCCCTCATTTTAGGCTCCAACGATACATTTTCCAAAGCCACTGCCGAGGCATTTCAGGATGCGGCAGTCAAAGCCGGAATCAAGGTTCTAAAATTCAATATCGTTCCTTCCGGACAGGACCTGATTCCTTATCTTTCCGCAGCCAAAGCCATTAAGCCGGACCTGATCGCTTTTGGCGGGCATGATGAAGAACTGATCAAACTGGTAAAAGCCCTGAACCAGATCAACTATACGCCCAAAGCACTTTTGATGCACTACGGCGTAACTGAGCCTGCTTTCATCGAAGCACTGGGAAAGAGCGCAGACCAGATTTTCGGCGCCTCCGTCTGGACCGAAACCATTAAAACCAAGGGAGAAGTGCTGTGGCCGGATGCCAAAAGTTATGCCGATGCCGCAATGAAAGCCTATAATGTCCCGGCGGATTATACCCAGGCAGGGTCTTCTGCTGCGGGTATTGCCTTTCAGATGGCGCTGATCAAGATCAACGCCGTACCGCCCCTGGATGAGAAAAAACGGGATGAACTGGTCGGTGCGCTTGAAAAACTGAAAGTCCATTCTTTCTACGGCGAGATCGGCTTTGCCACCGAAGGTCAGTTCTACCATTCCAACGTCGGTCTGACACCGCTGAGCATCCAGATCCAAAATGGAAAAGTCGTTGTTGTCGGTCCTGATAGTCTGGCGGAAAGCAAGCCGTTATATCCCATGAAAGCCATGAAATAAGAGTTCATTAAGGTAACGATTCAGGTGGGCAGGCTGAATCGTTACAGTAAAAATTGCCATCGGGTTTTCCCTGGCCTACGGCGTCATGCACATCATTGATTTTGCCGTCGGCGAATGGATCATGCTGGGGGCTTTTCTGGGATATTATCTCAACCTGTGGACTGTCGTGGATCCATTTATTCTCCTTCCGGCAATTTTTCTGGTTTTCAGTTTGATCGGATACCTGATTCAGCCCCTGGTTTACCGGGTGATCAGCGGTAAAAAAGGGAACCCCGTCCTGATGGGGCTGGTCTTTACGTTCGGGCTAGCCTTGATGTTCCGTGGCATGGCCCTGACCGGTTTCGGATTTTATTCCCACTCCATTCCATCGGCCATTTCTCAGGATTCATTCTTTCTGGAGATGGGCGATATTTTCATCACCATCCCTTATGTAAGGCTCGCCGGGCTGCTATATGCCCTTGCCATTACCCTGGTGCTTCATTTTGTTCTGAAGAAAACCGACTTTGGCCGCGCGGTAAGGGCCCTTTCTCAGCACCGCGAAGCCTCGGGTTTGATGGGAATTAACGCCAAGCGGATCAGCTCTTATGTTTATGGAATTTACGTGGGACTCAGCGCCATGACCGGAGTCATCATCGGCAGCATTTTCACCATCAACGCACAGATGGGCGGAGAATATACAGTGCTGGCGTTTTTCATTGTGGTTCTGGCCGGCATGGGATATCTGGCCGGGGTTCCCTGGGCCGCATTCTTGCTGGGCCTGGTTCAGTCGTTTTTCCTGATTTACCTGAATCCCAGTTACACCCTGATGGCCGTATTCGGCATTTTGTTCACCATTTTGTTAATCTCCCCCAAGGGGCTTTTTGGAAGAGGCGTATGAGCCGAAAGCATCTCCTACTCGTTCTATCATTCGGTATTCTGCTGGCCGTGCCTTCAGTAATCCATGACACTTTTTTCTTGAGGATTATCACTGAAGCGATTCTGTGGATTGGCCTGGCCATTTCCTGGGATGTCCTGGCTGGGTATACCGGTTATTTAAATTTCGGGCATGGCGCCTTTTTTGGCATTGGGGCCTATACAACCGCTCTGCTCATGAAGCTATGCGGCTGGCCTTTTTTCCTGGCGCTTCCAGTTGCCGGAGTGGCTGCCGGTATCCTCGCATTGATCACCGGAATTCCAACGCTTCGGCTAAAGGGCGCGTATTTTGCCATCGCCACCTGGGCAATGGCAAAGGCCATTCAACAAGTGGCGCTGGTTATGGATATCACCGGTGGGCCCGACGGCATGAGGCTTCCAACATTTTTGCATCCAGACTTTTTTTATTATCTCATGCTCGGGGTGGTGGGGGGTATCTTTGCGCTGTACTGGTTCCTGCTGGAAAAAGCCCCTTTCGGTCTTAAGGTCAAAGCCATCCGTGAAGACGATCAAAGCGCCATGTCCCTGGGGCTGAATCCCACCTGGATCAAGCTTCAGGCATTTATTCTTTCTGCTGTTCCAGCAGGAATATTGGGAGCCATTTACGCGTACTGGATCACCTATATTGATCCGGCTTCCGCCCTGGGGGATCTGGTTACGGATCAAGCTGTGGTCATGGCGGTGTTCGGAGGACTGGGAACCCTGATCGGCCCTGCCATCGGCGCCATCATCATCTTTTTGTTCAAAACCTATTTCTGGGCGTATCTGTCCGATTATCAGGTCCTTTATCTGATCATCCTGGGAGGGGTGATTGCCGCCAGTGTCGTGTTCCTCCCCAATGGTCTGTGGGGAACGATAACGGGCTATCTGCAAACCCGGAAAACATTAAAACAGGAACCGGTTTCTCAAGAAAATTCCGATAAAGGAGCCCATCATGTCTGAACCACTCCTTCAGGTGAATGCCGTCACAAAAACCTTTGGAGGACTGCACGCGGTGTTCCAGGTATCCTTTCATATGGCTCCCGGCGAAATTATCGGTCTCATCGGCCCCAACGGCGCGGGGAAAACGACCCTGTTCAATGTGATCAGCGGCTTTTATGCGCCAAGCAAAGGGCAAATCCATTTCAAGGGGCAGAACATCAGTGGAAAACCGCCGTACAAGCTGGCAACTCTCGGTATCGGCCGCACCTTTCAGGTGGTAAAGCCCTTTGCCGGCCTGACAGTTCTGGAAAATGTCATCATTGCGTCCTTTGCCAAACATCCCAAGCGCCGTCAGGCGGAACAGCATGCCTGGAAAATTCTGGAAATGACAGGCCTTGCGGACCGGGCAAATGCCCAGGCTTCCAGTCTGACCCTGGCTGGCCGAAAGCGTCTTGAGGTCAGCAAGGCCCTGGCCCTGGAGCCGACACTGCTCCTTCTGGATGAAGTGGTTGCGGGTCTTAACCCCACAGAGGCGGACAAGACCATTGAGCTCATTCTTTCCCTGCGCAGCCAGGGCATCACCATCCTGATCGTCGAGCATATCATGCGGGTCATCATGAACATCAGCGACCGCGTCGTGGTGCTCAATTTCGGCCAGAAAATTGCGGAAGGCATTCCCAGGGACGTGGCCAAGGATTCCGGGGTCATTCAGGCATATCTTGGGGAGGCGCCGCAATGAATATTTTAAATGCAAAAAGTGTATCAGTTTATTACGGCGATATCCAGGCCCTGTGGGACATTTCCTTATCCGTCACCTCCGGACAGATTGTGGCCCTTCTCGGGACCAACGGCGCCGGTAAAACCACGACCCTGAAAACGATCTGCGGTCTGCTTTCCAGCGCATCCGGACAGATAGACTTTGAAGGAAAGCTCATCAGCGGCCTTCCGGTCCATGACATCGCCAATCTGGGAATTACCCTGGTTCCCGAAGGCAGGCAGCTCTTTCCCAAAATGGATGTGGAGGAGAACCTGCTGATTGGCTCCTATCTCAGCCGTACCCATGTCCACAGGGCAAAAAACCTGAGCAAAGTCTACGAACTTTTCCCACGTCTGGCAGAGCGCAAGAACCAGACCGCGGAAACACTTTCCGGCGGCGAGCAGCAGATGGTGGCCATCGGCAGGGCCTTGATGCAGAGCCCGAAACTCATCATGTTCGATGAGCCCAGCCTGGGGCTTTCACCGATACTGGTTCAGGAAGTATTCCGGGTCATCGAAGAGCTTCACAGCCAGGGCCTGACGATTTTTCTGGTCGAACAGAATGTGCATCAGACGCTTAAAATCGCCGATTATTGTTATGTGATGGAAAATGGCCGCATCGTCAAGGAAGGCACGGGAAAAGATCTGGAAAAGGATGCCTCAATCCGGGAGACGTATCTGGGGTTCTGATGCAACTGTTTCAAGAATCCGGCCAGATATCATGCAGATACAAGTTTGATATTGAATGCTAAATTGTATTGAAAGCCCGCTGGGTGACGATATTCAGTAAGCGGCGGCTTAATCCGCGTCCTTTGGGCGTGGATTAAGCCGCCGTTGACTATTTCCACGATCATCCAAAGTAAAACTCTCTGTGCTGACGTCAATCGAAACGATTTCGAGTTACAGCCAACTGAGCCCTTCAGACATCATAAATCTGTTTCAGCATCAGAAGCCTGTCCATCATTGGTGATTGTTCTGAATTATCAATAACAAGTTCAATAATGCACGGGCCATCCAATCCGGATATGAATCCTGGAATTTGTGCCAGATCCTCATTCTCCCTTATGGTTAGCCCTGGGATCCCGGCGACTTTATACATCTCCGCAAGTTCGATTCTCTTTTGCATCGCATGGTCGTTTGTTCTGCCCATCAGAACTTTAAGGCCATTGACAACGAATCCCAGCATGGCATTGTTGATGATAACGTAAATAATGGGAAGATTGTATTCGTGGGCAGTCAATATTTCCATGCCGTTCATGAAAAACCCGCCATCTCCCGTAATTACTATGGTCTGGTAATCAGGCAGAGACAGACACGCTCCCAGTGATCCACCCACCGCATTTCCCATTGCCGCATAGTTTGTGCTGATATCAAAATACAAGTCTTTTTTAATTGGCAGGTACTTGAAAACAAATGTCATAAACTCGCCGATATCCGAAAGGATAATTGATTTTTCCGGAAAATATTCAGACAGTTGTTCAAGAAAATATCTGACGGAGGCACCGCTGTGATTTTTTTTATAGGGCTGATTAAACATGGTTTTCTGAAAAGATACCCGTGGCTTTGGCTGACATTCTGCGATCAGGGCGGGAAATGCCATACCCAGATCAAAATATACCGGGAGATCCACCTCAAATACCTTGTTCAGTTCTTTCCGATCAGAATCGATATGAATTATTTTTTTGTCTTTAAGTAATCTGTCATCAAAATCGGTGATGCTGACTTCCTTGAGACCTGTTCCAAGTATCAACAGGCAACCAGGTTTATATTCCTCTACAAACTGTTTGGTGAAATCGGCACAAAACATGCCGTAATTGCCCATGTACAGTTCAAAATCATCTTCAAGGATACCTTTTCCACGGGGGGTGGCAATAACGGGCCAGCCTAATTTTCGGGCAAGGTCCTTTAGCAGGGAAGAATATTTTTTGGCTCCATGACCTGCATAGATAATTCCCGCATCCACACTGTCAATCAGATCGATTGCAGCGTTTAAAGCCGATCGGTCATAAGCGGGGAGAAATGGATCAATCTCTGCCGTAAACTTGCTTACGTTGGATACGGTACAGCATTGAATATCCACGGGTATCGATATATGTACCGGTCCAAAAGGAGGCGTCGTCGCAATCACTGCTGCCTTTAAAAGTTCAGGTAAAACATCTTCTTCTCTGTTTACAAGGCAACTGTGCTTTGTAATGGATTGGGTAACAGAAATTGTATCCAGGTTTTGAATGCCGCCACGGTGCAGACGTGCACGAGAAGGACTTCCTGATATAATCAGGACAGAAGACTTGTTGACGAATGCCTCCCCAATCCCGCCAATGGCGTTGTTAAGTCCAACCGTGCCGGCCAATATGCAGACCCCCAGATTTCCGGATACTCCTGCATATTTGGAGACCGAGTAACCGGCACCGGCCTCATTTTTGGGTACAATTAACCGGATTTCCGAGGCGCACAACGCATCGTACAATGGCAGATTCGAAGAAGACTGAATTCCAAAAATGTGTTTTACGCCGATTAATTCGAGAAATCGGATACATTGGTCAGCAACTTTTATTTCCTTTTCTATCAGATCCTGAAGCTCATGTTTATCGACTTTTGTACCCGCTATGATTATTTCGTTCAGTCCGGGTAATATTTTGGTTTCATCCGACAAAATTGACATTCAACGACCTCCGTCCCATCGTTGCTTGCAGATGGGGAAGCAGTTATGTTTTTTTGACCAAAAGCGCAATTGAATCCGGTTGAAAGATGGTGGCGAATGGGGAATATGGATTGGTGGATGGTGGCCGGAAGGGTGATGGCGATCCGGCCGAATTGCAGGTGTAGGATGAGGCAAAGTTGCGATCCGTTACATATGGCTTGCGAATAAACGAATCGATCCATCAATAATCATAATTTCGGGAGTTAATCCGATAATTCCGCAGGATCAGCAGACTCATCGGTGTTTTTCAGTTTGGCTCGGAGGGGTTCATAATAGAAAGCCCCTCTTCCCTCTCCTGTTTTGACGTTGTATTTGGCTTTATATTTCACTTTGGTTTTTTCATTGAACCATTGGCATATCTTCCAGTCACCATCCTGCTTGGTCTGATATGGAGTGGATGGGTCCATGGACAGTTGCTTTGGAATAATGACTTCCAGAATTTTCAAAACCTCTTCAGGGGTTTTTTGCTTTTCAAGTACTCTGGAAATTCGGGCATAGAGCTGATTATCAATAAATGCATATGACAGAGAACCATTAAAACTTGCATGCCCGTCCACCCGGCATGGACCGGTAAAATTGTAATAGGATATTCCTTCTTTTTCCATATACTTGATGAAATATCCTTCCTTGTTGATCTCATCCAGGCGGGCACCAAAATCCGGTTTCGCACAATCAAAACCATAAGACAACATGGGGAAGGCAAGAAGTAACCAACTGACAAGCACAGACATTTTTTTCAGCATCTTTGTTCCCTTTTCAAGTTAAATCAATTAGTTTCAGTTGAGCATCAGTCCGATTTCCGACAGTTCATCCCCGATAAATTTCAAGACAAGGGACAAAACCTTTCAATCCATAAACCAAAAATCAAACAAAATCCGTGAAGGATATTTTTTACTGAAGCGGACCCGTTTGTCAAGTCATATTTCAAGAGAGTTTAAGCTGTCTCGATCTCCTAAATTGCAGCAGTTCCGGGCTGCTTTTTCCATTTTTTCCCTTCATTAATACAAATATTAATATTGCATGTTAAATTTGTATTGACAGCCTGCTGTGTGCCGTCTAACATGGCTTCATGTATATTCCTCGTATGATAGAGAAACTGCTGCCCGGCATTTTAGCAACTTTTCCTTGTCTGGCAATTACCGGTCCGCGTCAGTCCGGCAAATCCACCCTGCTGCGTCAGGTTCTGGCCAATTACCGATATGCCACGCTGGATGATCCTGCCATGCGGGAGCAAGCCCTGAATGATCCGGTCTTTTTTCTGGATTCATTGGGCGAACGCTGCATTATCGACGAGATTCAGTTGGCTCCGGGGATACTTTCTTACATCAAGATGCGGGTTGATCAGGATCGCGGCCGCAACGGCCGTTTTGTTTTTACCGGCTCGCAGCAGTTCAACATGATCCGCAATCTGGGGGATTCCCTGGCAGGTCGGATTGCGCTGCTGGATCTTCTCCCTTTTGCCGTGGATGAGATCAGAAAAACGGTATCGGCTGAGGACGGGCTCAATCTCTTCACCCATGCCTGCCAGACAGGCAGCTACCCCCAGCTTGCCACAACACCTGAGATCGATCGACGCCTCTGGTATACGTCATACATCCAGACCTATCTGGAGCGGGATATCCGGTCTCTTTACGATATCGGCAACCTGCGGGAATTTCACCGTTTCATGCAGCTTCTGTCCGTCCGGTGCAGCCAGATGCTCAACATGAGCACGCTGGCAACAGATGTGGGCGTCAGCGTCGCAACGATCAAACGCTGGCTTTCAGTGTTGGAAGCCGGGCGGATCATCCACCTGTTGCCGCCTTATTACAGCAACCTGGGAAAAAGAATCACCAAAACGCCCAAGGTCTATTTCATAGATACCGGCCTGCTCTGCCATCTGACAGGTATCCGTGAGCCGGAGCAGTTTCTGCAGGGGCCGATGGCCGGAGCCTTGTTCGAAAACTACTGCGTTTCGGAGACGGTGAAGTGTTACGCCAACCTCGGGCAACATCCCCGATTTTCATATCTTCGCACCAACAATGGTCTGGAGGTGGATATGATCATCGAAGGATCTGGTCTGCGTCCACTGCCGGTGGAAATCAAACTTAGCCGGACCCCTTCCGCTTCCCTGGCGTCGGGTCTTACCCGGTATGCCGCGCTGTTCGCTGATGCAAAACCCGAGGAAGGGCTTTTGCTATGTCTGGCTGATGGACAGCGACAAATCAGCCGGGGGGTAACCGCCATTGGCGTGATTGAGTATCTGGATGCGCTGAAACGCATGATTATGCAATGATATCTTCCCATAATCAGCCTCCGGCCGCCCGATTGGGTAGAGGGTTTCCTGGCGGATTCACCCGGGTTATTTCCGGAAACAAACGACCGAATGCGTTTCGTGCTGGAGCTTTCCCGCCGGAACGTGCCGCACGGAACCGGGGGACCCTTCGGGGCCGCTGTCTTTGACAATGACGGCCGGTTGGTCGCTCCGGGGATCAACCTGGTCGTCATTTCAAACTGCTCCATGCGGAAATTGTGGCCCCGGCCTTTCCCGGTCCCACTCAAGCGTTTTGTTCGCTGTTAAGCGGTGAATAATGAGAATGGAGCATGCTTTTAGAAAATGGTTTTACCTTTTTCCATTCCTGTGATCCCGTTTCTGCTTGCCATAAATCATAGTTTTTCTGCAAATTAAGCCAAAAGTCTGGTGTCGTATCGAAGGCGCGGGATAAGCGCAAAGCCATGTCAGGCGTTACCGTACCTCTTTCATTTATAATTTTGGACAAGGTCTTTCTTGAAACACCAAGAGTCGCGGCCATATCCTTAATTGTAATGGATAGCGGCAAAATGTAGTCTTCTTTTATTATATTGCCCGGATGTGTCGGACGTCTTGTCATTCTTTGCATTGTTTGTCCCCCTAATGGTAATCATCGTAATCGACAATATAGGCGTCGCCGTCAATAAATTGAAAAACTACGCGCCAATTGCCGGATACTTTCACAGCATGAAAACCCTTTTTGTCGCCGCTCAACTGGTGGAGGAAAGAACCAGGGTAATTCATATCCTTTATTTCACTTGCGGCATTAAGACGATCAAGGATTCGTTCGAGCCTGTTAGAATGCTCAGGCTTAATTCCTCTCCTGATTCCAGTGTAAAAAAATTCTTCCAACCCTTTATGTTTAAAGGATTTTATCATAGCGTACACAATGTAACCCAAAAGGTTACGGTTGTCAATGTTTTGTATACGGCGAACGGTGAAATAATCTGCCGGCCAATGCGCTGCCCACTTTGGCGGCTTGCCGTTTTGATCCGACCAAGGTCACCCGTCTCGCCCCTGATTTTGATAACCGGCAGATCCATGCCGGCATATTTGACATCGCATTTACGGACACCCATCTTTTTGCCATTTCATTTGCATCTTGATGAACCTGTTGATATAGGCTGTGACTCTGACGCGGAAAAGAGAAGAACGATCCATACTTGCAGAACGCCGCGGCAAAACGATGAGAAGGTGCACCGAATGAAAATTGTCGAGAATATCGCAAGATCGCGTTTGGGCCGCTGGATGCCTGGAGTCCGCCTGATTCAAAGTTACGAATTGTCCTGGCTTCCCAAGGACCTTGCTTCGGGAATCACCCTCGGCACGCTGATGGTCCCGGTGGGGCTGGCCTACGGCGAAATGGCCGGCGTGCCGCTGGCGGGTCTCTATGCGGGGATGCTTCCCTTGATTGCTTATGCCTTGTTCGGCAGTTCACGACAGTTAATCGTCGGCGTCGATGCCACGATGGCCGCCCTGGTCGCGGTGAGCCTGTCCCCCCTGGCGGGAGGGGATGCCGGACGATTGGCGGTGATGGCCTGCCTTCTGGCGGTTCTGATCGGATTGATTTACATTATGGGTTCGTTCCTGCGCCTGGGTTTCATAGCCGATTTCCTGGCCAAGCCGGTCATTGTCGGTTTCATGCATGGCCTGGCACTGGTGATTGCCGTCGCTCAGTTGCCGAACCTACTGGGAGTTAAAGGCGGGGGGGAGACCACTGTGGACCAGTTTGTAACGGTCTGCCGAAATCTGGCCGGGACCCGGGTCACCAGCCTGTGCATCGGCGCTGCCTGCATTGCCATCATCCTGTCCTGTCGCCGCTGGTTCCCCCGGATTCCCGGACAGATCGTGGCGTTGATCGGTGGCATTCTGGTTGTTAACATTTTTAGGCTGGATCAGTCCGGCGTGGCGGTGATCGGAAACATCCCGCGGGGACTGCCGCACTTTCAGATTCCGATCCCGAGCATGCAGGATATTCAATCCTTGCTTCCAGTGGCATTTGCCGCGGTCTTGCTCGGCTTCTCCGATACAGTGGTTATCGCCGGGGGGTTTGCCTCACGCAACCACTATCGCATCGACGCCAATCAGGAGATGCTGGCTTTAGGGCTGGCGAACATCGCGGCCGGATTGACCCAGGGCATGCCTGTCAATGGCAGCAGTTCCCGCACTGCGGCCGCGGAATCCAGCGGCAGCCGGACCCAGGTGACGTCAATGGTCGCAGCAATGATGGTGGCAGCCGTTATGCTTTTTCTGACGGATTTGCTGTATTCGCTTCCCAAGGCTGCCTTGAGCGGCATCCTGATCGCCGCCGCATGGAACCTGTGCAATTTTCGTGAATTTCAGCGGCTGTGGCATTTTCGTGGTGTGGGATTGCTGGGAGCACTCCTGACCATGGCCGGCGTGATCGGCATCGGTATCAAGGAAGGGATCGGCATCGGCGTCTTGTATTGCTTTATTCTTTTACTGAGAGCATTGGCCGTTCCCAATGACGCCATGCTGGGCCAGGTGGGGCCGGATGATTTCCGTGATGTGAAGCGCTGCCCTGATGCCCGGGCCATCCCCGGCGTGGTCGTCTATCGCTTTTCGGGTCCGCTGCTTTTCTTCAACTGCGGCATGTTTCGGAAACGAATCGAGGAAGTGGTCGAAAGGTCTGTGGAACCGCTGCACGGTTTTATCCTGGATGCGTCCGCCATTTTCGAAGTGGACTATGTGGCCTGCGAGGTGTTGTCTGAGTTCCATGGGAAACTGCATGCGCATGGTACTCGACTGATGATCGCCAACCTCCGGGAGGACGTTCAGGACAGACTGGTTCGCGGCTGGGAGGTCGCAACGACCGGATACGGCGTTTTCTTTGAAAGCATGGGCGCCGCTGTTCGCGATCTCCGGATTTGAGAGTTCGGGAATCCGGCGCAAAAAAGCTTTAAGTAAATCGTGATGACACAAGGCACGCGTTATGTTATCTGAAATATTTGTCATCTTCAGCCGCGATATCGATCCCTTTGATTTTTCACACCTCCGGCATGGGTGACAGTGAATTCTGGCTGGACTGGACGAATGGAGACATCAAATCAAAACCAGAGGAGATCGTATGAAACAACGGACAGTAAAACTCAGGCAAGCTGACATATTGACCACAGCAGTCCTGATCTTGGCGATCGGGGTGTTTTTCAGCGGCAGCACGTTCGCACAAGAGGTGCTGCCCACGCCACCAACCCCTTTTAAGGGGCAAATCGAACTGAGCGCAAAGGCCTCAAAATCCGATTTTCCGCAGCCGGTGCATACACCCAAGGGTGCCCCCAATATTGTTGTTGTGCTGCTGGACGATGTCGGCTACGGCGCAACAAACACATTCGGCGGGCCGTGTCAGACGCCGACACTCGATCGGTTGGCGCAGAGCGGGTTGCGTTACACGCAATTTCATACCACGGCACTGTGTTCGCCGACCCGGGCGGCGCTACTGACCGGACGCAACCACCATTCGGTGCATACCGGCGTGATCATGGAACAGGCCACGGGTTTTCCCGGCTATGACAGTTTGATGGGAAAAGACACCGCAACCGTGGCCGAGGTTCTCAAGCAAAAAGGCTGGAACACCGCCTGGTTCGGCAAAAACCACAATGTGCCTGACTGGCAGAGCAGCCAGGCCGGGCCGTTCGACCTCTGGCCGATCGGGCTGGGCTTCGAGCATTTCTACGGATTCATCTCCGCGGAAACCAGCCAGTGGCGGCCGGCGGTCTTCGAAGGCACCAAACCCATCGAACCTTATATAGGCAACCCCGACTACAACTTCGACTACGACATCGCCGATCAAGCGATCCAGTGGGTGCGCAACCAGAAAGCCGTCGCGCCGGACCGGCCGTTCTTCCTCTACTATGCGCCGGGGGCCACGCACTCTCCGCACCAACCGAAAAAAGAGTGGATCGCGAAATACAAGGGCCAGTTCGATCAAGGCTGGGATAAGATGCGCGAACAGACGCTCGCGCGTCAGAAAAAACTCGGCATCGTGCCGGCCGATACGCAGTTGACGGAACGCAGTCCGGATATACCCGCTTGGGACGCTCTCAATTCAGAGCAGAAACAGCTTTATGCCTATATGATGGAGATCTACGCCGGCTATCTCTCCCAGGCGGACTACAATGCCGGGCGTGTTCTGGATGGGATCCGGCAATTGGGCGAGCTTGACAACACCGTGGTCATCTATATCGCCGGCGACAACGGCGCCAGCGCCGAGGGCTCGATGCAAGGCTCGCTGAACGAACTCGCCACGCTCAATGGAATCCCGGAAGATTATCGGCGGGTTCTCAAACAGAAAGATGATCTGGGCACATGGAAGACGCACAACCACTACCCGATCGGTTGGGCCCATGCGATGAACGCGCCCTTTCAGTGGGCCAAGCAGATCGCCTCGCATTATGGCGGCACGCGCAACGGAATGGTCATTTCCTGGCCGACCCGCATCAAGGATCAGGGTGGCATCCGCCCCCAGTGGCACCATGTTGTTGATATTACCCCGACCATTCTGGACGTGTGCGGCCTGGAGCAACCCTCCATCGTCAATGGTGTCGCCCAGAAGCCCATGGAAGGGGTGAGCATGGCTTACACATTTGGCGATGGCAAGGCGCCATCGGCGCGCCGGACGCAGTATTTTGAAATGTTCGGCAATCGCGGGATATATAACGACGGTTGGGTGGCTTGCACCACACCGGTCCTGGCACCCTGGAACGACGCGTCGAAACGCCAGAGCGTGGATGTGATCAGCGGCTACAAGTGGGAACTGTACCGCGTCGCGGAGGACTTCAGTGAAGCGGTCAATCTGGCCGGCCAGAACCCCGACAAACTCCGTGAACTCCAGTTGCTGTTCTATGCCGAGGCAGCCAAATACAACGTGCTGCCGCTGGATGACAGCAAAATTACGCGCCTTGATCCGGCCATCCGCCCCAGCCTGACGCGCGGGCGATCCGAGTTCACCTACTACGCAGGCCTGACGCGAATCCCGGAGGGTGCCGCCCCCGACGTGAAGAACAAGTCCTTCCGCATCACGGCCGATGTGATCCTGCCGAAAGGCGACGAACAAGGCATCCTGCTGACGCAAGGCGGCTTGTCCGGCGGTTATGCCTTGATGTTCAAGGACGGCAGGCCGGTGTTCCATTACAACATGGCAAACATCGCGCATTTCAACATTGCCGGTAAAGACGCCCTGGCCCCGGGTAAACACACGATCGCGTTCAATTTCAATTACGACGGCGGCGGCTACGGCAAAGGCGGCACGGGCATACTCACCGTGGACGGTCAGCCGGTTGCAGAAGGCCGCATCGGCGCCACCATGCCCCTGCGTTTCTCGCTCGATGAAACCTTTGACATCGGTGAAGACACGGGTACGCCCGTGAACGAGGACTACGACGTGCCGTTCAAATTCACCGGACAGATCGACCAAGTCGTTGTCCACCTCGGCGAACTCAAGCTCGGCGCCGCCGATCAGCAGAAGCTGCAAGGCATGGACCGGAATGCCAGACTCGCGGTGGAGTAGGAAACACGTGTTCGTCCCGTGGAGCGCCTTTGCTGTCCGCAACAAAGGCGCTTCCACGGGTGCACCGGGTTTCCACATTCATACCGCACATACCTGACGAAGCGAGAACGAGGAAGAAGGAATCTTCTTGAGAATAGCTGCAATCCTGTTCATCATCTGTTTATCCATCTCCGCACAGGCCCAGTCTGAAGAAAGCCGGTTTGCCACCTACGCCGGTTCAGCCAGTTGCCGCGAATGCCATGAGAGGTTCTACCGGCTCTGGTCCACATCCATGCACGGGCTGGCCATGCAGCCCTATTCTCCAGAATTCGCCATGATCAATCTCATACCGCATAAGAACCCCATCACGATCGACAAGATCAAGTACCGCGCTGATATCAATGCAGGCGTTGTCGTCGAAACAGGCCCGAAGGGCAAAAAACAATACCCGATGGCTCACGTACTGGGAGGCAAGAACGTTTATTACTTTCTCACGCCGCTCGACAAGGGCAGGCTCCAGACCCTGCCCGTTGCCTATGATGTCAACCGGAAAGAGTGGTTCGATACGGCTGCCAGCGGTATGCGGCACTTCCCGGGAGGGGAAAGGGAACAGACGGTCGGTTGGAAGGAATCCCCCTACACCTTCAATACGGCCTGTTACAGTTGCCATGTGAGCCAGCTCTCGACCAACTATGATCCGAAATCCGGCACCTACCACACCGAATGGGCCGAGCCCGGCATCAATTGCGAGACCTGCCACGGCCCCTCGGCGGAGCACAACAAGATCGCAAAGGCCACACCCAAGGACCAGCCGCTGACTGATCTTCGGATCATCCGCACCAAGACCATGACCAGGCAGCAGCGCAGCGATCTCTGTTCGAGCTGCCATGCCAAGGCAAGCCCGCTGGCCCTCGAGTACAAGCCCGAGGAAAGGTTCTTTGACCATTTTGATCTCGTGACGCTGGAGGATCCCGATTATTACCCGGACGGCCGCGATCTGGGAGAAAACTATACTTATACGTCGTGGAGCATGAGCCCCTGCGTCAAATCGGGCAAGATAGACTGCATTCACTGCCATACTTCCAGCGGCCGCTACCGGTTCAAGAAAGAAAAGTTCAACGATGCCTGCATGCCCTGTCATGCCGACAAAGTGAACAGCCCCGTGGAACATACGCATCATCTCGCGGAAAGCGCGGCAAGCCGGTGCATCTCCTGCCATATGCCAATGACCGCCTTTGCACGGATGAACAGAAGCGACCATTCCATGATTCCCCCGGCCCCGGCGGCAACCCTGGCCTACAAGTCGCCCAATGCCTGCAATATCTGCCACAAGGACAAAGACGCGAAATGGTCCGATAAATTCGTACGGCAGTGGCGATCGCGCGACTACCAGGCACCCGTGCTGAAACGCGCAGCACTTATCGATGCGGCCCGAAAACGGGACTGGTCCAACCTATCGGATATGCTGGCGTATATCCGGAGCAAGGACCGGGACGAGGTCGTCGCCACCTCGCTCATCCGGCTTATTTCCCCGATGCAGGATGAAAAAGTTCTTGCCGCGCTGCTCGTAGCGGCAAAAGACCCGTCGCCCCTCGTGCGTGCCGCTGCGGTCCAGGCACTCGGGTTGATACCGGCCACGGAAAGTCTGCAGGCCCTGATCGAAGCAACAGGCGATGCGTACCGACTGGTGAGGGTCCGGGCCGCGGCCGGAATTGCGGCATTCCCGCCCTTGGCGCCGCCTGCTGCCTATCAGGAACAGCTCAAAAAGGCCAACCAGGAGTATCTTGCGTCCATAACGGCGCGTCCGGACCAGTGGACATCCCATTACAATATGGGCAACTACCAGCTCAGCCGCGGCGAGATCCCGGATGCCGTTGCCTCGTTCCAGACAGCACTCAAGTTTGAGCCCCAGGCGGTCATGGCAATGGTGAATTTATCCATCGCCCTTGCCCGGATGGGAGAAGCCGCAAAGGCGGAGCAAGTTCTGAAGCAAGCCCTCAAACTATCGCCTGATAATGCGGCGGCGAACTTCAACATGGGGCTGCTGAAGGCGGAAAAGAACGAGCCCAGGCAGGCCGAAAACTACCTCAAGAGCGCGCTTAAAACTGATCCCCGGATGGCCCAGGCAGCCTACAATCTTTGCATCATTACCGCAAGGGACCGCATCGACGAGGCCGTGACCTGGTGCCGGCAGGCGGCGCAGCTCAGACCTCAGGACCCCAATTATGCTTATACGCTGGCTTTCTATCTGAATCAAAAAGGCGACAGCGCTGAGGCTATCAGGACATTAAAGGCTGTCATGGAGAACTATCCGGCATTCAAAGATGCCGGGATGCTTCTTGAAGAAATATCGAGAAAGGATAAAAGGCAATAGAACGACATCAGGGGTGTGGCCTGCCGGCCATTCCGCTATAAAAAACCTGCCGATCACCCCGCTGCTAAGAGGCGATATGAAGGACGCTGCCCGCAGCGTAGCGAACCGGCTCTTCGCGCAAAGCGTCACACGGCCACACATGCGGCATGACCACATCGTCATATTCTAACGTAAGACGATGCCATTTTAGAACAATAGGGTTCCTCTGGTATCGGAAAGCAGAGAATTCGAAAGGAGCATATAAATGCTGATAATCAGAAGGATAACTTTCTTACTGGCACTGGTGTTGGCATTGACGAACACGGCCCTCGCCGAGGATTCCGATTTGGAACTGGCAAAAAAGCTGACCAATCCGCTCTCAAGCCTGATCAGCGTTCCGTTGCAGTACAACTATGATAAGGGCTTCGGGCCGAACGATGACGGCTCCAGGTCAGTCCTGAACATTCAGCCGATATGGCCGTTCTCGCTCAATTCCGACTGGAACCTGGTCACACGGACAATCATACCGATAGTGGATCAGCAGGACATTCCGGTGAAGGGAGAAAACAAGTCGGGACTTGGCGATATCCTTCAGAGTTTCTTTTTCTCGCCGAAGGAGCCGGTCGGCGGCTGGATTCTGGGCGCCGGACCTGTCTTTCTCTATCCTTCAGCTTCCGACAGTTTGCTTGGAGGCGAAAAGTGGGGCGTGGGGCCGACCGCGGTCGCGCTGCAACAGGTCAATGGATGGACCTATGGCATGATGGCAAACCACATCGAATCCTTTGCGGGGAAAGAAGACCGGACCTACATCAGTTCGACGTTCCTGCAACCGTTTATCGCCTACACCACAAAGACGAAAACAACGATCGGTTTGAACACAGAGTCTACTTATGACTGGCATAATTCTACCTGGTCGGTGCCCGTTAATTTCTCTGTCGCCCAGTTATTCAGGATCGGCAAGCTTCCGATGCAGCTCACCGCCGGAGTCCGCTACTGGGCTGAATCGCCGGAATTCGGGCCGGAGGGCTTCGGTGCGCGACTGGTGCTGACATTCCTGTTTCCGAAGTAAACCGGATCACAGCGTTAAAAGGGTTCCTTTCCATTGCTAACGCCAAGTTAGGTGTTGATTTGGTATTCAAAGTGATAGCCATCGAAGAATCTGAAAGTATCGATAGTCACAGACTCCAAGGAGACCGTCTTATCAATGAAATCTGTTTTACTGTCTACCCAAAAAGTAATGCTCTCAACCTTGTGACCACTCTTGAGCAAATTCAGGATTACGTCATAAATTTCATGTGTGGCTTGAATCGATTCTTCATCCTCCGGCGACCAATCCTGAGGCACATCAAAACCTAATGCTTCGACATTTGGAAATTCAACGCTTCTGAATCCGCAACTGCATGATCCATGCTGGTCTGTGAGGAACCAAATATTTCTGTATTTCAAAAAGGCTTCCTCACCTGAATCTGGGGTACCCTTGATAAGCCTTATCTTGTCCAAGTTGTACTCGCTGAGATCTTGCTCTGCAGTGGTTCCGATATATGTCATCATGCACATTTTGATCACCTAACAATTAATAGATTGATCCGCATAACATCCGGAATTTTGATTTCTGTCCGCATAACACACAATTGGGAAGATTACCAATCACATGATAACTTATTGAATTATCAATTATTTGATCTTAATGTCAATTTATTGAGGCATCTTATGCGGATCGGCATAAGATGCCTCTTGATTCCGCGACATAGTCTTTCAGGGGTGTGATACCTGCTCTCAGATTGAACTGTAGAAGCCGTTTTAAACCAGAGCCATGGCTTTTTCCGGACAGATCTCCTGGCAGCAGAAGCAGCGGATGCAGATTTCCGGGTCTGCTTCAGGATAATCCCCGTTCATCGACAGGGCAGACACCGGGCATTGTTCGATACAGGCACCGCACCCCGTACATAGCTCCACATTCGCCTGGGGCCGAAGAAGCGTCGGTCTGAAAAGGATTTCCTGAATGGCCGGGTTATTCATATTTGCCTCACCGCCCAGGGGAGGCAGTTTGAAATCAGGAAGTGGCTTCAGCTCTCCGATGAGTTCTATCGTTTCAAAATCATAATCTCCAAGGCCCAAGCTTTTGGCTTTCCGAAGAAATCCCAGTCTTGCCGGATCACACCCCATCATGGTCGCGATGACGGCATCCAGTGCCACGGCATTGTCCGAGGCCAGGATGAGTCCGATGTCTCTCAGTTCCGGTGATGCCGGACCGTTTCCTTCCATTCCCACCACCGCATCCACGATGAAGAGATCGGGCACCCGGAGCCGGAACACATCCACAATCATTTCATGAAAGCGCGCCGGACTGCCCGCAGCCTTGTGAAGCCGGGCTTTCTGGGCACCGGGAAGGAAGCCGTAACTATTTTTAATGGCCCCTGTCATTACCGTCAGGCCGTGGGTCTTGAATTTGGGCAGGCTGATAATGATGTCCGCTTCCAGAACCGCCCGCGAAAGACTCACCGTCGGCATATATTCCGCGTTAAAGTCCATTTTCTGCGAATCAATGCCGATATTCCGATAATAGCCCCCGGCGGCTTCCATCAAGCCCGTTTTTCTGAAACTCTCCTCGTTGGCGCCATAGCTGAAAACGCCCGGATTGTCTCCCACGACAATCGAAGCAGGCTTCATGGATTCAACCCGCTTGACAACCGCACGAAGCACGGCGGGATTGGTCACGATCGCTTCGTTGGCCTCGGATGCTCTCAGAACGTTGGGTTTGATCAGTACTTTTTTAGCCTTCAGGCTCAGGGGAAAGATTTCAAACGCCCGGTCTATCGCCTGCCGGACGTCATCGTAGGTTGCGGGCTGGATCATCACTGTTGACATGGCTGGTACCTCTTGACTGGGTTGAACGAATCAATGATTTCAAGTCTGATTATACGGTAACCCCACATGATCAAGGGGTTACTCACTCCCAAGCATTAAAATGGAGCAGGCCACGATTTGTAAAATGCTCAATTCCAAATGCGGCTGCCCTGGAAATCATTCTTCTTTATCGGAGGTATCATGATGAACGCTGTCCCCGCTTTGCCCGCCGGCAGCAATCTTATCGGCCATCCGAGTGGAGTACTCGATTCTTGCCGCGGCATTGAGTTTCTTCCCATTGGTTTTGCACCATTCGGAGAACCGGTCGGGGTCAATGTCAACACATACAACCCGGACCCCCTGGCTTTCCAGGACCTTGCGATTCTTTTCCGCGGCTAGGAGCCACTCTTTATAGGTTCCATGGAGTTTGTGGCCGTCCTCAAACATGGCACGAAGCCTGTCGAAGTTTTCAGCCCTGTACCAGGCCATTCCTATGGTTTCAATTTGCATGGGCACACCTTAATTGAAAATGATTGGTAATGAAAAAAAATCGCTTGTCATTGAATTGTTGTCCGATTTTTTGAGAAGGGTGGGACATGCGCCTTTAGATGCCCCTGTAATCCGGATGCGAATCGCCATTAAAGGTCAGTGCCAGAACCGTTATGTCGTCGCTCTGCGCGACCGCGCCGACGAATTCCCGGACCGACAGGATGATGTTTTCAACAAGCTCCTGAGCAGAATCGCTTTTTTCCATTTCCAGTGTCTGAATCAGCCGATCGTTGGAGTAGAGCTTGTCCTCATGATCCATGGCTTCTGTAACGCCATCCGTGTATAGAATGAGGCTTTCGCCGGGTTCAAGGGTTGTCGACTGGGTTTTGTAGCCGACATCTTCCAAAACCCCGAGCATGACCTGAGGCGTGATAACCAGCCATTGGGGACTGCTTTCATGTTTGAGGATCAGCGGCGGATTATGCCCGGCATTGGCGTAGGCCAGCTCGCCTGTCGTAAAATTCAGGATGCCGCAGAACACCGTGCAAAACATCATCGAGTCGTTATCCACGCAGAGCTCCCGGTTCGTTCGCTCCAGAATATCCGAAGGCGTTATGTTCTCGCTGGCAATGCCCTTCATGAGGGTTTTGGTGACGGCCATAAAAAGGGCCGCCGGAACCCCTTTGCCCGAGACATCGCCGATGGAGAAAAACAGACGCCTGTCATCCAGAAGAAAAAAATCATACAGATCACCGCCGACTTCCTTGGCCGGAATCAGGGCCGCGTAAATGTCAAATTCCTGTTTTTCGGGAAACGGCGGAAAGTGCTTGGGCAGAAAGCTCATCTGAATGGTATGTGCAATTTTCAGCTCGCTCTCTATCCGTTCCTTGATGGCGGTGGTTTCCTTTAGATCGATGATATATTCTTTCAGGGCGGATCGCATGTTTTCAAAGGATGTGGTCAACTCCCCGATTTCATCGTTGGATTTGCTGGCGGGAAGCTCGATATCCAGGTTTCCCATGGCAATTTCAACGGTTTTATCGGCAAGCGCGCTGATGGGCCGGGTCATTTTACCGGATATAAAGACAATCACCAGAAACAGCAGGATAAAACCGATCGCGCCGATCAACGCCAGTTCCAGGGTCAGGGATTTGAGGGCCGCAAAGAGCTCATCTTCCGGAACCACAACGCCCACAGACCAGCCGGTGGACTGCAACGGCGCATAATACATTCTGGAGATTTTACCGGTAAGATTCCGGTTCAGCGGAACGAATCCTTCTTTTCCATGAATCATGTCCCGGCCGATATTGCGAAGCTCCATATCGCCGGCTGCTTCGGCGATACTGAAAATGCTTTCGTTCATGATCAGGTCTTTATCCGGATGAGATACAAAAACCCCGGACTGTGAAATTAAAAAAGCATATCCGGATTGATAGATTTTGATCTCGGAGATTATGTCCTTGAGCCATTTCAGGGAAAGATCGGCCGTTACGATGCCGCTGAAGACCTTATCGCCATGAACCTTGCGATAAAACGGCACGGAAAAAGAGGTCATTACGATGTTGCCGCCGCCGGTATCAAAATAAGGCTCGCTCCAGATAGGTCTGCCCAGTTCCTTTGGCATCAGGTACCAGTCCCAGAAAAAATAATTGTAGGCGGTTTCCGCGTCATCAATCCGTAGCTTGTCATCTTCCCGGCAGATATAGGGGGCGTAATAGCGGGATTTCCGATCGAAGCCAAAGGGCTCATAGGCAACCGTCGCTCCGAAAATTTCCGGGTTGGTATTTAATACATTCTCGATCCATTGGAGCAACATATCACGGGTATAAACCTGGCTTTCAAGGGATGCGGCCAGATAGAGCGGGGTTTTCTCGATCCCCAGCAGGGTGTTTTCGATTTTATGAACCGTGGACAGGGTTAAATACCGGGTATTGTCTTCAACGGTTTTCAGCACGGTTTGTCTGGAAATGGCGTAATTGTAAAAAAACACAGCAAAAAAAATACAGGCCGTGCCAAGGAGGGTCAGCGAAGCAATCTTGAATGCCAGGCTTTTTTTAGCGGGAATCATCCAGGCAAGGGAAATAAAATTCATTGAATTTGGGAACCTCATCGATCATTCCACCGGATTTGAGTTTACTGGCAACCGTCTGATAGCCATCTGAAGAAAGGGTTCCCATCGGGGTGTTTCCGTCGCCGGTCACGGAAATATCCCTGATGCGATCCAGCATCCATCGCTGATGCACGCGGTTGGTGCCGACATGGGCTTCCTGGACATAGGTCATCACGATGTCAATGGCTTCAGCCGGATGGTCGAATGCGTATCGCCAACCTTCAAGAGAGGCAAGGACAACATTGCGGCAAATCCGATCATCTTTTTTAAGCGTTTCATGCAGGCAGTATATACCGTCTTCCGGAAAGTTCAGGTCGTGCTGGTCAAAAAAGAAGGTGGTGAGCTCGTCTGCGTTCACTCCGGAATTGAGCAGCGTATGGTATTCATTGTACCACATGGCGCAGGCGGCATCGACACCGCCCTGTAAAAACAAATTAATGGTATAGGTTTGGGGAACGATGGTGACCTGAATCTGGTGCTTTTGGAAAAATGCCAGGGGCTGAAGCTTGAAATCCGACCAGAGGCTCACGCGCTTTCCGTTCAGGTCTTTAGGGGAGAGAATACCGCTTGATTTTCTGGCAACCAGCATAAATCCGGATTTTTGTCCGATCTGAGCCACATTGACAAGATCAAAACCCCTGGAGCGCAGTTTGATCGCATCGGAAAGAAACAAGGTGGTGAAATCGGTCTTCCGGCTGACCAGCATGTCCGCGGGCGGATTGTCCGGGCCGCCGGCAAGCAGTTGAAGATCAATTCCCCGTTTCTGATAAAATCCTTTTCGGATGGCCACGTAATATCCGGCAAACTGGGCCTGGGGGGTCCACTGGGGCAGAAAGGTCACGGGCTGCAGATCCTGGCAAAGGGTGGGCAAGGGAAGCATGCAAATGAGCAGAACCCCTGTTTTCAAAATTGATATCCACCCGCGGACTTTCATCAGGCATCTCCATGGCGCATAGCAGCCGGACCGAAACAGGCAAATGAGTCCGGAATTGACGAGGGTGAGTCTTGGCCGGGTTCATTCCCCCAGAAGCACTATACAAAATTTTCGCAGTTTCGGGTACTCTTTTTCCACCGTTTCTTTCGGTTTTCGCCGCCGGAATCTTCTCTTTCCACGCGCAGTTTTTTCCCGCAGAACTTATATCCGCTGATGGCTTTATACACCTCGTCCACATAATTATTTTCAATCTGAAAGCGTGAGCTGTTCGGGCTGATGTCGATGTTTCCCAGCCGGATGAATCGGTTTCGGGTGCTCTGATTGATCAGACCGATGATCTGGGGCGGCAATACGTGATCATTCATGCCGATATTGACAACCAGATAGGTAAATTCGGATTTGCTGCATTCCCTGCTGCCGGATTTCGTAAAAGCCTGATGGTCCGGCTTCTTTTTTTGCACTTCCCTTTGAACCGCCGTCAGATCCGGGGCGTTTTTATAGTAATTCAGAAAACGGTTGAATTCCAGGGATACGAAATGCTTCAAAAGCGCTTCCCTGTCCAAATCCGCCAGTTTTTTCTCGATAATCGCCAGGTAGGGCATAATCTGGTCGCTGTCGACGTCAACGGCCTTAACCCGATCGATCAGGTGTATCAACTGCTGCTCGCAGATATCTTTTCCGAGCGGCACTTTTGTGGCGGTTATTTTCCGCTTGACGGTTTTTTCAAGGCTGCCGATTTTATATTTTTCTTTCATATGGATGATGGCAAGAGAGATTCCGGTTTTTCCGGCCCTGCCGGTCCGGCCGCTTCTGTGGGTGTAAATTTCCAGATCATCGGGCAGGTCATAGTGAATGACATGGGTCAGGTTATTCACATCCAGCCCTCGCGCGGCAATGTCCGTTGCAATCAGGAGCTGAACATTGCCTTCCCGGAATTTGCGCATGACAAATTCCCGTTGCGACTGGGACAAATCCCCGTGAAGCGCTTCGGCATTATACCCGTCCTTGATCATCTTATCGGCGATTTCCTGCGTGCTGATGCGGGTTCTGCAGAAAATGATGCCGTAGATTTCCGGATAATAATCGACCACCCGTTTTAATGTTTCGTACTTGTCCCTTGCATGCACCATGAAGTATTGATGCTCGACATTGGCGGTTCCCGAATTCTTCTGGCCCACGGAAATCTCGATCGGGTTTTTCATGTATTTTGCGGCGATTTTTGCAACCTCCGACGGCATTGTCGCCGAAAACAAGAGGGTCTGCCGCTCTGTTGGGGCTGCCGCCAAAATGGCGTCCAGCTCTTCCTTGAAGCCCATGTTCAACATGATGTCCGCCTCATCGAGCACCAGATGCCGGATGGAACTGATATCGGCGGCCTTCCGGTTGATCAGATCCAGAAGACGACCGGGCGTGGCGACAATGATCTGCGTACCCTTTCGGACAGAGCGCATCTGCTCGATGATTCCCGCCCCGCCATAAACCGCGGTAACTGAAAGCTTCGGAAGAAACCGCGAGAAGCTCTCCATGTCATGGGCGATCTGAAGGCAGAGCTCCCGGGTCGGGCAAAGAATGAGCGTCTGAACCCTTTTTGATGAGATATCCGTTCGTTCCAGAATCGGCAGCCCGTATGCCGCTGTTTTTCCGGTCCCTGTCTGCGCAAGTCCCACGATATCTCTCGGATCGGTCAGAATTTGCGGAATAACTTTTTCCTGAATCGGCGTCGGTGTGTCAAAGCCCAGATCGCCAATGGCTTTTATGATGTTTTCGGTCAGTCCCAGTGTGCTGAAATTCAAATGCAATTCCTCTATATGTGTCTTTCATGACGTAAAAATAAATGATGATATCGGGCTTGAAAAATGACTTGCCAAATATGAATTCTCTTCTGGAATACGGGGGAGAGGATCTTATGTCCGTCTTGCAGTTTTCAATATTTTACGCAGTTTAATCCAATTCATGTCAATTGGCAATACATAATCCGGCCGATTGCCACGGTCCCCGGTGGACAATATCGCTGGCCTGTTCGCCTGAAAAATGTTAAAAAATAAATCATGAAACCATTTGCCGAGTTTTTAATTTCTGAAACATATCCGATACGATATGTCCTGACGGACATTGACGACACCCTGACGCTGAACGGTCGCCTGCCATCCGGGGTGTTTGTTGCGATGGAAAAATTGCAGGCGGCAGGTATTGCGGTGATTCCGATTACCGGAAGGCCAGCGGGCTGGTGCGATCATATTGCGCGGATGTGGCCGGTGGACGGTGTCGTGGGCGAAAACGGGGCGTTTTATTTTCGCTATGATATTGGCTCCCGCAAAATGATACGGCGTTACTGGAAGCCCGGGAAAGAGCGCCGTGCGGACAGAAAGCGCCTGAATGCCATTCAAAAACAGGTCCTGAAATCGGTTCCCGGCTCCCGGGTGGCATCGGATCAGGCTTACCGGGAAGCGGATCTGGCCATTGATTTTTGTGAAGATGTGGCACCGCTTTTGCCCGCGGACATTGACCGCATCGTGGCCTGTTTCACGGAAGCCGGGGCCCAGGCCAAAATCAGCTCCATTCATGTGAACGGCTGGTTCGGGGATTACGATAAACTGGCCATGACCCGGCTGCTTTTTAAAGAGGTTTTTTCGGAAAATCTCGATGCCATCAGGGATCAGGTGATTTATGTCGGGGATTCCCCCAATGATGCGCCCATGTTCGGGTATTTTCCCAATTCCGTCGGTGTTGCCAATGTGAAGAACTTTACGGGTAAAATGCCCCATGATCCGACCTGGGTGACGGAAAAGGAAGGGGGGCTGGGCTTTGCGGAGATGGCCAGCCGTTTGATCCGATCGCCGGATTAAAGATCAGGCGATTGCAGGACTCGGATTTTTTTCGAATTTCACGAAGTTTCACGGGTGTTACATAGCCATGACCAGGGATTCGATGAGTTGTTGCAAGACGGGCGAAGTTCTTTGTGCAACGTCAAGGATTTCTTCAAGTGTTGCCGGCACCGGATTATCGGGGTCATGAACATTGGTGAGGGTTGAAAGGCCGATGACCTTCATTCCTGCCTGCACCGCGGTGATGACTTCCATGATGGTTGAAAACCCGACCGCCGATGCGCCGATGGTTTGTAAAAAACGTATCTCCGCGGGGGTCTCGAGGGAAGGGCCCAGAAGGCCCGCGTAAACACCGGTATGAAGGGGCATATTTAACTGATTCCCAATGGCTGAGGCCAGTTTGATCAGATCCGGATCATAGGCCCGGGCCATGTCGGGAAAGCGGTTTCCCCAATCCGGCTCGTGGGGGCCGACCAGCGGATTTTGACCGGTCAGGTTTATATGATCCCGGATGATCATGATATCGCCGGGTGAAAACCGGGGATTCAATCCGCCCGCGGCATTGGAAACGATAAATTTCTTTATTCCCAGTTCCTGCATCACCCTTACCGAAAAGCCGACCTCCTGAGGGGAATACCCTTCATAAAGATGAAATCTGCCTTTGAATACGGCAACTTCCTTGCCTTTAAGATCGCCGGTCAGAAGCTGCCCCGGATGCCCTTCCACGGTTGAAACCGGAAAATGGGGAATATCCCGATATTCAAAACAGGTCCTTGTCGAAAGACCAGCCGCGCACCCATCCAGTCCCGTACCGGTAAGAATGGCGATTTCAGGGACGCGAAGAAGTTGCGACCGGATATGTCCGGCTGCTGCCAGCGCTTTTGCCTTGAGAGAAATCATGATGGTTCCTTTTAAATGCATATGAATTCATATTTTTTTCTTGCGCGAAGGAGTGAAGAGGCCGAATGTACCCTGGTCTTGTTCTTCGCGTTTTTGTGCCTTCGCGTGAGACATTCCTTAATGACTTCCGACTTTCAATATATCTCATGGAATCTTTAACAGTCAAGAATTGGTGGACGATTGTATTGACATTTTTCAACAGTTATGAAATGTTACAAGATAAAATGACCTGAAGTAGTTGGTGGGGTTCACGGTGAATCCGGATGCCTGCATCCGATGCGGATTGTGTCCCAGAGCCTGTCCGATTGAGGCGATCGCCTGTAAAAAAGAAAAAAGTTGCCCGGACTGATGGGGATAACTGTATCAACTGTATGGCGCGTTTCGAAAAGCGCCGAATTCTTAAACAATGATGAACTGGTATTATCTATGAAGTTATCCGAGATCAAAATTACGTTGGATGCGGAAGTCTTGTCTGGCCATGACCAGATGGATATGAATATCGCCGGAGGCGGCGGAGCCGACCTCATGGAAGATGTATTATCGGCTGTTGCCAAAGGCGCCGTTCTTTTGACGGGATTGACGACGGAGCAGGCGTTAAGGACGGCCGCCGTTGCCGGAGTTGCGGCCATCGTCATTGTCCGGGGAAAAAGGCCGGATGCCAAAATGCTCGAAGCAGCGGTCTCATCCGGCATTCCGATTCTGCGAACACGATATTCATTGTTTGTGGCTTGCGGGCGATTGTACATGGATGGCCTCAGGGGGCTGGACGGGTCCTGGTGATTAAAACCATCCGAACGTAAATGCTCTTTCGTTTTAGTATTTCCGCGCATATTCCTTCCTTTTCTTTCACACACCGGCTGGAGCGATGAATATAATCGAAACGACAAACAGCATGGCGAATCGCTTCTGCAAAGCGATTCTTCCCATCTTCGGGGTTCTGGTGGCACTCGGCTTTGTCTCAAGCTGCAGCCCTCCGGCTTCGGACAAGATTCAGGGGTATGTCGAAGGGGAATTCGTTTATATTGCTTCCCCCCTGGCCGGGGCTCTGAAAACGTTGCAGGTTCAACGGGGAACACAGGTCAAGGAGGGGGATCCCCTCTTCAGCCTGGAAAACACCCCGGAAAAGGCGGCGCGTGATGAAGCGCAGCGGCGCATGGCCCAGGCTCGGGCAAATCTGGACGATGCCAGAAAGGGGAAACGTCCCTCGGAAATCGCGTCGATCGAAGCACAGATGAAACAAGCCCGCGTTGCCCTGACGCTTTCGGAAAGGGAATTTGCAAGGCAGGAAAAGCTTACGCGCATCCAGGGAGCCAATTCGGAGCAGGACCTGGACCGGGCGCGCGCCGCAAGGGACCAGGACAGCCAGCGCGTGGCGCAACTGGAGGCCGATCTTAAAACGGCCCAACTCGGTTCGCGGGTCGATCAGCTTCTTGCCGCCGAAGCCACCCAGCGGGCCCAGGAAGCGGTATTGGCCAGGGCGGACTGGGACCTTTCCCAGAAGGCTCAAAGCGCGCCCCGGGACGGATTGGTTTTCGACACGCTTTACCGGGAGGGCGAATGGGTGGCTGCGGGCCGCCCCGTCATATCCCTGCTTCCGCCCGGGAACATCAAGGTGCGCGCCTTTATACCGGAAACAAGGCTTGCGGCCATTCATCCCGGAGACCCTGTCCGGGTAACCGTGGACGGCCTGAAGGAACAGCTCGCCGGCAAGGTGAGTTTTATTTCGCCTCAAGCCGAATTCACGCCTCCGGTCATCTACAGTCTGGAAAACCGCAGCAAGCTCGTCTTCATGGTGGAAGCGGTATTTGACCCCGAAACCGCGGTAAAGCTGCACCCCGGCCAACCCGTGGACGTTCGATTCGGGTCCTGAACCATGACAGATGATCTGGCCATCGATGTGCACGCAATGACCAAGCGTTTCGGAGAACTCACGGCCGTGAACCAGATCGACCTTCAGGTTCGAAGAGGTGAAATCTGCGGATTTCTCGGACCGAACGGAAGCGGCAAGACAACGTTTATCCGGATGCTCTGCGGCTTGCTGCGACCCGATGGGGGAAGCGGCACGTGCCTTGGCCTGGATGTGATCACGGAAAGCGAGACCATCAAGCGCCAGGTCGGCTACATGACCCAGCGGTTCAGTTTTTACGAGGATTTGAGCATTGCCGAGAATCTCGACTTTGTGGCACGCATGTATTCCATGAAAAAGCGCCGCGAAGCCGTGAACAAAAGCATCGAGCGGCTTGGACTCTCCAAACGTCGCAACCAGCTTGCCGGTGAGCTTTCGGGGGGCTGGAAGCAGCGCCTTGCCCTGGCAGCGTGCATGATTCACCAGCCAAAGCTTCTCCTTCTCGATGAACCCACGGCCGGAGTGGATCCCAAGGCACGCCGGGAATTCTGGGAACAGATCCACCGTCTCGCGGACGAAGGGCTGACGTTTCTGATCGCCACCCATTACATGGATGAAGCCGAGCGGTGCCACCGTCTGGCCTTCATCCTCTACGGCGATCTGCTCATCCACGGCACGGCCGCCGAGGTGATTGAACGATCACATCTGACGACCTGGGCCGTGATCGGTCCGGACCTTCTCAAACTCTCGGACCGGCTTCAAGGCCGTATGGGCGTGGAGCAGGCCGTGGCATTCGGCAGCACGCTTCACGTAAGCGGGGACGATAAGGATGCGCTCGATGAAGCCATCGCCCCTTTCAAGGCATCGCCCTATGAATGGCAAAGGATCGAGTCCGGGCTGGAGGATGTCTTCATTCATCTCATGGAAAAACCAAAAGGGGAGCGCGCATCATGAAAAAGCGACGTGAATTTTCCTTTGAACGGTTTTGGGCGATTGTCGTAAAGGAGTTCATCCAGATGCGCCGGGACCGGGTGACCTTTGCGATGATGGTCGGCATTCCCCTCATTCAACTGATCCTTTTCGGTTTTGCCATAAATTCCGATCCCAAGCACCTTCCCGCGGCCCTGCTTCAGGCAGACCATGGCCCCCAGGCACGGACCCTGCTTCAGGCGATTCAAAACAGTGGATATTTCGACTTTGTCCGCAAGGTGCATTCCGAAACCGAAGCGCGTGACATCCTGGCACGAGGCCGGGTGCAGTTCGTGGTAAATATTCCCGAAAATTTCAGCCGCGACTTCCTGCGGGGAGATCACCCCTTCATACTCATCGAAGCGGATGCAACCGATCCGGCGGCTACCGGAAACGCGCTCGGCTCCCTTGCAAGCTCATTGAACAGTGCCCTGCAAAATGATCTGAAAGGGCCGCTGGCCTTTTTAGCCGGATCCGACGGCCCGGTCGCTTTACGTATCCACGCCCTCTACAACCCGGAAGCCATTACCCAGTACAACATCGTGCCGGGTCTGATGGGGGTTGTTCTGACGATGACCATGGTGATGATCACCGGGCTTGCCATAACGCGCGAACGGGAACGGGGCACCATGGAAAATCTTCTTTCCATGCCTACCCGGCCCTTCGAGGTGCTGCTGGGGAAAATCATTCCCTACATTCTGGTGGGTTACGTTCAGATCGGTCTGATTCTGGTTGCGGCCCGTTTTCTCTTCCGCGTGCCCATGATCGGCAGTCTTCTGTTGCTGCTCGTTGTGGCCTTTATTTTCATCACCGCCAATCTTGCCATGGGAATCACCTTTTCCACAGTTGCGACAAACCAGCTTCAGGCCGTGCAGATGGCGTTCTTCTTCTTTTTGCCGTCTTTGCTGCTCTCCGGATTCATGTTTCCTTTCCGGGGCATGCCGCATTGGGCGCAAAAACTTGGCGAAGTGTTTCCGCTGACGCATTTTTTAAGGATCGTGCGGGGCATTTTGCTCAAGGGAAACGGCATTGAAGATGTGGCTCTCGAACTTTGGCAAATCGTACTCTTTACGGCGATCGCCCTGTTCATCGGGGTAAAGCGCTACCGGCAAACGCTGGATTGAAAGGCTGAGCCCATGCAATCACTTCGGCAATTCACCTGTCTGGCCATCGCGCTTCTGGGCCTGTGCGCCTGCGCTGCGGTCGGTCCGGATTACAAAAAACCCGAGATTGTGGACATCACTCCGGCGGACTGGCATTGGAAGCTTGCCGAGCCTCGCGATACGGTTCCCGGGGGTGAGTGGTGGACGGTTTTTGGTGACCCGGTTCTGGATCAGCTCGAATCCGCGGCCGTGGCCGCCAATCAGGATCTTCGCGCCGCTGTGGCCCGGGTCGACGCGGCGCGATCGGCAGCACGGATCAGCAGAAGCCGGTTTTTCCCCGAAATCTCCCTGGATCCCATGGCCAAGTGGGAACGCACTTCCGGCAATCTGCCGACACCGATTCCTTTCCAAATTCCCATGGGGTATGTCAACACGTTCAGCGTTCCTTTTGATATGAGCTATGAAGTGGATCTCTGGGGGCGGGTGCGGCGTTCGTTCGAAGCGGCCCAGGCCCAGGCCCAGGCGAGCATATCCGATTACCGGAACGTGCTGCTCACGCTGAATGCGGATGTGGCGGTGAATTACTTCCTGGTTCGCGCGCTGGATATGGAAACCGACGTGCTGGAAAAATCAATTCAATCCCGCGAGCAAACCATCCGCATCTTGAATGGACGCTTTCAGACCGGTACCATTTCCGAGATCGACGTGGTCCAGGCAAGAAGGGAACTGGCAGTTACCCGGGCGGATCTGGCCGATACCCGGCGCAGAAGAACCGAAACGTTCAATGCGCTTTCGCTCTTGTGCGGAAAGCCTGCGAGCGATTTTGAACTTGTCGAAGGGACTGTCCCTGCCCTGCCTCCCGATGTCCCCGTGGGGCTGCCTTCCACGCTCCTGGAGCGGCGACCGGACATTGCCAGGGCGGAACGGACCCTGGCCGCCAGGAACGCGCAGATCGGGGTTGCCAGGGCCGCCTACTTTCCCGCGCTGCATTTGACCGGTCAGACCGGGTATCTGAGCGCTGATGCGGGTAAGCTCTTTACCGATTCAACCCGGGTCTGGTCCATCAGCCCGAGCCTGAGCCTTCCCCTGTTTACGGCCGGACGCACCACTGCCGAGGTCGGGCAGGCCGAGGCGGTTTTTCAGGAATCCCTGGCAGCGTATCGTCAGGCCGTGCTCACGGCTTTTAGAGAAGTGGAGGATTCACTGGCCCAAATCGTCCTTCGTAGCGAGGAAACATCCGCTCAGGCCGAAGCTCTTTCGGCCGCCAGACAATCCACCCAACTGGCGAAGGCCCGCTATGAAACCGGAACCGTCAATTATCTTGAATTTCTCGATGCGGACCGGATCCGTCTCCAGCAGGAGCGCAGGATGGCACAATTGGCGGGCCAGCGTTTCGTTGCGACCGTGCGGCTCATCAAGGCTCTGGGGGGGGGCTGGGAAGGCGGGATGGAATCCGAATAGCATGGTTATACATCGCCTGTTGGTACGATACCCGCTGTCTCTATCATTAGAACCACTGTTTTGGAAATCAAACCAAAGGCCACGTTCGCTTTCAGCATGAAAGCGTCAGCGCTGACTGGCTACAGCGTGAGCCCTGATTGACGCTGCAGGTAAGTTTAAGTTCAGGATAGCGTCGGGGATACCTTTTCCCCGCAAGTACAACTGCACGAACAGGACAGTCCCCTGGCCTTGTCAAAGGCTTCGCGTCCTTCCTTATACGCAAGCCAGGCAATCAGTAGCGCGCCCACCGCATCGAGGCTGCCGATGCCGGTCAACGCATAGCCGACGCTGGCAACCAGCAACACCACCGACAGGTATACACAGGCCCGAGAACAGGCGGCATCGGCTATAATGGCAGGCGAGTTGAGCGCCTTGCCGACCTTGGCCTTAAAATGGACCAGGAACCACATGAAGGAAATCGAGACCAACGAGATCACGATGCCCCAGAGTGTCGTCTCTGGTTTGTGCTGCTGGTAAATATTGATGCATCCCGTCAGTATCAGGCCAACAGTCAGCAGATAAAATGAGCCACCGGTAATCCGGAGCGCACGTCGTTCAAACTCGTCTTTTGAGTCGCCCTCGTTGCCTTTGATCCGCCGAAGCATGTGCCAGACGCCAACCGCCGAAATCACCTCGATGAAGGAGTCAACACCAAAACCGAAGAGGACAAGTGTTTCGTCGGCAGCGCCCAGCCATATAGAAACAATCCCCTCGACAAAGTTGTAACTAATTGTGATGACAGCCAGAAGATACGCCGTTTTAAGTAGTTTTTCACGTGTAGTTTGTTTCATGTCAGACAGTGGCCTCCTTATGCCCCCTTCAAAAAGAATCGCGATCCTTCTATTCCTGCTGAAGCTCCAGCTTTTGGATATGTTTTAGCCCTTCAGCAAACAGGCTGCCGATGTGAGTATCATCAAGGGAGTAATAAGCTATCTTGCCGGCCTTACGGAATTTTACCGCTCTCAGGTTCCGAAGTATCCGCAATTGATGGGATATCGCGGATTTGGTTGTTCCCAGCAGGCAGGCAATGTCGCAAACGCACAATTCCTCAAAAGAGATGGCGTGGATGATCTTGGCCCGTGTAGGGTCTCCCATGACCTTGAAGGTTTCCGCCAGTCGGACAAGGACGGTTTCGGGCAAGAGCTGATCTCGCACGGTCGCAACTTTTTCATGGTCAATATAAGTGATCTCGCATGTTGGCTTAATTTTCATGGTTTTCCCATCAGGATAACGGTTGAGCAATTATTCAACTATAATAAGCACACTCAGGCATTTCTGTCAAATGAAAACGCTGTAATGCGGTGTTCAACCCTTCTACGGATATTTTTTCATGGCATAACGCCGCCGCCGGCATCACCATTGGACGTCAGCCGATTTAAACCTCTTTCCCCTTGATGATGCCCCTGTCGATATAAATCGGTCTGACTTTATCGCGGAGCAGCGGAAGTTGCCTGAAGAAAATTATTCCGCCCGCAAGGCAGCACATTCCGCCGATAAGCACGGTTTCCTTTGCACCGATACTGCCCGCAAGAGTCCCAGCGATAAGACTCCCGAATGGCGTCATTCCGATGAAAGCCATGGTGAAGAAGCTCATCACACGCCCCCGCTTGTCTTCGTCAACAATGGTCTGAATAATGGTATTGCACGAGGCAACCAGGGTCATGGCCCCAAAGCCCGCCACAACAAGTGAAACCATCGACAGAGCGAAGATGTTTGAAATGGCAAAGACAGAGATGCCGATTCCAAAAAGGATTGCGGCGCGGACAATGACCATGCCAAGTCCGATGACGCTCCTGCGGGATGCCAGATAAAAAGCGCCGGCCAATGCCCCGCTGCCGGATGCTGTCATTAGAAAACCGTAAGTGTGAGAACTTCCGTGAAGAACTTCGCGGGCAAATACCGGCATCAAGACCGAGTAGGGCATTCCCATCAGGCTGACCAGGGCCAGTAATAGAAGGATACTCAGGATCGGTTTAAAGTCAAAAGCATAGCGAACCCCCTCGTAAAGTTCGTGCAGAACGTCATGGTGTTGAAGACGCGGGGGTTGGGCAGCCACCCGCATGGCGGCAAGCGCAGCAATGACAGCCAGATAACTGGCGCTGTTGATGGCAAAACAAACGCCTTCTCCGACGCTGGCCACGAGAAGTCCGGCGATGGTGGGTCCGATGAGTCTTGCACCGTTTACCATGGAAGAGTTGAGGGCAATGGCATTACTCAGGTCCGCACGGGAATCAACCATCTGCACGACAAAAGACTGCCGCACGGGAATATCAAATGCGTTGATAATGCCCAGAAAAAGGCTCAGCAGAACGATTTGCCAGATCTGAACAATTCCGGTCAGAACAATGATCGCAAGCAGGGCGGCCTGGATAAGCGATAGTGTCTGAGTGGCAAAAAGAAGGCGCCTTTTTTCCCAGCGGTCGGCAAGAACGCCGGCCACCGGGGCCAGAAGGAAACTGGGAATCTGGCTGGCAAATCCAACGATCCCCAAAAGCATTGCCGAACCGGTCATGCGATAAACCAGCCAGCTCATGGCAACCTGCTGCATCCAGGTGCCGATCAGGGAAATGCCCTGCCCCGCGACAAAAAGCCGGTAATTCCGGGAACGAAGCGCCCTCAATAATGATCGGGTGCGACTCGGTTCCTGTTTGTTTTCTTTGGGTTCAGGCATTGGGTGTTGTTTTTCAGTAACTGCTTCCACTGCTCTCCATAAAAATTGCTTTTAGAAAAATCCCTGATGTTTTCAGCTTCATTGTGTGCAGACATAACAAACCACACAAACACGGATACAATATGTCACCCGGAAGTTCGGTGTCAATCGGTTTGACCGTTTACTTCGTCGATGGGTCAAACCGGATGCTGAACTCGACCAGTCTTTCGGGACACCAGACCTTATAGCAACCTGAATCGAATTCCAGATTTTTTGATTCTATGCCGAAACGGGATGTCAGTATCCAGGGATAGATTCCCATCAGGGCGGTGACGCAGATTGAATCCGATCTTTCCTGATCGATCATGGGTCCTTTCAGATAAATGCAGTCTCCTTTTTTCATAAAATGACATTCACAATGGGTTACTTCAACTTTTACTTCTTTATCCGGTTCCAAATGCATTCAGATTGTCCTTTCGTTAACGTTAAAAATGGATCAAAACTCTCGTATATTTTTATCATATGATAAATCACACTCTCTACATGCGTCAATCTTCATTGCCATATATTTGACATGATGCTTCATGTTTCATCATTTTACTGCATCCATTTATAATTGAGATTATTCGAGATAATCAATAATTATTATCATTATCTTTTTTTGGCATGCATATTGCTAAACTGTGTTACGGCCGTGAGAACGAGTGTCTCATGGGCAGGATACCATAGACGAGACACTCAGAGTTTGTTTTAAAATTTTTTATCCTATGTTTCACCAACCCAAGTAAAGGAGACATGTTCATGTCGATAGAAGCAGTACGGTTGCAGAGAGCAATCACAAAATGGACGGGATGGATGGCAATCATCCTGATCGTGGCGGCGTGGGGATTTCCCGTTTCCACGGCAATGGCAGCAACCAGTTTAACAGTCACACAGGTAACTTGGAATTCTGGCGATGCAGCAGTCAAGATCAATGGTTCCGGAGCCGGCAGTCAGCAGCAAGTACTCTTTTTGAATGCTGCCACCGGACAGCAGATAGGCAGCACCCGTTCGCAGGATAACGGCACTTTCGCATATGAGAAAGAAGGCCTGAATCCAGCCCCCTGTCAGTTCATTATTAAAGGATATGACGGCAAGACTATCACCACGGGATACACCAGTAGTCCACCTGCCGGATGCACCTCCTCTTCAGTCACCCTGAATGGAATTAGCATCAGCGGCCCCTCATCCGTGAACGAAAGCAGCAGTGCCGACTACACCGCTACCGCCAAATACAGTGACGGCTCCAGTAAAATTGTCACAGGAAGTGTCACATGGTCGGAGAACTCATCCTATGCCAGCATCAACAGCAGCGGACATCTTGTCACCAGCGCGGTTACTTCAAATCAAACCGTGCGTATCAGTGCCTCCCTTAGCGGCAAGTACGCCAGCATGTATGTCACCATCAGCAACGTAACGACTTCCACCTATACCATCAGCGCATCGGCCGGAGCAAATGGTTCCATCAGCCCATCCGGCAGCGTTTCAGTAGCCCAGGGCACAAGCCGGGCTTTTACAATCACGGCAAATACCGGCTATAAAGTTCAGAGCGTTCTGGTTGACGGTACTTCGGTCGGCGCGGTAACTTCCTATACCTTCTCCAACGTCACCGCCAATCACACCATCTCAGCCACTTTTACCGCAAATACCACAAACTTTACCATCAGCGCATCGGCAGGGGCTAATGGCGCAATCAGCCCATCCGGTAGCGTTTCCGTAGCTCAGGGCGCAAGCCGGGCTTTTACAATCACGGCAAATACCGGCTATAAAGTTCAGAGCGTTCTGGTTGACGGCACTTCGGTCGGCGCGGTAACTTCCTATACCTTCTCCAACGTCACCGCCAATCACACCATTTCAGCCACCTTTACCGCAAATACCACAAATTTCACCATCAGCGCATCGGCCGGAGCAAATGGTTCCATCAGCCCATCCGGCAGCGTCTCGGTTGCTCAGGGCGCAAGCCGGGCTTTTACCATCACGGCAAATACCGGATATAAAGTCCAGGGTGTCCTGGTCGACGGCACTTCAGTTGGCGCGGTAACTTCCTATACCTTTTCCAACGTCACCGCCAATCACACCATTTCAGCCACTTTTGCTACGAGTACCGCACTTTCGGGAACCTACAAGACCTTTGGCTTTAACAATCTTGGCATGCACTGTTACGACCCGGATTTTTCAGTGTTCAGCATTCTTCCGGTTTTTAACATTTTAAATGCTCAGGTCATTCAGCAAGGAACCACACCAACGATTGTTGGATCCACGGTTAATCTTACCTACAAAGCCATGGCGGATGCCACCGGATCGATCAACACCACAAGCATCGGCAAAACAAACTTCTGGGAATATGTTCTGCCCCTGTTCGGCACACTACCAGCCCAGGATGAGGGTCTGCTGGGAGCAAAAATGCCCGGATCGGCCAATCAGTCCCAGCCCTTTCCGTGGGTAGGGGGAACAACGAATTGGTTTGAGGCACCAGGCATTCCGATAACGGCGTTTGATGACAATCAAAAACTCAATTACTATCCCCTGATGAATGTGCAGGCTCTGGACCCGGCAAACTCGAACGTTCTTTCCTCTCTTCCCGTCGTGGTTCCCGTTTCCAACGAGATGGCCTGTAATGTCTGTCATAACACGGGAAATTCGGGCGCAAGTATTTCAGGCGTTCAATGGAGCCAGAACGCCGATCCGGCGATTCAGTTCCGGGAAAACATCCTGATTCTTCACGATTACAGAAACGGTACGAATCTTAACAACAGCCGGCCGGTTCTATGCGCGTCCTGCCATTATTCCCCAGCGCTGGATCTGGGGAAAACCGGACCGGTAGGGGCTCAGGTGGGGAATAAGACCATGTCCGCAGCCACCCACGGGTATCATGCCTCGCGGATCACCACATTGCCGCCCAGCGGTAACGCCTGTTATTATTGCCATCCGGGCGAGACAACAAAATGTAACAGAGGCGCCATGACAACAGCAGGTCTGAACTGTCTGGACTGCCACGGCACCATGACCGCAGTGGGCCAGGCAACCCGTAAGTCCTGGGCCGACCTGCCCAAGTGCCAGTCCTGTCACACGGGCGATGCCGTCAATCATTTGGGCACCCAGATCATTGGTCGCACCGCCTATAGCGACAGCCCGAATACGGCTACCCCCATCGTTGCCACCAACAAGATGTTTGCAGAGCAGGACAACACACTGTATCGGAACAGCGTGGGGCATAACGGCGTGGCATGTGAATCCTGCCACGGCAGCACGCATGCTGAATGGCCGACGTCACAGGCCAATGACAATCTGACCGCAACTTCGATTCAGGGCCATGACGGCAAGATCATCGAATGCACGGCCTGCCATGGAAGCAGTTTACCCCTGACCACAAACGGCGGGCCCCATGGCCTTCACAATGTAAACAGCAGTGCATGGGTCAGCGGGCATGAAAACCGTGCATCCGCACAAGCCTGCGGAACCTGCCATGGAACAACCGGTGCCGGTACGGTGCTTTCAAAGGCTGCCGCAACCAGGACATTAGCCGGGCACACCATTACCAAGGGAACGCAGATCGGTTGCAACATCTGCCATTCAAATCCGCTTTAAGTGGATGGATGAACAAGCGTTGTAAATGAAACCTTCAGGGTGTTGAGAACAAAACTGAGTTAACATTCAACCCGATTGATAAAGCAGTTTTCTCAACGCCCTGAAGTTCTGAGTGAACACAAATGATTTTCCTTATAACCTTCAACCTGTAGTTACGATTTATGTTTGACCTGAAAGCTGCAATCGAATTTAGTAATTAATTTAATACCAAAATGTTATGATTAATAAGTTATCGGCAGCAATAATGCGATCAATGTACTATCAACATGTAAAAAAACCGATTGCAGCTTTCAGCACAACAGCCGTTTATTTCTTTACTCCTGGCTGATCTGTTTTTCAGATGCGGCCAATTCGGCCCGATGGTTTGATAAATTAAATCCATTTCTTTTGCTGTCTTTTAAACAAGATGTTTAACCGATGAAGTCATCTTTCAAGAAAAGTGCGATACTCCACCATTCTGGAAAAAGCTTTGACGGCCCGCTCCGGGCTTTCATAAAATACACCCTTATACCGGCTGTCGTTGACACGGCAAACGGTTTTATCCTGGCATTCCTTCATAAGGCTGACTCCGAACACCGGCTTTTCGTAGGTTTCCATCAAACCAACGATATGCCGGACATATTCGTCTTCAAACTCCAGCAGCTTCTCGCCCATCATGGCCAGAAACTCCGCGGAATACGTCGGGTCGGATTTGGATATGGATTCGGCCAGTTTGCCGGCCAGAATCCTTCGGCCCATGATGCCCAGGTTGATCACCGCATCGCAGCCGTCCCATTTCATCAGGGCTTCCATGATCCGGATGGGAATGGTCATGTCACTTTCCCCAACGATATCCACCGGATTCGAATGGCTCCAGTAGGGCGGCAGAATGGTATTGATATGCTCGGTCAGCTCCGGTGAAAGCTCCGGAACCGCAATATGATATTCCGAACACAGATCGGCCGTCACAACCCCCCACCCGCCCCCGAGGGTCATGATGGCTGCCCGATTTCCCCTGGGAAGGGGCAGGGACGAAAACGCGGCCGACAAATCCAGAAGATCCATCGAACGTTCCACCTTGACGATTCCGGCCTGCCTGCAAACGGCGTCAAAGATTCGGGAATCCGAGCTCAACGCTCCGGTATGACTGGCCGCGGCCTTATTTCCGGCCTGGCTCTGCCCGCCTTTCAAGAGGACGATGGGCTTTTTTTTGCCGACGCGGCGGCAGCTCTCCAAAAAGCGTCTGCCGTTCTTGACGCTTTCCACATACAGCATAACGGTCTGGGTCAACGCATCCTTTTCAAAGGCATCGACATAATCCTCGATGGTTACCATGGCCTCATTGCCGGAGCCGCAAAAGGCGCGAATCCCGATGCCCTGCTGCTCGGCAAAGGCCAGAAGCTGGGTGCCCATATTTCCGGACTGGGCAACCACGGCCGTTGCTCCGGGTTCCGGCAGCACGTGGCTTCCGGTACAATACAGGTGTATGTGCGGGTTGCAGATTCCCATGGTATTGGGGCCAATAACCAGAATACCGTTTTGCGCGGCTTTTTGAATGAGTTCTTCTTCCAGACGCTTTCCGGACGGGCCGACTTCCGCAAAACCGGACGAGATCAGCAGCATGTTGGTAATACCCTTGGCCTTGAACTGAGGAAGCAGGTCCAGGACCCCGGCTGCCGGTACCGTCACCACGGCCAGATCGATTTTCCCCGGAACCTCGGCAACCGAACGAAAAACCGGACGGTTTGCTATGGTCCCGCCCTTGGGATTGACCAGGTAGATCTCCCCTTTATACCCTCTGCCTGCGGTAATGGTAAAAAGCGTATGCCCCCATTTTCCGATCGCGGCCGACGCCCCGACAAAGGCAATGGAATGCGGGTAAAAAAGGGAACCAATGGCATAAGGATCAATGGCCGGAAGAAAATTCTGAGATTCGATCTCGGGCTTCAGGACAACCAGGGCATCCACGGCGCATACGCTACCATCTGCGGATATGAGCAAGGGGTTGATATCGATTTCGGAAACCTGGGGGTGGTCCAGGGCGAGCCGGGAAAGGCCCATCAAGGTTTGAACCAGGGCATCCCTGTTGACGGCGGCTTCTCCCCTGAACGCATCCAAAATCCGTCCGGCCTTGATTTCACCGATCATTTCCCGGGCGTCGGACTGGGTAAGGGGCGCCACCCGAAATGTGACATCGGAAAGCACTTCGGTAAAAATGCCCCCCAGTCCCAGCATGATGACCGGCCCGAACTGCCTGTCCCGAAACAGGCCGGCAACCAGCTCGCGTTTTCCCTGAATAAAGGGCTGAATGAGAAAGCCTTCGAGTTCCGATCCGGCCTCGGCTGCCATGGCCGTTGCAGCAGCGAGCACCGCCTGGGAAGAAGACAGATTCACCCTTACCAGTCCCCGCTCGGTTTTATGCATCAGGGTGGACCCCAGGGCTTTTACAACAACGGGAAATCCCATGGCTTCGGAAACCGCAACCGCCTCATTTACATTCAGCGCGGTTTTTTCCGGAACCACCGGAATCCCAAAGGCCGACATCAGGATTTTCGATTCATATTCGTTCAGGGCACGTTTGCCCAGAGACATAGCTTTTTCAAGGACTTGCACGGATAGCCTCCTTTATTAAATGTTTTCGAAACTATAACCGAGACATCGGGACTTTGTCAATTTATCAAGGTGAAACGCCGGAATATTCGGCGGCATTGCATAATGAAGGTGTTTATGGTTATATGAAAGCGGCTGGCAGTCTCGGTTTTAATTCAGACTCCAGGTTATTTCCCTTAACCCATAACCTTTTTCGAGCTATTTTGAAACCATGAAGATCCGCAGGAAAAAAAAATTCGGACCCGTTACCGCTTATGAGCTAGGTTACAGCCCGATCGGCCCCCCCCTGATGTCAGTGCATATGTATGTCGTGGACACCGTGGTGATCGATACGGCTCAGCGCCACATGCGCACTGAAGCCATCGGGATGTTGAAAGACCATGCTATCGAACGGATTTTATTGACCCATTATCATGAAGACCACAGCGGGAATGCCGCGCAAATCCGCCGGACGTTTTCCGCCGAGGTTCTGGGCCACTCCCTGACCGCTGAAAAAATGAACGGAGGCCTTAACATTCTCCCTTACCAGCATCTGGTGTGGGGAAAAGCGGAACAAGTAAAGATTACCCCCCTTCCTGAACACATCGATACCGAATATCATCGTTTTATCCCGGTTCACACTCCCGGTCACAGCAAAGACCATACGGTATATCTGGAAACCCAAAACGGCTGGCTGTTTTCCGGCGATCTTTACCTGGGAGATCGTATCAAGTATTTTCGGTCTGACGAGAAATTCACCGATCAGATGGATTCCCTGAACACCGTGCTAACACTCGATTTTGACGCGCTGTTCTGTGGACATCACCCGATTCCAAAAGGCGGAAAGGCAAAATTGGCCGCCAAGCTGGCCTTTCTGGAAGATTTTCAAGGAAAGGTTACGGATTTGAGCCGGAAGGGACTGACCGAACCTGAAATCATTGCCAGGCTTGATCTTAAACAGGATCGTCTGGTAAAATGGGTTACACTGGGAAATGCCTGCTTTGCCAACATGGTCAGGTCCGTATTGACCTCATGAGTATAGACGTCCGGAAAAAGCTTTTGGCTGCTTATCGGTCGGGAACATAAGATAGAAAGTACTGACTCTTCCCTGCCGCCTTTCCAGAATCATTTTCCGATGGTCTATATTCTTTGGCATGGCTTGCTTTTTGAATCGGACATGATTATATTTTCTGGCAATACCGGCCCTGAAAAGATTTATAAACGTTTTTTTACAACATCGATAACGACACAATGAAAATTCAAAACGAAACCATACCCAATCCCAAAGAGATTGAAAAAGAAATCGGCGAATTCCTGGCAAAAAAATTTGGGGGTTCGGTGAAAATGGTATCCCAGGAAGCGCTTCCACAGGAAAGCACCCAGGAGACTTCCGGTAAGACTCCGAAATCGGACAAACCGTTTCATTTCGATATGAAACCGGAAGACCTCATTTCCTATCTGGATCAATATATCGTTAAGCAGGATCATGCCAAAGCGGTTCTGGCAACCAAAATATGCACGCATTTCAACCGTATTAAACATGCAAAGTCCGCATCCGATTCTCCGCATGACATGGTGGGCAGCATCAAAAACAATGTGTTGATGATCGGCCCCACGGGCGTTGGAAAAACTTATCTGATCAAGCTGATAGCCAAAAAAATCGGGGTCCCCTTTGTCAAGGGTGACGCCACCAAGTTCAGTGAAACCGGCTATGTCGGCGGAGATGTGGAAGATCTGGTTCGGGACCTGGTCCGGGAAGCCGATGACAACATCGAACTGGCGCAGTATGGCATCATCTATATCGATGAAATCGATAAAATTGCCGGCAGCCGTAACATGATCGGAGCGGACGTCTCCCGGACCGGCGTTCAGCGGGCTCTTTTAAAGCCCATGGAAGAAACCGAAGTGGACCTGAAGGTTCCCCATGATCCCATTTCCATGCTTCAGGAAATCGAACGATTCCGGAAAACCGGCAACCGTGAAAAGCGATCCATCAACACCAAAAACATCCTGTTTATCATGAGTGGGGCTTTCGGCGACCTGACGGAAATCATCCATCGCCGGATGACCAGCCAGAATATTGGTTTTGGGGCTGCCGTCAAAACCCATAAGGACCGCCAGGATATTCTGAGTCACGTCAAATCCGAGGATCTGATCGAATTCGGGTTTGAATCCGAATTCGTCGGCCGACTGCCGGTTCGGGCCATATTTGAGCGGTTGACAGAAGATGACCTGTTCGAAATTCTCAAAAATCCCAACAATCCGGTGATTTTGGGTAAAAAACTCGACTTCGGAGCCTATAACATTGATATCAAATTTGATGATCCGGTTCTGAGAATCCTGGCGCAAAATGCATTCAAGGAGAATACCGGAGCAAGAGGACTGGTGAGCGCGGTGGAAAAAGCGCTGCTCCTGTTTGAGCGCAGCCTGCCGTCTTCTGATGTAAAAAAATTCCCGGTGACGGCATCCGTTCTGAAAGCGCCCGAGCAGGCCCTCTCAAAGCTCATGGACAAGGAAGAAAACCATGATGTTCTGGAAGAATTTGACAGGCTGGCAAAGAATGAACGCGCCTCAATCAAGGCTTACCTTCACACCAACCGGAAGAATCTTTCAAATAAATACGGTCTTACCCTGACCCCATCCAGAATGGATATCGTAACCTCTTTCTATTCCAAAAACGTGATGGATGTGGGACATATCATTCATAAGGTCAAATCATTATATGACGAAATCAAAAAAATAGAACTCTCATTTTACAAAAAACATGACATCAATATCGTGCTGGAAGACGATGCCATTGACTTTATCATCGAACAACTGGCCAACCCCGCAATTCACATCGCGGATTTTGAACGGCAGCTTTCCATCGATTTTGAACTGGGCCTCAAACTGGTCCGGGAAAAGACCGGTAAAAACCGGTTTTTCATTACCCGCAAAGCCCTGCTGGAACCCGAAACCTTTATCAGCAACCTCATCAAGGATGAGCTTCGGGGCGCTGCGCTGAACCTTCCGGATCAACGCGATGAAACGACTCCCAACTGCAACACCCATTAACCTGAAAGACAAATCATGATCGGTATATCCAAGCTCTATTGCGGCACGGTTGAACCTTCAGATGCCCTTCGCTATAATCGAATGTCATCCAGCCTGCCATCTCATCTGCTTCAGTTTTCAAGCGACAAGAAACCGGTGGTGGTCTGGAATATGACCCGTCAGTGCAATCTGCGCTGCGTCCACTGTTATGCCCACGCCAAAGACCATGCCTCACCCGATGATCTGACCACCGCCGAAGGCAAGGCCCTAATCGATGATCTGGCCGCTTTCGGATCCCCGGTGATCCTGTTTTCCGGAGGAGAACCCCTGGTCCGGAAAGACCTTCCGGAACTGGCGGACTATGCGGTTCAAAAAGGCATGCGCGCCGTCATCTCCACCAACGGCACCCTGATCACGGCGGAAATCGCCCGAACCCTCAAAGCCATTGGCCTGTCCTATGTCGGCATCAGCCTGGATGGCATGGAAGAAATCAATGACCGGTTCCGGGGCGTCAAGGGTGCTTATCAGTCGGCCTTAAGCGGCATTCGCAACTGTCAGGATGCCGGCATCAAGGTTGGCCTGCGGTTTACGATCAACAAATTCAATTCAGGCGAAATCCCCAGCATTTTCAAACTCCTTGAAACCATGAACATTCCCAGGGCCTGTTTTTATCACCTGGTTTATGCCGGCCGGGGTTCCAAACTGGTTGAGGAAGATTCCACCCGCGAAGAAACCCGGGTCATCGTGGATATGATCATGGATGAAACCAAAAGGCTTCACGACCTTGGGCTGTCCAAGGAAATCCTGACCGTGGACAACCATGCCGACGGCCCCTACGTGTATCTGCGACTGCTCCGGGAGAATCCCGAAAGGGCCAGGGAAGTTCTGGAGCTTTTAAAGATGAATGAAGGCAACAGCTCCGGTAGAGGCATCGGCTGCGTGAGCTGGGATGGACAGGTTCATGCCGATCAGTTCTGGCGACATTACAGTTTCGGCAATATCCGCGAGCGCCGGTTTTCCGAAATCTGGTCCGATCTTTCCAATCCCCTCATGATGCGGCTGAAAGACAAAAAGCCCTTTGTAAAAGGAAGATGCGCAACCTGCCGCTGGCTGGATGTTTGCGGCGGGAATTTCAGGGTCCGGGCCGAAGCCGTTACCGGCGATGTCTGGGCCCCGGATCCGGCCTGTTATCTGACGGATGCAGAAATTTCTTAACTATCAGGAGCTACTCTTATGCTTTTTCCCGAATACCGCCCCAGAAGACTCCGGCAGAATGAAGCCTTTCGCCGAATGATCCGTGAAACCATTTTAACCACAAATGATTTCATTCTGCCTCTTTTTGCCATCGAAGGCAAGGACCTTAAAAATCCGATCGCTTCCATGCCCGGACAGTATCAGTTGTCCGTTGACCAGATCGTCAAAACCTGCCAGGAAGTTCAGAAACTGGGGATTCCGGCTATCATGCTCTTTGGGGTCCCGAACAAAAAAGATCCCCTGGCAACCAGCGCCTATGCCAAGGACGGCATTGTTCAACGGGCCGTAAAAGCCGTAAAGAACAAGGTCCCGGATCTGGCCGTCATCACCGATGTTTGCCTGTGCGCGTATACGGATCACGGCCATTGCGGGGTGGTTGAAAAAAACGTGGTAGATAACGATGCGTCTCTGGATCTTCTGGCGCGAACCGCCCTGTCTCATGCCAAGGCCGGAGCGGACATGGTGGCGCCATCGGACATGATGGACGGCCGGGTGGCGGAAATTCGGGAAAGCCTAGATGAAAACGGATTTTCCAACGTACCGATCATGTCCTACGCCGCCAAATACTGTTCGGGCTTTTACGGCCCGTTTCGCCAGGCCGCGGATTCCGCGCCCAAATTCGGAGACCGCAGAACCTATCAGATGGATCCGGCCAACGCCCTGGAAGCCATCCGGGAAGTAACGATGGACATCGAGGAAGGCGCGGACATCATCATGGTCAAGCCTGCCCTGGCCTATCTGGATGTCATCTGCCGGGTCCGTCAGGAATTTGATCTGCCGGTCGCCGCCTACAACGTCAGCGGAGAATACGCCATGATAAAAGCTGCCGAACAGCTCGGATGGCTGGACGGACCACGGGTCATGATGGAATCCCTCACCGCCATCAAGCGGGCCGGCGCGGACATGATCCTGACGTATTTTGCCATGGACGCCGCCAAGGAGCTTCAATCCCGATGAAACACAGCCATTCCGAATCCAAGGGATCGCAGCTTCGACTGGTTGCCTGGGAAATCACCCGCAACTGCAACCTGTCCTGCGTTCACTGCAGAGCCGCTGCCACAAACGGCCCCTATGAAGGCGAGCTGGACACTGCCGCCTGTTTACGTCTCCTCGATCAAATCGCGGAGGTCGGCCCTGCCATTGTCATCCTGACCGGCGGAGAGCCCCTGCTTCGTCCGGATATTTTTGAAGTTGCAGGCTATGGAACATCCAAGGGCCTGAAAATGGTCATGGCCCCCAACGGCACCCTCATCACCAGGGAAAACGCCGAAAAAATGGCGGCATCCGGAATCAAACGAATCAGCATCAGCCTGGATGGGGCAACCCGGGAAAAGCATGATCTGTTCAGAGGGGTTGACGGGGCCTTTGATGCCGCGCTTCAGGGTATCGCCAATGCGAAAGCCGCGGGAATCGAATTTCAGATCAACACCACCATTACCCAGACCAATCTGGATGAAATACCCAAGATTCAGGATCTTGCGATAAAGCTCGGGGCTGTGGCCCATCATATTTTTCTGCTGGTGCCGACCGGCCGGGGAAAATATATTGCCGATAAAGCCATCAATGCCGAAGAATATGAAGAAACCCTCAACTGGTTTTATGATCAGCGAGAGAATACGCCGCTTCAACTGAAAGCCACCTGCGCGCCGCATTATTACCGGATCCTTCGCCAGCGTGCAAAAAAGGACGGCAAGACCGTCACCTTTCAAACCCATGGCCTGGATGCGGTCACCCGCGGTTGCCTGGGCGGAACCGGATTCTGTTTCATCTCCCATACCGGCATTGTTCAGCCCTGCGGTTTTTTGCAGCTCAATTGCGGCGATATCACCAAGACATCTTTTTCCACGATATGGAACACTTCTGAAGTCTTTCTTTCTTTAAGAAATTATGATAATTTGAAAGGAAAATGTGGAAAGTGTGAATACCGAAAGGTTTGCGGCGGATGCCGGGCCAGAGCCTTCGAGGCAGCCGGAGATTATCTGGCTGAAGAACCCCTCTGTCTTTATCAGCCGTAAGCCCCTTGATGGAAAGGATAGTCAATGAAAATCAAATCCCTGATGATCACGAGTCCGGTTACCGTAACTGAAAACGCCTCGATTCAAAAGGCAATCGAGTTGATGAAGGAAAAGGGATTTCGTCATCTTCCCATTGTATCGAAGGGAATGAAACTGAAGGGATTTGTGACCCTGTCGGGTCTGAAGCAGGGATTGATTCCGGCCATGGTCGGAGATCTGACCCTGACGGATCTGATGATAACCGAGCCCATCACCGTGGCTCCGGATGATGATCTGGAAACTGCGGCCCGGCTGATTTATGAGCACAAAATCAGCGGCATGCCGGTTGTCAAAAACGATAAGCTCGTTGGCATCATCACCGAATCGGACATTCTTCGGGCTTTTATCGACATGATGGGGATTCTGACCGGCGGCTCCAGGCTGGACGTGGTGGTTGGCGACCTGCCAGAGGCGTTCAATCAGGTGGTGGAAATCATTCGCAATCAAGGCGGTGAAATCGTCAATATCGGCATGACGGCCCAGCAGTCCAGCCAGCGGGTTTATACCTTCCGCCTGTCTACCCTGAAAACCGTAACCATCGAAAAAGCGCTCGCCAAGGCCGGGTTTCAAATCCTGAAAGACAAGGATTGATCCAAAACGATCGTTACGGGATGTCTGCTGCAAGGTGACCATTCAGCCCTTCGGATTCTAACGAATTTGAAGGGCTTTTTTATTGGCTTTCTCAATTATTCTGTCTCTTTTAAAAAGCAACACGGAAACGATACTGACATGAAACCAAAACCTTACATTTAATGCGGATCGATCTTATGAATGCGCATCAAACATCAGGCACCCTTTTCACGAGGAGACATCCATGATTACAGCAATTGTTGAATTCAAACTCCCACAGGCGATCACAACTCCGCAGGCCAAAGAGATTTTCTTGAGCACAGCGCCCAAATACCTGGGCATGCCGGGGTTAATTCGTAAATACTACTTTCTTACCCCGGACGGCACTGCTGCCGGCGGCGTCTATCTATGGCAATCCCGCGAAGATGCGGAGCGTCTGTACACCGGGGAATGGAAAGCGTTTGTACGGGGGAAATATGGCTCCGACCCCGTTGTGAAATACCTTGAGACCCCGGTTGTTGTGGACAATATATCGAATGAAATCATTTCGAATTCGTAAATAAAGGAGAAGAGAACGTACCGATGAATCGCAAGGATTTCGTGCTTGCCCTGTTGGTGGTAACCATTTGGGGTGCAAATTTCACGGTCATCAAGCTCGGCCTGGGTGGCGTGCCTCCGATGTTGTTGGTGGCGCTTCGTTTTGTTTTCGCCGCGCTACCGGCAATACTGTTCGTAAAACGCCCGGCAGTGGCCGCGCGGTATTGGATGACCTACGGGCTCACGGTCGGAGTTGGCCAGTTTGGGTGCCTGTTCTATGCGATGCACATCGGCATGCCGGCCGGCGTAGCGTCCGTGGTTCTACAGTCGCAGGCGTTTTTCACCCTTGCCTTTGCGACGCTATTCCTGCATGAATCCGTATCAGGCTCCCAGATAACAGGACTTGGGATTGCGGCCCTGGGGTTATTTCTTGTTGGTCGTCATGCCGGCGGAACAAACGTTTTTGCCATTCCACCGGCTGCACTCCTGTTGACCCTTGCCGGAGCCGCGTTCTGGGGGATTTCAAACATTGTCGTTCGTAAGGCGACGGCATCAGCAGCCGCTGAAGGCAACCGGCTTGACGTGCTAAGCCTGGTTGTCTGGTCCAGCCTTGTGCCGCCTGTTCCGCTTTTCTTGCTTGCACTCATATTGGACACGCCAGAAACTGTTATCGGGGCAATCACGGCTTTGAATGGAGTCTCGGTGTTCTCGATCCTCTATCTTGCTTTTGGGGCAACGCTTTTTGGATTTGGTGCATGGAGCAGGTTACTGTCCAGGCACCCGGCAAATCAGGTTGCACCCCTTTCGCTGCTTGTTCCGGTCACGGGACTTCTCACTGCAAGACTTGTTCTTGGAGAGCAGTTGTCAATGCTCCAGTGGGGCGGGTGCCTTACCGTGATTTTTGGCCTGCTCGTTGCTACATTCGGATTACAAACATTTCGCCGATTGGCGCCGGACCGAGGGAGGTAGAAGGAAAAACCATGGGTTTTCAGAAGTCAGCAAATCAAATGGCTTTGCAGGAATTTAGACCGGGAATCAGGAGCATGGCGGAGTTTGGCGACAAACTGGTCATGGCATGCATGGAGATAGGCCCGGAAAAGGAAGATACCGGCCATCAGCACCCCTTTGAACAATGCGGCATCGTGATTGAAGGAAAGATTGAGATGTTCATTGGTGAGGAGCGAATCATTTTGGAAGCAATGGACACCTATTTCATTCCCGCCGGCGTGACACACGGCTGGAAAACTTTTGAAATCCCGGCAAGACTTCTGGATGTTTCCGCGAAGTCATGACCACCGGCATTGCCGGTGGTCCATTGCCGGAATCAGGTTCCCTGCTAATCACCCGGCATAACGGGATGCTATTTCTGCAAAATGGCCGATAATGCTCCGGTGGCATCCAACTTCCCATAGCCCCAGTCATCATTGCTGTCTTCGGGATTTTGTGGGTCCAATCCCGTAAATGCATCGTGACGGCTGCCTGCCTTGATGTATGCTTTGATATCCGTCGGGGTCGGCGACAGTCCGAGTCGATGTGCCTTTTCAAGAAGCAGTGCGACGACACCGGTGGTATGGGGACATGACATGCTGGTTCCCTGAAGAACGGTGTGATTGCCTCCGAATTCGACCCGGTTCGTACGCCGATAATAGGTTTCGTTGGGATTGTTCAGTGCGCTTTCTGAAAGCGATGCAACGATTCCCACACCCGGAGCGGCGATAAACGGCTGTGTCCGTCCGTCCCGGCTGGGTCCCCGACTGGAAAAATATGCCAGATCCATCAAATAAAAGGGATTATAGTAATTTACCGGAGCCACGCCATAAGCCTGCCAGATCAGGCTGTAGGGCGATTCCGGGGAAGTCCAGTCCGCGTAGAGCCTTCCGGGCCAGGTATTTTTGGTTTGGTAAGCCCCCAATGAAATTGCCTCTAAAGCAGTTGCCGGGGAACCGACGGTCATCCGATTGGTGGATAGACTGGGATCCGATGGATCTCCCCATGTATGGGATACCGACCCGCTGTCATACCAGAAATACGTGTGGGACAGACTGGAACTGAAACCATGCCAGGCCTGATAAGCGCCGTTTCCATTGAGCGGGATCAAATCAATCACCCACAGCCCGCCAGCCGGCTTGGTTTGGTGGACATCCGAAATTTCGATGTACAGATTGTTGTCCTCATTATCGCTATTCCAGGAACTGTTCGCCCCCTTGGTATTCGCGGCGCAAAGCGTGCCTTCCGGCGTTTTTAAACAGCGTTCTTTTCCACCGGTTACCCATAGATTCCGATAACGTCCCCCAAAATTGGACGGATATTTTTTCCCGCTCGGGGCCGTGATTTGAACCCTGCAGGAGTCCTGCCCGGAATACCAGATGTCAAAAAAAAGATAGTCAGCAGAACTATCCTGCGAATCGGGTACATAATCCGAACCGGTCTGCATGACGATATCATGGTCCACACTAAAACTGCCGCTTCCATGTATGGGGCCGCCATGCTGTTCAAAGGCCGGACCCGCATATGAAGATCCTGCATTTCCAGCCGCAATACAGACGATCCGGTTGGGTCCGACCAGATCGTCTATTCCCCGTTCTTCCGGGGTGCTGCCGTCATGCGGACCATAATCACTTCCCAGACTCATATTGATCACGCAGGGCCTTCCCAGTCCGGCGGCTTGTTGAAAAATCCAGTTGATCCCGTCCAGGATCATGGTATCTGAATTTCGACTTTTGATATTGTCAAAATCGAATTTTACGATCAACAGGTCAGCTTCCGGAGCAATCCCGGTGTAGGGGCCTTTATAACTTTGGGCCCGCCCGTTCCCGGCAGCGGTTCCCGCCACATGGGTACCATGACCGTCATAGTCCCGATGCAGGCATATCCCGTAACCTTGCTGGATGATTTCCCGGCTCCATTCCGTGCCATAGGAAAATCCGTCAGGACTGCCCGCGATCCCGCCCACATCTTCGGTATCCAGGGTATGGTCCCATATGGATAAAATGCGGGTCTGCCCCTGGCTGTCGATAAAATCCGGATGCCCGATATCAATCCCGGTATCGATAATACCGACGATGACACCTTTTCCCGTGTTGTCGGATCGCGGATACGCGACTTGAGGCAGGTTGACACCATCCGTCCCGGCGCTGATATCCATTAATTTCTTGACTGTGCGACCGACTTCGATCCGCTGGACCCCATCCAGTTCAGCTAACTCAGCCAGCCTGTCAATTGGAGCCTGAGCCGTGATGATCCCTCCTGAGGTAACCGTAAAAATCTGGCATCCCCGGGCACGGATGGCAGGCAACGCGGATAAATCCGCCTTGATGAACACATGGGCAAATATTTCCTTCTTGCCGTCGATCCAGCGGTCAAAGGTTCGGCCGAACCGATCGCCCGCAAATGAGGCGCCGTGGGTTTCAACCAGTCGACGGATATGAGGTCCCAGCTCACCGGCTTCAACGGAATAACTCCCTTGCCAGACCATCAACGTCCAGATCAACATGACAGAGCATGCGATTTTCAGACTTTTCATAACATTTTTCCTTTCTATCCTTTTTTTCCATTTTCCGTTGACGGAGCACCCGAGTTAACTTTTACGCCGTTTGCTGGAAATCATTTGTTTCTTAAAGTCATCTGCCCTTTTTCCGTCAACCGGTACTTCTGCTTGCGGCTCGTCGGTTTGTCCGGAATGGTCAACTCAATGAGGGCATTGGCCAAAGCAGGCTTCAGATAGCGGTTTTCAAAATTATCTCTTCCCTTTAATCCAAGAGCTGCCTGAATTTCCGCCCGTGTCATCTCTCCACGAAGGATCCCGATGAGCAGCGCGACCTCTTGCGCGACTTGCCCTGTGACTTGCCCTGTGACTTGCCCTGTGGATAGGGGTTCAACATGAGCCTCATCACGGTCTGCCCTGGCTTCTTTTTTGATAAACTGAACTTGAAATGCGTGCCCGATTTCCTGAAGTATGAGATCGATCTCCGGGAATTTTTCAGTTTCAGACCGCATTTTCCGGATTCCGGTGCCCCAGGCTTCGATCAATTTCAGTTCCTTGAATATGGGCGCCAGAATTCGGTTCCTGATTTCCGATCGACCTGTTCCGAGCGCATCAGGCGGGAGGTTGTCCGGCAAAGGGCCAGGGCTTGTAGTTTCTTCAGATGCCAGGCGGTTTACGGAGCCGATTCGTACGTAAGTTCCTTTGTGTTTACCTTTGTTTTTGAGATAATGGGGCTTTTGAAAGCCGGAAAATATCTCCACAACCAGGAGGGATTTACCTTCCACGTTTTGGATATAGATCTCCGGAATGATTGTGGGAGAACAACGGTCGAAGATATGATTTACCGTCCTTTCTTCCAGTCCGAAGAGTTCATCATCGGATACGCCGATAATTATTCTGGGCTCATTTTTTACCCCGAACACGATTTTCCCGCCAGCCCCGTTGGCAAAAGCAACCACCGTTCGGGCGATACTGTCGCCTTTGGGCCATGCCTCCTTAAATTCAAGACGCCGGGATTCCGGTTGTTCCCAGAAGGGTCTGGATAAGTCCATCATTTGTCCTGTACGGTTCAATTTAAAATTACGAACAATGAATTCAGACCTCCAACGTGCAGAATTTACACATTGCTTTCTTCCTGCAATTCTTTTTCTCGAAAAATATCGCGCAAAGGCTTGGTAATAACCAAACGCTCACGTTCAAAAATGAGACCCATCTGATCCTGGGTCAGCCAAAACTCTCTCTTGATGAGCCGGACGTTGACCTGGGCCTGGCTCTGATCGTTCTGATAAATATGAGTTCGCTCATTGGGCTTTTCTTCTGGCCAGAAACTGGTTCGCAGTAAGAACCAAGGAAACGGAGGTTGTCGGCGCTTTTGCGACAGGTTGTTCTGAAATTCAGCCGGCAGTTCCCCCCCTGAATGGTGCCGACCAGGGTCTGGAATGTGCTGTTGCGAATGGATTCTTCAGATGGAAAGATGGATATGTTTAACTGATAGAGCCGATTGCGTCTGTCCCTGCAACCAAATAATGTAGTTTTCAGCGGAGGCATTTTCCCAGTTGTTAAGCAACACGACTTCTTTGTAAGGCGTTGCAGCCACAGCTTGAACGACTGGACCCATCCCGACTTCTTCTACCCCGGAAGCCGCTCTCAGATCCGTCATCCTTAACCAGCATAATAATATCTGAGTACCCATGTCTTTTATGGACTACAAGATTTTTTGCGAAGAAGCAATTTATTTTGTTAATCCATAGGGGTAAGTGACATGAAGAAATCGCGCCTTCCATAGAATGCCTATCTGTTGTATACTCGGTCAAGGAAAACGGGAACACATTCCAACATTCAGATATTATAACAGATAAATACGTATTTTATTTTTGATGAACAAGGCCTGAATAGTTATGAAAAAAACTTGTATCTTGTGCGGAAAGGCAAAAGCGAAGCGGACGTGTCAACTTCACCAGGATGATGCGATCTGTCCCGTTTGCTGTGCCACGAGTCGAAAACAATCGTGTGAAGGGTGTCGTTACCATACTGTTGCGCAGCAGTATCAGGCATCCAAGACGCATCATGACGGCTCCAAACACTTTTTTGCGGAAATAAATGAAGACTGGCCCATCGCTGTCTCTAATGGGTAACCCTCTCCGTAAAAGACTCAGTCCAAAGCATCACAAATCCACATCAGCCGATCCCATGAGATGCATAAAAACGAATGAAGGAATCCCGCTTTCCAAGCCATGCGGTTCTGTTGTATAATCACCAAGTCATGAAATCATCCCCCCAAGCACCGCCAACCGACAATCTGGATCGCCTTTCCGGAATCGTGGAAAGGGTCACCTTCCACAATGCGGAAAATGGCTGGTCGGTCCTGAAAGTCTCCCCCTTTAACGAACCCCATAAACTTGTAACCGTGATCATCCATCAAGCAAAGGTTTTTGCAGGAAGTTCCATGGATTTTTATGGCACCTGGAGTTATCACCCAAAGCACGGTGAACAGTTCAAGGCGGAACGGGTCATTGAAAAAAAACCCTCAACCAGCGCGGCTCTGGAAAAGTATCTGGGTTCAGGACTGATCAAGAATGTCGGCCCCAAAACCGCGCACAAAATCGTGAAACACTTCAATGAGCGGACCCTGCAGGTCTTTGAGGAGACCATCGAGGACCTTCTGAAAGTGCCGGGAATCGCGGAAAAGAAACTTACGGACATTAAAAACAGTTGGCAGGAGCACCGGGCGATCCGGGATGTGATGATATTCCTGCAAGGATACGGCATCAGCACCCTCTATGCCGTCAAGATATTCAAAACCTATGGCAATGACGCCATTACAAAGGTTTCGGGCAATCCGTATCAGCTTGCACGGGACATTTACGGAATCGGATTCTTTTCCGCGGACAAGATTGCCCTCAACATGGGATTTGAAAAAGATGGAATTCCCCGTATCGAGGCCGGCATCAAACATGTTCTGGCATCGGCACGGGATAACGGGCACTGTTATCTGCTCGAATCCCAAATTATTAAGAATACGGAGGATCTGCTCGAAACCGGAACATCCGAGCAGATAACGGGCATATTGCTGTCCCTGATTGCCGCCAATGAAATCAAGAAAAGAATGCTTCCAGATGAAAACGGGCGACAGGTCTCTGCCTATTATTCCAATTCCATATTCTTCGATGAACAGTATGTTTCCAGAAGGGTCAAGCAATGGATTGCTCAGCCGGTTGCTATTGACCAGACCCGGATAAACAACTGGCTGGAGCGGTATTGCCGGAATCAGCAAATTGTCCTTTCCGATGAGCAGCAGGCATCCGTTGCGGGGATTGCGGGCAAATCGTTTTCCATCCTGACAGGGGGACCGGGTTGCGGAAAAACCACAACAACACGGGTTCTGGTAAAGCTTCTTCAAGCCATGCAAATGCGAGTCGTCCTGGCGGCACCGACCGGACGCGCATCCCAGCGGATGAGCGAGGTGATCGAATACGAGGCCAAAACCATTCACCGGCTGCTTGAATGGGCGCCTGGAAAAAACGGCTTTAAAAAAGGCGAAGACGACCCGCTTCAACTGGATTGGCTGATTATCGATGAAAGTTCCATGCTGGATATAAACCTGGCTGCGGCACTCCTTAAAGCAGTCCCCAGGAATGCGCAGGTGCTCTTTATCGGCGACCCGGACCAATTACCGTCAGTAGGTGCGGGCAATGTGCTGCAGGATCTTCTGCAGGCAACCTGTGTTCCGAGTTTCAGACTCACCCGGGTATTCCGTCAGGCCGAGGAATCCATGATTATCCGCTTTGCCCACCAGATCAACCAGGGGCAGATCCCAAGGATTGAATCCCCGTTTCATAAACCCGACCTTTGGAAAGATAAGGCCGGGTGCATGTTTATCGATGCCGATGAAGCCACTCAGGAACAATTGCACTTCCTGGGAAGGGCAAAGGCGGCCATCCGGCATACGGTCAGTACCGGAGAGAAGCAGATGGTTCAATCGGGTGACAAACTCACCGGGGTGATGACGAGGGAAGACGACACCTTGATGATTGACAGCCTTCTCGTACAGGAATTCCGGGATGCATCGGAAATCCATGCCCCCATATTCAACATTCCCGAGAAGTTCAAGCATGTCGATTTGATGAAAGTTCATCAGGCGCAGGGAAGCATCGCGGAGCTGAAGTCCATCATCAAGTCGATTCATCCCTGGTCTGCCCTTCATCACGGCGTTACAGGCCTTGATATGGTGCTGAGGCTCTATACCCGATCCATCCCCGAATACTTTGGCAAGGATTTCGAGATACAAATTTTATCTCCCCAGGTCCGGGGCAGCCTGGGAACGCTCAACCTGAATCAATGCATTCAGCAGGCTGTCAACCCCGAGGCCCAGGGAAAAAAACAAATAAAGATCGGGGATCGAATCTTCCGGGAAGGCGACAGGGTGATTCAGACCCGCAATAACTATGACCTGGGTGTGTTCAACGGGGATATCGGCAGGATCACGGCCATTGATCTTGAAGACTACTCCTGCCTGATTCAATTCGCAAATCAGGCTCCCATTGCATATACGCGCGAGGACCTGACGGAAATATCGCTTGCCTATGGAATTACAATTCATAAATCCCAGGGCAGTGAATTCGATGCCGTCATCATTCCCGTTGCCACACAGCATTTCAAAATGCTTTTCAGGAATCTTATTTATACGGGGTTGACAAGAGCAAAGCATCTGTGTGTATTTGTCGGCAGCAGGAAAGCGCTATCAATGGCCGTAAAGCAGATAGACAATCGAAAGCGGCAGACCGCATTGAGTTTTCTGGTTATGAATTGATTCAGTATTTGACATTTTCTATTGACGCGGGAGTGATGCGATGATCAACGGACATGGCGGGAATATCTTCGATAAAGCCAAAGACCTGGGCTGCGACCCCATGGAAATTCTGGACATGAGCAGCAATGTAAATCCGCTGGGCCCCATGCCCGGCCTGATGGCCCACCTTCATGAACATCTCGAGCGGATCATTGCGCTTCCGGAAGCCGGCGCCGGAAGCATCATCCGGGCATTTTCAAGCCATCACGACATCGACCCGGAAAAAGTGCTGGCAGGAAACGGCACAACACAGTTGATTTATACGCTCCCTGTCGCCCTTAAAATCAAACAGGCCCTGATCCTGGGGCCGACTTACTCCGATTATGCCGATGCCTGCCGCATGCACGGCGTCGACTTCCGGTTTGCACTCTCAAACAAAAAGACATCCTTTTCCCATACCCTGGATACAATGGATATCGAACCAAGCGATACGGTCTTTATCTGCAACCCGAATAACCCGACCGGAACCCTGATTCCTTCCGAAACCATTGAGTCGTTAGTTCGAAGATACCCGAATATTCACTTTATCATTGACGAATCGTATCTGCCCTTTGTCCCGAAAGGCGAGGCAAGGAGCCTGATCGGGTCCACCTTGCCCAACATCATCGTTTTGAATTCCATGTCCAAGATTTTTCGCATCCCCGGCCTCAGGATCGGATTTATTGTGGCGCATCCGGGCATTACCGAAAAGATCAGCGCTTACATGCTGCCCTGGAGCGTCAACACCCTGGCTCAGGCTGCCGTGAATTACCTGATGACCCAAAAACAGGATGTCTCGGAATTCATCGAAAAGACCCGGACTTATCTGGCTGGAGAAAGACAATTTGTTATGACCGCTCTTCAATCTGCTCCGGGAATCACACTCTTTCCCAGCACCACATCATTTATTTTGGCAAAACTGGATAGACTCACCGCGGAAGCCGTTTCCCGTTACCTCTTGAGTTACCGGATACTGATCCGGGACTGCGGCAATTTTCAGGGACTGTCCAGTCAATTCATTCGAATTTCGCTGAAAACCCGCGATGTGAACCAGATACTGACGGACAGGCTGCGCGAATGCTGTGAAATATCCGGACAAAATATATCCATTTGAAGCCCGTTTCCAGAGCCTGACTGATTGAAAAAAGTAACAATAGCAATACAACGGACCATAACCTTGATGGCTTCGTAAAAAGTCCACCTGCTTCGTTGCGCTACATCCTTCGTCATTGCGGCGTACCCAAAAGTACGGCAGGCGGAACGCCGGTCCTCAAGATTTGCGCGCCTCGCATCTGGAGCTTTTTACTTTGCCATCCCAATTTTGACTTTTTACGAGTTCGTCAACCTTAGACAAAAACAATAATCAGTTCGTAGCATTGGAAAGGTTTTTCGAATTCTCAAGCAATTTTTTGTATTCCACGGTCAGATTGTCCCGCTCTTGCATGAGTACCCGGTAACGCTCGGGGTCAGCCGCACTTCCGCCGGCACGATCCAATTCAGCAAGAGCAGATTGCTGTGTTTTTAATTTTTGTTTCTGAACTTTAATTTTATGCTGTAAAGTGGTTATTTCAGTTTTTTGTTTATCAGACTTAGCCTTAAGCTGATTAATATCAGACTCCAGATTTAAAAGATCACGCTCCAACCTGGCCACGCGTTGCTGTTCCAATGTTAGCTGATAATCCCGCAACTGAACCTCGCTTTCCAGCGTCTCGGATTGCTCCTTTAGCTCCTGATTATAAGTCTGCTGACGGTCTAATTCATCCTGGCGATCCCGAATGCGATCATCATAGGCTCCGGAGCTGAGTCCATGCAACCCTCCGAACAGCCCCCCCTGCCTGGGATCATTACTCACTGCGCAGGCGGTCAAGGCGGCAGCCAATACAATTGTAATCACGAGCTTTCTATACATAGTTATTTCCTCAACATAGCCGATTCATTCAGTTCAGCCATTTCTACACGTTGGGCATCAAGTACGGCAATATTCGCTTTAAGTGCGTTGATTTCCTGATTGAGTTTTTCCACCTTCGCCTGATCTTGCAACTTATTCATACGTTGCAGATCCTGGTCCAATGCTGCCAACTCCTTGTTCAAGCTGCTTTTGCGCTGGTCAGATTCACTGATCCGTTTTTTAATCTCATTTTGTTTGCTTTGCAGTGCGGTAGCCCGAGCCTGGCTTGTACTGGATTGGGACTTAAGCTCAGCGATTTGCTGGTCCAAGGTCTGAATCTGGGTTGCTGTTTGATTGTTGAATTCCTCCAGGTCGCTGTTGTATTTTGCAAAAACCTGTATCTCACCGTCCAGACGGTCCTCCTCGTTGACATATTGTTGTTTACGGCTTGCAACCGAACTTCCCAGTGCATATCCTCCGGCTCCTCCCAACAACGCCCCTACTCCAGCTCCGACCAACATGCCATTGTTACCCCCCAAAACTTTGCCAAGAACACCACCTAAAACGGCTCCAACGCCGACTCCAACGGCAGTCCCCTGTGCTTTGGTATAATTGGCATCATCACTGGTTGAGTCAGAACCGGGTGTGGTTCCTGTAGTAGCGCATCCTGAAAGCAGTACCAATACAACACCCACAATTATTGGTTTTTGAAAAAAACATTTCACAATTTCACATCCTCTTTTGTAGTTTGTTCCTATTACCAATCAACAAAATTGCAACACTGGGTTTTAACGCGATGTTCAAGTTTTTTGATTCCGGAAAAAGGCGCTGGCTTTTTCCACCCGGTTCCTGCCGTTCCTCTTGGCCTCGTACAGGGATAGGTCCGCGCGGGCGGTCAATGTCTTCGGCGTGTCCCCGACCCTGAATTCGGCCACACCAAAGCTGCACGTCAAATGCCCGACCCCGGCAAACGAATGACTGTCGATGACGCTGCGAATCACCTCCGCCACTAACGCTGAGTTGGACACGTTCTGCTGGGTAAGGATGATGATGAACTCATCCCCGCCCCATCTGGTGATGATGTCGCTTTCTCTGATATTTTGGCGGACGATTCGGGTCACGGCTTTCAGGATTTCGTCCCCGACCTCGTGGCCATGGGTGTCGTTGATCGTCTTGAATAAGTCGATGTCGTAAAAGACCAGGGAGAAGGGGATCTGATAACGCGAGGACCTGGCTATTTCTATCGACAGGAATTCATTGAACCTCAATCTGTTGTAGACACCGGTCAAAACGTCCTTTTCGGCCTTATTCTCTGCTTCCTGCCAAAGCTCATAGGCGCGTTCGCGCGCCGCCTCGCGTTTCCGGAGCAGGTCGGCGGCGAGCAACAAGGCATTGGCCACCTCGCTGGTTTCAGCAAGTTCGAAATGGCCCAGCGACACGGTTTCACCTCGCCCAAGTGCCAGGGCAGGCGCAATCAAACCCTGCACGGACCGGGTGATTATCCGGGAAATGCCCAGGGCCAGTCCCAGACCGAAGAGCACAAGCACACCCAGGCTCGCCATCACCCATTGAAGCCACTGCTTAAGCTCATTGGCCATAACCGCTTTGGAAGTGCTGACCAGCACCGTCCATCCGGTAATATCCGAACGCCGAAAACTGACAGTGGAGAGTGTTCCCTCCATGTTGACCCCCTCGGTGGTACCTTGCTTTTCAACGGCCATCAATTGCATCAGAGGCGGAGATATGTGCTTCCCGGTATACCTCTCCGGCAACTTGGATCGGGTCGCAATGGCATTGCCGCTGTCCAAAATGGTTATCAGCCATTCGCCTGGCAGTTCGCGCAGGAGGAACAGGGCCGACAAGTGATCCGCCGGAAGGGTCATTGCCAGGTCGTAACGTACCCGGGCGTCCTGGAACACGGGAACATCCACCCCGATGAGATAGCGTCCGGTGACGGCACCTTTGAAGACGTTACTGATGATGGGCCGGCCTGTTTCGAAAATGCGGCGCACCGAGTCCTGAGAGCCGCGTTTGGGCAAGGCGCTGCCGAACGGCTTATAGGAATTGACGATCTGCTGGCCAGTTGCATCGGCCAGGATGATGTCCGAATCCGGAAAGTTCTTAAGAACACTCCGCGCCTGGGCATGGAACGTGGCCATGTCTCCGGATGCAAGCGCGGGCGAGGTGGCCAGCGCCTCCAATGATGTCTGGCTGATTGCAAGGTCGCGATCCAAGGCTACCGATAGGATATTGGCGGTAGCCAGCAAGTTCTGCTCGAGAAGCGCGATCCTGTTCCGGTAGGAGTAGCGAATCAGATACGCGGAAGAAAGGCACACTGGCACCAGGCACGACAGGACCAAAGCCGTTAGATAGGATCGTATGCGCAGTTGGTTGAAGTGTCTGAAGCGTTTACCGAACATAGGTAAGTCCCATACTGGTTTGGAGTCGGCCAAGAGGGCAAATGCCTCCATTACAATGCCCACAAAATTGCATTGACTCAATTCAGTATCAATCTAATCAGCATGTTATCAATTCTGGATCGTTGGCCAATACAAAAAACTTGGATATCAAGTACATTGACACAAGTACCATTCAAAGGCAAGATTCCGCTTTTAAGGGCTCCCCCCATATCTCCCGATTGATCTCCATTTCGATTTCTTTTTTCACCATTTCCGGATCATCCAACGTCTTCAAGGATTCGGCGTTTTTCAGAAGCCTTTCAAACAGCTTCACCAGGTAGTCGTTGACTCTTTTGGCAGGGCCCTGCTCTTGGGGTCCTCGCCAGTGGATCGGGGAATCGACGGAAGCACTTTCCTTAAGCGCATGAAGGCAGGCAAAGACCACCACACCCCGCATCCACCCTACCCTTTTATCGGCGTATTCAATTTCTCCCTCGAATCCCTGATAACCGGCCGGTCAAGCCGATTCAGAAGTTTGTTTTTCCGCGGAAATTTAAGGTTTTTCAGTAAGATCGGATAGGGCGCTGTCAGGGACGAACATCAGAAAGCCGATTTCGGGCTCGATGCCAAAACTACGACAGAGTGAAATGGCGCTCTCGCTGTTGTTCAATGAGGAACCTTCTCTCAAAGGAGACGAGAGATCCTCGGGGATTCAGCCATAAAGGTACCTGTCCCTTTATTTACTGAAAGGCCTTCCAATTTTCACTCCCTTAAATCAGTGACATGGTTTTTTGCGACCGGAACCTATCACGATATTCTGATGGAAGAAGGGCTGCCCACTTGCCGAATACTTTCCTGAACGACCCGCTATTCATATATCCCATTTGATAAGAAATCTCATCAAAGGTGTAATTGGTTGTCTCCAACAGATGCTTGGCAACCTCCACTCTCATCCGCTGGAGGTACACAAGGGGAGTATCCCCGGTTGCTTTCTTGAATCGACGTTCAAAAGTGCGCAGACTCATGCAAGCAACTTCCAATAATCCGTTGATATTGAAAGTCTCAGCCAGGTGATCCTTGATCCATTGCTGGGTTCTCAAGATCTCCAAATCGTTGTGATCTGTTTTAGCATCATAATATGCATACGTGTTCCGGGATACCCGTCTGAAATCATGAACGAAAAACTTGGCGATACTTACTGCCAACATATGACCCAGATATTTTTCCACCAGATAATATGCAAGATCGATCCCGGCGCTTTTACCATCCGCGCAGTACAAATCGCCATGGTTGATAATCAACTTTTCCGGGTTAAGCTGTATTCTGGGATAGCGTTCCTTGAATAGGTCTGAAGCCGTCCAATGGGTGGTTGCCTCTTTTCCATCCAGCAATCCGGTTTCGGCAAGTAGAAAGGCGCCGGTGCAAATACTGGCTATAGCTGTTCCCTCATTATGTTGGTTCCTTAGCCAATCAACCAAGAATCGGTATTTAGGAAGATCGGTCCCGACATCGCCAACGGACGTGACAATAAAAATGTCCGCATGCTCAATATCATCGACCGCACCATGCACGTTCAACTGAACGTTGTTTTGGCAAAGAATCGGTTTCCCATCCATGGAGACCAGCCTGATGGTCATCTCTTCAGAACCGTCCTGCCTGAACGCCTGCTGAAAAATATCCATGAGGCATAACACCGGGCTAGCATACGCCTGATCAAATCCGATAATATATACATTCATAATGTCTATGTCAGTCCTTATCGGGCATCAATACGCCGATCAAAAAGCACAGGCTGAAAAATTAGGGAAATTAAATGGTTAGCCCAGGAAAAAGAATAATCGCAAAAATAGTCAAAAACAAGAGAAAAATCAGAGCCAAAAGCAGACGGGAAGATCAGAATCCCTACACGTCGTGGATATAGAATCGAACATTTAAGCCTTTATGGCGGGACCATACCAATGGTCAGCATATTGGATGATTTAAAGGTTGTCGTATTTGGTATCAAAACTGTCGTTTCTGCCACTTTGAAACTCCTTGATTGAAGCATAAATTAAGTTCGTATTTGATGCCAATCGCTTCGATACCGTTGGTTGGCATCACAAAGCATGTCTTGTCGGAATAAAATAATGCTCCACGCAGCAAATAACGGGAATTATCGAAATCAAATATTAAAAAAGGAGAATAACCGAAAAGGAGAATATCTGATGGAATTTACTATTAGCGCGCTTTTGGTAGGCATTCGCCGTGTTGATCAGGGAATCATGACATATCAGCAGAAGTATGGCCGTCGCATCTGGCTGCCCATCTGGTCATTTCTTGTGCAGGGTAATGGACATAATATTCTAGTCGATACGGGGCTGTCCGATTTTATCACACCGCCCGTATTTATGGATGAAACCGGTCTACCCGAGCCACTCTTAATGGAAGATAGCTTGAGCAAAAAGGGACTTGTCCCGGAAGAAATTAATATCGTGATCAATACCCACCTTCATGATGATCATTGCGGAAATAATGCCATTTTCTCCAAGGCGGACTACTTCATTCAACGGAAGGAACTGGATTTCTGCATGAATCCCCATCCACTGGACTACCGTTACGAACCTGATTTCATAACAAGCTTAAACTTGAAGCCGGTTGACGGAGATCGGGAAATATTGCCAGGCATAGAAATCCTCTTTACCCCCGGTCATACCCCGGGCAGTCAGACGGTACGGATCAATACTGCCAAGGGCAAAGTGATTATTCCGGGATTCTGCTGCAACAAGGAGAATTTTCCTTACCACGGACCGGCTGTCTGTCCGGGGGTACATTGTGATGCGTATCTGGCTTATGATACCGCGCAAAGGGTAAAGCAAATGGAGGGACTTATTCTGCCCCTGCACGAACTTGGCGTCGCAACAGCCCTTGCCAGGCTATAAGGACAATCCCAACAGTCGCACAACTTATTCAATGCAGAAAATAGGATTGGAGGAAAGCGATGGAAAACAAAAAAATCATCGGAATATTGGGCATGGCCGGGTTCGTAGTCGTGGCGGACAACTGGGTGGTTTCACCCATTTTGCCGGCGATTTCAAACAATCTGCATATCGATATAAGCAGTACAGGTCTGCTCATAACCGCCTATATGGCTCCCTTTGCGGCATTCCAACTGCTTTTCGGCCCTTTGTCGGACCGCTTGGGCAAAAAACAGGTGATCACCTGTTCCATGATAGTCTTCACCATTGCCACGGCCTTGTGCGCGTTGGGCTTTGGGCTAACCCCTCTTGCATTCTTCCGTTCCCTTACAGGGATATTCGCGGCATCGGTAATGCCAATCTCGATTGCCCTGATTGGTGATCTTTTCCCCATTACGGAACGTCATAAGGCTGTTGGAACCTTTCTCGGCATATCTTTTTTGGGACAAGGTTTCAGTATGGCAATCGGCGGTGCAACTGCTTTCCTGGTGAGCTGGAGGGGAGTTTTCATTCTATACGCTATTCTTTCAATCATCCCCACGATGGCTCTTGTTAGGATATATGGTTCATTGCCCACCAACAAGAATCCACATGCAGAGTTCGTAACGCCCTATGTTCGTCTTCTTGCTGGAAGACAGAGCCTGAGCACTTACGTAATGATCTGTCTGGAAGGATTTTTCATAATCGGCAGTTTTTCATATTTGGGTGCTTACATTTCAGTAATCTACCACTATGATAGTCTTATTATCGGCCTCATCATGACCGGCTTCGGCTTGGCGACGGTTGTGGCAGGTCGTCTCAGCGGCAAGTTGGTAGAGGTTTTTGGCCCCAGACAGGTTCTCACATTCGGGCTTTTGTCTGCTTCGATTGCGCTTCTTTTGCTGGCCTCTTACGGGCATCGTATCGGCTATCTGTTGATCTCGATAGCCTTATTGGGCTTCGGTTTCATGTTCACTCACGCAACTTTGATCACACGACTTACGGAATTCGCCAAGAAAGCCAGGGGCGCTGCCATGTCATTGGGAGCCTTCTCTTTCATGTCTGCAGGAGCCCTTGGTACTGCAATAGGAAGCGTTCTGGTTGACCATGGCGGGTTATCAAAACTTTTTACCATATGCGGTGTCGCCATGTTTGTCGTCTGGCTTGTGAGTTTCATTCTGATTGGCAGAACTCGAGTTCATGGGCAGTGAAATTGCTTAAGCCGCCTTTTTTGCCCAAAAGATCAGCGATGGTTTTGGCAAACTCGTGAAAGGCCCAGGGTCTTTGCCTGGAGAGCTTGTGATAGTCGATGCCCCGGGTGTCGACGTTTAACTGCTGCTGGTGTTTTTGGGTCAGCAAATCGAGGTAATTGTGTTTGGGTTTTCCCCGGGCTGGGATCGGACCAAGAACATCCGCACTTTGACGTTGATGCAGCGTGCCAATGCCCAGATACTCTCCCTGCTTTAGGGAGTAAACCTCGACGGTATTTAACTGAGTGAAGGGATCGTAGCGGACCTCCACCTTATCCCCTCGGAGCTTTGGATCTACCTTGAAAAACATCTTGTTCAGTTGGACATCAGAAAAGTCGGGGTTCACCCGTCGGGTTACTTTCTGATGAAATGAGGAGAGTATCTCCGGCATATTGATCTGGCGGATTACCCGCAGGCTTTTTTGATACTGGTCATCCGGGGTTGTTTCGATCTCGGAATGTATGCTCTTATGGTAAGAAACACTGAGCCAGGCGGAGAATTTCCGGTTAAGCTGTTCCAGACTGAGAATATCTCCTGCCCGGACTTCGGTTTCAAACTGGTTTTGAGTTGTGAGAAAAAATCTTTCAATGACACCGCCGCCGGCCGGATCTCTCACTTTGCGGAAAATAAGGTTTGCTCCCATACGCCAGCAGGCGCTTTTGAGGCCATGGGAATGGTACACCTTGGCATTATCGACGTAAATGGCCAGTGGTGCGCCATGAACCGCCAGAGCCCGGATGAGAGCATCGATCAGGACATCCAGGTTCTCCCCGCAGGTAGTAGCGGGCCACAACCACATAGCGGCTGTGGGAGTCGATAAAGGCCGTCAGGTATGTGGGCAGAACTTCCTGGCCTTCCATGACAAAGGGTCCATCGGAGAAATCCCCCACCCATAAGGCATGGGTGTAATCAGCGGTCCATCGTTTGCGGACTTTCTGACCCGTAATGCCCAGCTTCAATCTGGTGGCGCCGGCATTTCTCAGATGATCGTACAAGGTGGAGCGGCATACTGTGGTGCCGTACATCTCTTGCAAAAATCGGTTGATGGTTCGATGGGAGCGGTAGGGTTGCTCTTTTTTCAGTTCCACCGCTTTGGCCATGATTTCTGCAGGCACCTTACGGGGCTGTCCCTTGTCCTTGCGGGGTTTTCTGCCCAGGGCATTGAAACCGCCCCGGCGGTATTCCTTAAGTTTACGTTTGAGGGTGGAAAGAGATGGCTTTGCCATCCGGCCATTGGGAAACACCACTTGCGTTTGAGCCGTTTGTTGAAGAAATTGATGGACGCCTTCCTCCTCAATTTCCTCAAAAATGATCGGCCGTAAAAGCTCACACCAAAAAATCGCACATTTTTCTGCTTGTAAATGCATAAAGTCACCTCCTTTTTTGAGTTTGGAGATGACCTTATCTCATCTATAAGCACACCTTGTTGCCAAGTTGTGGAAAATGGAGACATCGAACAGGCGGCAAAATCGATTTTCAAGTTTCAGCAGCCGGCGACAAGCCAACAGCAACGTTTTACGCTTTTCGCTGGTATATTTCCGGCAAGCAACCGTCAGACCCGCCAGGTCCCGGCAGACCGTTGATGCTGGGTCTCACCTGCAGGATTAAATCCTGAGCCTTGCGGGTGATAGTGTCAAATTGGCCCAAGGTGCTGATCCAGTGATGGATGGTGGAATGATCAAGTTGCCATTCCGCAGCGTTGCCAATTTGGAGTGAACCGATAGGGTTTTGCTGAATCAGCTTGCGGTATGTCATCGAATCGTTTTCCACATACCGCCGGCTGAAAGCACAGATGGTCGGCAGGGTATATCGTTTGTAAGGCAATGCGAAGGAGGGATATCCCGTAAAGCACGTACTGCATCCCGGGCACTTCCAGCAGGTCAAAAGCCCGATCACCACATGAGCAACCTGTTCGACGATCACCAGAAATTTTCGTTGCCTTTTGTCATGGCGCTTAAAATGATCAGGAATTACATGACATAGTGGGCAAAACGGCAGATGACAGGGGTTTTCCCCCTTCCGGACCTGATCGCTGTACTGATTGATTTGCTCAGAGGTTGCCGTATCGTTCAATAAATGCTTGCAAGGATCGCTGGCTCCAGTATAAGGCATGTATGGTCTCCTTTCTTTGATTATGGGCTATTGGAATCACAAACCTCTCATAATCAAAGTCAGGGGACCTTTTCAAACTATTTTCAAAGCAGCGGGGTTGGCGGGGTATCTTTTTAAATGCGCGGGGTAAGCGGGGCAGCGGGATAAGCAGGCAATTTATCTCGGGCTATATGGGTCAAAAAACTCCGGAGTTAGGAACAAAGCCTCCGGCATCACGGGTATAGGCGTAGTCGAACCCGCCGGCTGTAATCCGGGTGACATTGTAGCGCTGATCATACTCCCTGGTCAGACTGACCGAACCCAGGGCAGCGCCCTTAAAAGGCCCGAAGGGAAGATGAGAGGCAGCGGAGACCAGCGGTGTGCCGTTCATATTGATCGAGGTAACCTGCCCGCTTGCATCCCGTGCATAGGCCAGGCTGAGGCCACTGGGATAGATCATCCCGGCAAGATCACCGGTGGCAGCATCCCAACTGTAATTGATCGTATGGGAAGTGGTCCCGATCACCCTGGTCTCGGTTGCGATTCTGCCCTTGTTGTCATAGGCAAAGGAAACCGTCCCCTCCGGGTTTTGAATCCGGCTGAGGTGGCCGATGGCGTTTGATCCCTGGTCATAGGTGAAGAGGACATTACTCCCGGCGCCCGCATAACTCTGACTGACTGGCCGGTTCAAGGCATCGTAGGTAAATCCAGTGGCCTGCCCCTTCGCATCGGTGGCGGAGACAAGATTGCCTGCCGCATCGTAGCTGTAGCCGGTAAGTCCGGTGTCCGGGGCCGTGCCGGAGACCTTTCTGCCGAAATCATCATAGGTGAAGCTTGTCGCATTGTTTTTCGCATCCGTTACCCGAGTGACATTGCCATGCGCGTCATAGGTATATCCGGCGGTAACAGTGCCCGCCTCGGTCACCGACAGCAGGCGGCGGAGAGCATCGTACTGGTATCCGGTCTGCATGGAGGTGGCGTTGACCGTCTTTATGAGATTGCCGACCAGATCATACTCCGATGTTTCCTGTGCCGAACCGGGGAGGGTCACCATGTTCAGATGACCATAATTGTCATAACCATAGCCCGCGTACCGGGTAAGGGCGTTCTGCGGATCATTGACATCTTCTTCTATGCGCCGTCCTTCGCTGTCGTAGGAATAGCTGATGGCGTTTCCCAGGCTGTCAGTTATCCTGGCGATCCGGCCATCGGGCGAATAGCTGTAACTGATCACACGGCTGCCGGGCTGGGTAATGGTCTGCATCTGTCCGGCATTGTTGTAAGCATATGAAGTGGTCAGGCCCGCCGTGGTTGTTGAAACCAAAAGGCCGCTGCTATTATACGAGCGAGTTGTTACGATGCCGTTCGGGTCGGTAATAGTCTCTGCCTGGCCGAAGGCGTTATAATTACTGTAGGTGGTGGCAAGGTCGTACTAAACCAATAATCCAATAGACGTCCCTATTCTACCCCAAAGCCAAAAAACAAGCCCCTGTCTGGATCCCGGATTTGCGCAAAAAGATGAATCTGCCCAAAGATGTTTTTGACCGTGAATTATTGACGCTGGCAAAAACCGGAAAGATATTTTTCAATCGCCATGCGCACCCCATCCAGATGAACGAGAAGGAGAAATCGGAGATGATCCCGGATGGCGAGGGGAATTACTACGTTGTTGCCGTTATCCGGGAAGAATCACAGATGGCACCCCTGGTGCCGGAACCCGAGGCGGTGGTGGCAGGAAGATGTCGGGGCGTCGAGAATGTTTATCCCGAAGGCACGAAGAAAACAGCGATGTCAGCAGCGATTATGACCGCTGAGGATGTATCACCGAAGCCTGTGAAAAAGATCGAGCAAAATGAGCCCAAACCATCCGGGCGGGGACGCCCCGCGGTACCTGAACATCTGAAGCGGGTTCGGGTTGCCGGACGTTATCGGTTGCCACAATGGCTGATGGACTGGCTGCAGAAAGAAGGAGACGCCGGGCGCAAAATCGAACATGCGCTTATCGCTCAGTACGGATTGAAACCGCCAGGGGAGAGCTGAGGATGGAAGGCACCCTGCGAGCCATCCTTTAACAGGCCGGCATCGAACCCGATGGCTTCTTGAGAAAAAATAATGAGATGGATCTCTTTGACAACGAAAACGGCGGTTAAAGAATAAAATGATACCCCCTAAACCGCCTTCATTCGTGCTTCTTCTCAAATCTGAATATGTTAAGAATGTCTAATCATAACTTATATATTAATGTACGTCCCGCACCCCGCTTCCGTCCCCATGTCCTTCAGGCACTAATTCACGCGGTGCGGGAAATGGCTCGTATTTTGATATTCTTACAAAGGTCTCGTCCGATATAGTGTATTTTTTCCTTGGATTCATAAAAAATTCTAAAGCAATACCAAGATTTGACCACGATTGGAACGAAGGTCTCATAGAAAGATCATCCAACACACATATCAATTCTTCTTCTCTCTTTGCTATCTGGCCCATAACAATATATACAACACTTGCCATTCCATCGTCTAATGTTGGAAGTATCTTCTTTAGGAAAAACCGAGCAGAGCTCATTCCAAGGTTTCCAATTGCAGTGACAACATTATCTCGATAATCCCAAGTATGATCCCAAGCAGCGGAATCATAGTATTTTTTAATCATTGCATGTAGAGTTCTTTTTTTCTCAAAAAAAGTCATAACCTTAAGAAGTTCATAATCTTCATCTTTTGATTCTTCAAAATACTTGATTAGAATCTCATAGCAACTCTCTTTTGGGCATTGTCGAACAAGTTCCCACAATCTATCACCACATTTTCGTGAACTTAAAACAGAGACCAATTCATTGATATTCGAACCTGAATCAGTCATCTTTAATTTCTCCAGCAACGTGCATCTTTAAAACTTCGACCATGTCCAATTCCAGCGTATCCACTGGCTTGAATTAAGGCCTCAGCCTTATCACACATATCTTCATATGCCGCATATCTACTACTTCCATGTCCGATCGCTTTCCCCAATGAAACTCGTTCACGTGGACCACCACCTTTTACATTAGCGTAAACACTCGTTTCGCACGTCCATCTACCATCGCATTCATCCGGTTTCGGTGTTGGTTGCGGTATAGGTATTGGCTTCGGTGGATTATTGCATATCGCCGTCCAAATGATTTGAGCCCCAATAATTACTGGAACTAATGTACAAGCGATAGCATTCTGGCCTGATGGATCGATCAAATTTACAGGATTACTGTCAACATACCCATAAAGATTCATCCCCCCATCAAGCCCAATCGGATCTGCCGTCACATACCTCCCCGTTTCCGGATCGTAAAACCTGTTCCAGTTATAATGCAGGCCGGTCTCATCATCAAAGTACTGGCCCGGAAAACGCAGGTTGTTTTTGACCGTCTCCGTCTGGATCTGAGCCTTGCCGAACGGGAGATATGCGGCCTGCCAGGCGATGGTACCGGTGGCCGTTACCAGTTGCCTCGGGGTGCCGAGGTGATCGTTGATGAAATAATAAGTGCCGGGATTGGTCTGGTATTCCCGCAGGGCTATTGGTTCTCCATCAAGATATATACTCCCGAAGCACGGTTCCATCAAGGAGTGTTTCGGCGATAAGCCGGCTGTTCAGGTCATAGAGATAATGGATGGGAGTCGTAAGTTATATCAATATCCGTCACCATATCCCAACTTTTACTTTTGGAGATCATTATTGATAAAGGCGTAATAAGTTAAAAAATGGGATATTCGCGCGTAATAATTACAGCGGATTAATTGAATTTGATAGTAAGAATTCATAAGAATCTGCTTGAAAAAAGGTAACATTTTCTCCAGCGAGAAGAAAGGAGAAAGTGCTATGAGCGGGAAACAGTTTGACCAGCAGCAGAAGGCTGCAATCGTTGAGAATGCCAAAGCGATTGGTTTTAAAGAAGCATCCCGGATAGCCGGGGTGCACTACACAACGGTTATGATTGGAGCCGTGAGATAGAAGCAATTGGAAAGGAAGCCTTTTTAGCCCGCGAAACAAAGCGCGGTGGCAGGGGCATCAAAGAGATCAGTGAAAAGCAGGAACAGTTGGTTTTGGATACCCGACGGACCAATCCGGGGTATGGCCCGGGCCAGATTCGAAACCAACTGCGCAGACAGGCTGAGACAGTATCCATTCGAACAGTACGCCGAATTATGGAAGCTAACGGGTACAAGGCCTCCAGCAGAAAGTCGACCCGGAAGGCAAACCGGTTTGAAGCCAGCCGTCCTTTGGAGCTTGGACAGATGGATATTTTGCAGTTTTTTATTCATAAGGGACTTGGAAAATACTAATTTACCGTATATAATGTTTTCATACTACAAAAAAGGAGAGGCTGTGTATGAAGACATCGACTTTGGTTCGAAATGGGATATCAAAAGAACTTGTGGACTTGATTTCGCGTTTGATTGA